>NZ_JBIVRD010000002.1:34120-392450 GCF_044755565.1 Kitasatospora sp. NPDC092286 | reverse complement strand
GCTTCCGCCGGGGGTTTTTTCGACCCCCGCGGCCCCGGGGTGGGCCCGCCCCCCCCACCCGGGGTTTGGCTACTTGGGGGTTGTGGTGGCGTGCCGGCCCCCCCACCCCGCAACCACTCCCCGTGGCCCGCGGCCCGGCGCCCGTACGAGCTCCCGGCCGCGTCTCCCTCGCTGAGCACCTCACCGATATCGGGATCCAAGCACATGGATGTCCGAAATCTCCGACGCGCCGCCGACATGCCCGAACACGACCGGGTGACGCCATAAACAGGAGTCCCGACCCTTCACTCCTGGGAGACCCCGCATGACCATCGCCACCGCCAAACTCTCCGACCCGACCGTCCGCGCCGCCGTCACCGCGATCAACGCGGGCGACCAGGACGCCTTCCTGAACCTGCTCACCGCGGACGCGACGATGTCCGACGACGGCTCCGACCGCGACCTGCGGGACTGGATCGACCGTGAGATCTTCTCCAGCCGCGGCCACATGGACGTCCAGTCGGAATCGGACAGCGGGCGGTCGCTGATCGCCAACTACAGCAACGAGACCTGGGGCGAGATGCGCACCGTCTGGCGGTTCACCGTCGTCGGCGACCGGATCGGCCGCTTCGAGACCGGCCAGGCCTGACCGGCCCGGTCCACCGCACAGGCCGACGCGCGAAGCACACGCACGTGGCGCCGCCCGGCCCTACCGCAGGTGGTCCGCGGCGCCCCCGTCCAGGCACGCCCGCACCGCCCGGATCAGGCCCCGGGAACGGATGTCCCCCGTGACGCCGGGCTGCATGCCGTTGGTGACGTACCCGAAGCCGATGCCCAGGTCCGGGTCGGCGAAGCCCAGCGAACCGCCCCGGCCCGGGTGGCCGAAACTCGCCGGCGAGGCCATCGGGGACGTCGGGCCGTGCCGGAAGAAGCCCAGGCCGAAGGCGGAGTTCACGATCAGCACCCGGTCCGGCCCGCTGACCGCAGGACCGGCCGCCCGGGCCAGCAGCTCCGGCCCGAGCAGCGGCGGCGGCGCCGTGCCACCCCCCTGCCGGTCGGCGACACCGATCAGCGCGGCGTAGAACCGGGCCAGCGAGCGGGCGGTGCCGATGCCGCCCGCGCCGGGTATCTCGGCGGCCTGCACCACGGGGTCGTTGAGGTCCACCTCGGGCCGCACCGAGGCGAACGCCCGGGCGGTCAGCGAGGCCGGGTCCCGGTAGGCGTCCCGCACCGCCTGCTTGGGGCGCAGCCGCAGCCCGCTCGGGCCGGTCCTGCCGGCCTGCGGCGCGGGCAGGTCCACCAGCCGCCCGACCCGGTGCGCGGCGTCGGCCGGCAGTCCGATCCACAGGTCGAGGCCGAGCGGGCGGGCGATCTCCTCGGCGAAGTACCGGCCGACGGTCCGCCCGCTCGCCCGCCGCACCACCTCGCCGACCAGCCAGCCGAAGGTGTACGGGTGGTAGCCGTGCGCGGTGCCGGGCTCCCAGGCGGGCGCCTGGGCGGCGACGGCGGCCGCCGCCCGCTCCCAGCCGAGCACGTCGGCCAGGCCCAGCGGCACGTCCAGCGCGGGCACCCCGGCCTGGTGCGAGAGCAGCCAGCGCACCGGCACCCGCTCCTTGCCGGCCGCCTTGAACTCCGGCCAGTACTCGGCGACCGGCGCGTCCAGGTCGAGCTGCCCACGCTGGGCCAGCAGCAGCGCCGTGGTGGCGGTCAGGCCCTTGGTGACCGAGCGCAGCACCTGCGCGGTGCCGGCCGTCCACGGCACGGCCGGCGCGGGCCGCCCGCCGACCTCGGGCCTGGCGTCGCCGCCCCACAGGTCGACCACCTTGCGGCCGCGCACGTACAGCGCGAACGCCGCGCCGAGCTCGCCGTGCTCACGGAAGCCGCCCGCGAAGGCCGCCCTGACCGGCTCGAAGCCCTCGGCCGTCCCGCCCCGGATCTCCACCACCGCGTGCCGCCTCAACCCGTCGTTCCGTACTCGTGCCCGCGTTCGATCCGGGCCCGGAGAACCCTAACCTGTCCGTCATGACCAACCCTGCCGAAGAGCTGCTGGACGTCGTCGACGAGCACGACCGGGTGACCGGTACCGCCACGCGCGGGGAGGTGTACCGGCGGGGGCTGACCCACCGGTGCGTCTTCGTCCTGGTCCGCGACCCGGCCGGACGGCTCTTCGTCCACCGGCGCACCGACACCAAGATGTTCGCCCCCGGCGCGTACGACATGTTCGTCGGCGGGGTGGTCGGCGCGGGCGAGAGCTACCCGGGCGCGGCCGTCCGGGAGGCCGAGGAGGAACTGGGGGTCAGCGGGATCGAGCCGCGCCCGCTGTTCAAGTTCCTGTTCCGGCGGGACGGCCTCTCCTGGTGGTGCGACGTGTACGAGGCCCGGTGGAACGGCCCGGTCGCGCCGCAGGAGTCGGAGGTCGCCTGGCACGCCTGGCTGACCCCGCGGGAGCTGGACGCCCGGCTGGCCCGCGACGAGTTCGTCCCGGACGGCATCGAGGCGTACCGCCGCTACCTGGAGTTCCGCGCGACGCTTCCTCCAGCAGGGGCGTGATCCGGTGAACCGCACTCCCGTGCACGATCCTCCGCGCTCCTGGTCGCGCCCTGCCGACCGGCGGTTGGGGGTTCTAGGTTCGTGTCCGCACTGCCGTGACCACGGCAATGCCCGAGCGACCTGGGACGAGGGGATCTGATGGTGCGAATCAGCAGGGTGGTGCGAGTGGTGTCGGGGATGGCCCTGGCGGCCACGCTGAGCGGGCTGTTCCCGGCCTCCGCCGAGGCGACGGCCACCGGCTACCCGGACTGCGCGTCCGGACTGTTCTGCGCCTGGACCGGCGACAACGGGACCGGATCCAGGTGCGAGTGGCGGGTCGACGACGCGGACTGGTCCAACGGCCAGATCGTGTGCGGCTGGGCCGCCGGCACCCGGGTTCGGTCCGTCTACAACCACGGCGAGTCGGGTGCGCCCGTGTCCGCCTACACGGCCACCGACTGGGGCGGCACCAAGGTGTTCTGTCTGGCGAAGGACGCCAAGCTGAACCTCTCCGGGGCCGGCACCTACCTGCGCTCCCACAAGTGGGAGTGCTGACGCGGCACCAGGACCGCCCGCGCCGGTGCTCCGGGGGGGCGGAAGCGGAGGGCGGGCCGGATCCCCCTGACGGGGCCACTCCCCCGGTCCGGGCGTATCGGACCGCCCTGTTGGACGGTCCGATGCGCCCGGCTAGGGCGCGCGGCACGGGCCGGATAGGGTGGCGCGCATGGCTTCCCGAACGCCGTCGGCGTCGCCCACGTCCGCACGCCCCGACCGAAGCGGTGACGTCCACGGCCGCGGCCGGAGCGGCGACCGAGGCGCCGAACGGCCGCGTCGGCGGCTCAGCGTGGACGAGCGGCGCGAGCAGCTGATCGCCGTCGCGCTGGAGCTGTTCAGCCGCCGCCCGCCGGAGGAGGTGTCGATCGACGACATCGCGGCGGCGGCCGGCGCCTCCCGGCCGCTGGTCTACCACTACTTCCCCGGCAAACAGGCGCTGTACGAGGAGTCGCTGCGCCGGGCCGGACACGAGCTGGCGGGCCGTTTCGAGGAGCCGGCCGATGGCCCGCTGTCGGAGCGGCTGTACCGGGTGATGGGCCGCTACCTGGACTTCGTCCAGAGCCACGGCCCCGGCTTCGCGGCCCTGTTGCGCGGCGGCTCGGTGGCGGCCAGCCCGGGCACCTCGGCGGTGATCGACGAGGTCCGGCGGGCCGCGCACGATCAGATCCTGGCCCATCTGGCGATCCCGTCGCCGAGCCCCGGTCTGCGGCTGGCCGTCCGCGCCTGGATCGCCAACGCCGAGATCACCTCACTGGAGTGGCTGGCCGACCGCTCGGTGCCGCTGGAGGAGCTCCAACTCCACCTGGTGCAGGAGTTCGTGGCCGCCCTGACGCTGACCGCCGCCCGGGAGCCCGCGCTGGCCGCCGAACTCGCCGGGTTCTTCGCCGGGGAGCGCCCCGACGGCCCGACCGGGCGCCTGGTGCGCGACCTCGCCGCCCTGTTCGCCGCCCCCGGGATCGCGGACACCGTCGCCGCGCTGGCCTCCGGATCCGTCCCTCCGGCCGCCCTCTGACGGGCCCGGCCGCCCGGCCCCCCGGCGGCCGGTTCTGCCCCGGCGGCGGCCTCTGATAGGAATGTGCACGGATCTGCCGGCACCACCACACGTACACGCAGCAGAGCGGGGGCTCACCAGTTGACCCAGCACGGCCAGTTCAGTGCGGAGACCAGCCCCTTCGCAGCGGCGGAGCAGGTCTCCGCGACCCTCGGCACACTCACCGACGCGCTCCTCGACGAGCTCACCTCGCGCCACCCCGCGGCCTCGCTGACCGCCCTGCGCGCGGGCACACACCCCGAGGCCGAGGCGCTGTTCAACCTGCCGCTCGCGCCCAACGGCCCGGTGCACGCGGCCGTCGACCGGCTCGGCACCGTACTCACCGCCGGCACGGCCCGTCCCGGCAGCGGTACCCCGGTGGCCGAGCGGGTCACCGCCGGGCTGCTCGCCCGCTACGGCGGCGGAGCGGTCCGCGGCGCGGTGGCCGACCGGGGCACCACCTCGGCGGCGCTGTTCGAGCTGCCGGTGACCGGCGAGATCGCCGACCTGAAGCTGCGCCCGCCGTTCGCCGCCGCGCTGGCCGCGCTGGCATCCGGGCAGCAGACCCGGCAAGCGGTCGAACTGCCCACCGGCGCGGGCGCCGAGGTCCGGCTGGTGCTCCCGCCCGGCTTCCACCCGCTGACCGCCCCGGGCGGCCCGGCGGGCGTCTCCGCCCGGACGGTGCCGACCGGCCCGGCAGCGGGGAACGGTACGGATCCGGCCGCCGCCGCGGCAGCCGAGGAGCTGACGGCACATCTGGCCGAGACCGCCGAGGAGCTGTTCAGCGGTACCGGCCCGGCACCGCGCCGGGACTTCGCGGTGATCGCCGCCACCCTGGCGGACCTGGTCACCTCCTCGGGCGCGGTCTACGCGGGCGTGTCCGCGCTGGAGGCGAACGGCCGGGCGACCGACGCCACTCTGGTGGTCTCGCTGGCCCGCCACCCGCTGCCGATCACCGGCCTCGCCACCGAACTGGCCACCGTCCGCCGGCACGCCGAGGTCTGGACGGTGCTGCTGCCCGCCGGCCCGGCCGCCGTCCTGGTCGAGGCCCGCAGCATCCCGGTGCCCGGCCCGCTGGCCGCCGACGGACTGCGGCGCTGGGTGGTCACCTCGGTCGTGGAGGCGTTCGTCCCGCTGCCGGACGGCGTCTCGGTGCTCTGCGTCCAGCTGTCCACCGCCCAGCCGCAGGACTGGGAGCTGTACACCGAGGTCTTCGCCGAGCTGCTGAAGAGCGTGCAGTTCGGCTGGGACGGCGTGCCCGGCACGCTGCCCGCCCCCGCCGTCACCACCGCGCCCGCCGTGCCCGTCGAGGCCGCGCCACCCGCCGTCGAGCCCGCACCGTTCACCTACGCCGCCGCCCCCGACGCCCCCGACGAGGCCGCACCCGACAGCCCGTCCGGCGCCCTCTCGCCGGACGACACCACACCCGACGGCACCACACCCGATGCCTCCGCCCCGCTGCCGGCGCACCTGCGGGACACGACCGCCGACCCCGCGCCCGCCGAACGACCGCAGGACGAGCCGCCCAAGGGCACCCCCGTCATGATCCCGCCGCCGGACTTCAACCCCTTCGCCCCGCAGGACCTCCCGCCCCCCGCCCCGGCCGAGACCGTCCCGGCCGCCGTCCACACCGCCGACCCGTTCGGCACGGTGACGGCCGACCAGCCGGCCGACCCGTTCGGCACCACCATCCCGCGGCAGCCCGCGCCCGTCCCGCCGCCGCCCTCGGCCCCGCCGACCGTCTCCGCCCAGGGCGCTGACACCCCGGACGACCCGGAGCGCAAGCCGAAGGGCACGCCGGTGATGATCCCGCCGCCGGACTTCAACCCCTTCGCCCCGCAGGACCTCCCCTCCCCCGCCCCGGCCGAGACCGCCCCGGCCGCCGCACCGGAGACCAGCCCCTTCGGCTGAGGCCCAGGCCGAAACCGAGGCCGAGGCCGAACGCCAGGCCCAACCGCGCCCCGGTGGCCGTCCCGTCCCCAGACGGGACGGCCACCGCGCCGTTGCCAGAAGCCCCCACCCCCATTCCCTCCGCACCGAAGCCACACCGAACAGCCAACCGGCCCAAGGCTGTTGACAAAGCCCCAGGTCAACCAAGGCCCGCCGCAGGGCTCTGCCATGCACACGGCCGCCAACTGGTACAGACCTATTGCCAGTTGACGAAGGGCTCTTTACCCTCGGTAAGCACAGGACCCTCCGTGGCACCCCGACGGCCCGAGGTCTCCCGTTCCGCGCCACCCCACGGCCGGAGCTCCCGCACGCTGCTCCACGCACCTGACACCTCCCCACAGGTAACGGGGCGACCCGGCATGCCCGGAGGCCCCAGGACAGGAGCCATCTTCATGCAACGACGTCGGATCAAACTGCCGCTGCTCGCGGCCGGGACTTTGCTCGTCCCACTACTCGCCGTCTCACTGCCCGCCACCACCGCCGCCGCGGGCCCCGCCACCGCCGCGGGCTCCGCCACGGCGACGTTCACCAAGGGCAGCGACTGGGGCGCCGGCTACGAGGGCAGCTACACCATCGCCAACGGTTCCAGCGCGCCGGTCAACGGCTGGACCCTGGAGTTCGACCTGCCGACCGCCAACACGCTGGCCTCGCTGTGGAACGCCACCTACACCACCTCCGGCTCCCACGTCACGGTCAAGAACCCCAGCTGGGCCGGCAGCCTGCCGCCCGGCGGCTCGTACAACCTCGGCTTCAACGTCTCCTACTCGGGCACCTACGCGCCGCTGCTGAACTGCAAGCTGAACGGCCAGCCGTGTGACGGCACGGGCGGGGACCAGACCGCGCCGAGCGTTCCCGGCGGCCTCCAGTCCACCGGTTCCACCCAGACCACGGCCGATCTGTCCTGGACGGCGAGCACCGACAACGTCGCCGTCACCGGTTACGACGTGTTCCAGAACGGCGCCAAGGTGGCGACCACCGACGGCAGCACCACCGCCGTCACGGTCAAGGGCCTGACCGCCGGCACCACCTACCAGTTCACCGTGCAGGCCTTCGACGCGGCGGGCAACCGCTCGGCCGCCGCCGGTCCGCTGAGCGTCACGACCAAGCCGCCCACCGACCCGGACAGGCAGGCGCCGACCACCCCCGGCACCCCGACCGTCACCGGCTCGGACGCCAACAGCATCTCCCTGGCGTGGGCCCCCAGCACCGACAACGTCGCCGTCACCGCCTACGACGTCTACAACGGCACCGCGCTCGCCGCGACCGTCACCGACCCCGCCGCCACCGTCGGCAACCTGGCCCCGGACACCTCGTACACCTTCACGGTGAAGGCCCGCGACGCGGCCGGAAACGTCTCCACCGCCTCCGGCCCGGTGACCGGCAAGACCAAGCCGGGCGGCACCAACCCGGGCGCGCTGAAGATCGGCTACTTCACCCAGTGGTCCATCTACGCCCGCGGCTACAGCGTGAAGAAGCTGGACACCTCGGGCTCGGCCGGCCGCCTCACCACGCTCAACTACGCCTTCGCCAACATCCACCCGACCACCAAGCAGTGCTTCATCACCAACAAGGCGGCCGGCAACGACTCCGACCCCAACGCGGGCGACGGCGCCGGTGACGCCTGGGCCGACTTCGGCAAGGGCTGGGACGCCGGCAGCTCGGTGGCGGGCACCACGGACACCTGGGACCAGCCGCTGGCCGGCAACTTCAACCAGCTGAAGCAGCTCAAGGCCAAGTACCCCAACCTCAAGATCCAGATCTCGATCGGCGGCTGGTCGTACAGCAAGTGGTTCTCCGACGCGGCGGCCACCGACGCCTCCCGCAAGGCGCTGGTCAGCTCCTGCATCGACATGTACATCAAGGGGAACCTGCCGGTCATCGACGGCCGCGGCGGCGCGGGCAGCGCGGCCAACATCTTCGACGGCATCGACCTCGACTGGGAGTGGCCGAACTCCGACGGGCACCTCGGCAACATCTACAAGCCCGCCGACAAGGCCAACTACACCCTGCTGGCCCAGGAGTTCCGCCGTCAGCTGGACGCGCTCGGCACCACCACCGGCAAGCACTACACGCTGAGCGCCTTCCTCCCGGCCGACCCGGCGAAGATCACCGCGGGCATCGACGTCCCGGGCCTGTTCGGCGCCTTCGACTTCGCCACCATCCAGGGCTACGACTACCACGGCGGCTGGGAGATGAGCACCAACCAGCAGTCCGCGATCAAGCTCGCGGCCGGCGACCCGAGTACCCCGGACCGCCAGTTCAGCTCCGAGATCGCGATCAACGCCTACGTCAACGGCGGCGCCCCGAAGAGCAAGCTGACCCTGGGCATCCCGTTCTACGGACGCGGCTGGACGGGCGTGCCGCGCGGCACCACCAACGGCCTCTTCCAGAGCGCGACCGGCCCCGCGCCGGGCAGCTACGAGGCCGGGTTCGAGGACTACCACAAGCTCAAGGACCTGGCCACGAGCGGCGGTTACACCCTCTACCGGGATCCGGTGGCCGGTTTCTCGTACCTCTACAACGGGACGGTGTTCTACACCTACGACGACCCGACCGAGATCGCCCGCAAGACCGCCTGGATCAAGTCCCAGGGGCTGGCCGGCGCGATGGTCTGGTCCTTCGACGGTGACACCGCCGGCGGCGAGCTGATGGCCGCCGTGGACAACGGCCTGAAGTAACCCGGCTGTCGCCGCACCTGCCCGCCGCCCGCTCAGCCGGCGCGGCGGGCCAGGTGCACCACGTCCGGCACGCCCCGGGCGACCGGGATCTCGTGCGTGACCACGTCCGCGAAGCCGGCCGCGCGCAGCGCCTCCTCGAAGGCCGGGGAGGGCTGCGCGCTCCAGACCGCCAGCACCCCGCCCGGCCGCAACCGGTGCCGGAGCACGGCCAGCCCGTCCGCGCCGTACAGCCCGGCGTTGGAGTCGGTCACCGTCCAGTCCGGGCCGTTGTCGATGTCCAGGCAGAGCGCGTGGTACCGCTCGCCGTCCGCCGCGGCCAGGTACTCCAGCAGATCGGTGTGGAGCACCGCGACCCGCTCGTCGTCCAGCGCGCCGGCCGAGAAGGCCGCCAGCGGCCCGGTGCGGTGCCAGTCGATGATCGCGTCCTCCCGCTCGACGATGGCGATCCGGCCCCAGCGCGGCTCGGCCGCCGCGTACGCCAGCGAGAAGCCCACCCCGAGCCCGCCGATGAGCACCGACGGCCGCTCCACCGCGGCACCGGTGCGGTCGAGCTCGTCCAGCGCCGCCTGGATCAGCAGCCGCTCCGAACGCCCGTCGGCGGTGTCCATCAGGAAGCAGCCGTTGGCGATGATCTCGAAGTGCCGACCGCGCTGCCGCAGTACCACCTCGCCGAACGGGCCCTCCCGCCGGTCGAGCGTGACGACGGCGTCGTAACCGTCCCGTTCGGGCAGTGCGGTGGACATGCGGCGTTCCTCGAAGCTCGGTTCCGGGCTCGGGCTCTCTCGCCGAGCGAGTACCCGCCCGACAATAGCGGAGCCCCCGCGTCCCTCGCTCACGTCGTGACCAGCACCCCCGCGTAGGAGATCCCCGCGATCATCACCCACGAGGCGAGGCCCAGCAGAACGATCCGCCCGCCGGTACGCACCAGGCTGGGCAGGTGCACGGCACTGCCGAGGCCGAACAGGGCGGCGGCCAGCAGCAGTTCCTGGGCGTCGCCGGCCAGCGTGAGCGCGCGCTCGGGCAGGACACCGGTGCTGCGCAGCGCGATCATCCCGAGGAAGCCTGCCACGAACAGCGGCACGATCGGCGGGCGCCCGGCCCGCCCGCCCGCCGCTCCCCCGTCCGACCCGTCCGACCCGTCCGACCCGGCAGCGCGGGCCCGGTGCGCGCGCCGCACCGCGACGGCGACTCCGGCGACCAGCGGCGCCAGCAGCACCACCCGCATCAGCTTGACCAGTACGGCCTCGCGCAGCGCACCCGCCCCACCGGTCTGCGCGGTGGCGACCACCTGGCCGACGTCGTGCACGCTGGCGCCGACCCACCGCCCGAAGTCGGCCTCACCGAGCCCGAGCGGGTGCTGGAGCAGCGGAAGGACGGCGATGGCGAGGGTCCCGCAGAGGGTGACCAGGGCGACCGACGCGGCGACGTCCTCCTCCTCGCTGCCGGCGGCCTGGCTGACCGCGCCGATCGCCGACGCCCCGCAGATCGAGTACCCGGTGGCGACCAGCAGCGGCTGGTCGCCGGGCAGGCCGAGCCGGCGCCCGAGCCAGCAGGTGCCGGCGAAGGTCACGGAGACCACGGCGAGCACCATGCCGACGGTGGCCCAGCCGAGGCCGAGCACGTCGTCCAGGCCGAGCTTGAGGCCGAGCAGCACGATGCCGATCCGCATCAGCCGCCGCCCGGCGGTGGACAGTCCGGGCCTGGCCACCCCCCGGACCACCGGCCGCAGCCCGGGCAGGTGGGCCGCCGCGATCCCGAGTACGACGGCGGCGGTCAGCTTGGGCACGGCGGGGACGGCCTGGTGGACGGCGATCGCGGCGGCCACCCCGAGCGCCGCGAGCAGCAGGCCGGGGGCGTCCCCGCCGAGCGGGGGCAGCAGACGGGTGCGGGTGTGCCGCTCCCGGACGGTCAGTGCCACCGCGCGCTCACCGTCGCCCGTCGGCGGGCAGCCGGTAGACCCGCCGGATGCTGGTGCCGAGCCGGGATATGTCGGCGCCGTACACATGGATCGAGATGGCGGTGGAACCGCAGGCGTTGCGGACCAGATGGATGTCACCGGGCGGGGCGAAGGCGGCGACGCTGCCGACCGGGCCGACCACGTGCTCGGTCTCCACGAGGTGGGCGGTGCGCCCGTCGGAGACCAGCCGGTACCGGGTCTCGCTCTCCTGGCCCTGGTGGACGCCGGCCACGCACCAGGAGACGTGGTCGTGGATCGGGGTTTCCTGGCCGGGCAGCCAGACCAGGGCCACGACGGAGAAGCCGCCGTCGGGCTCGGCGTGCAGGACGTGCTGACGGTAGCGGTCCGGGTCGCCCTCGCGCTGGCCAGCGGTGAGCAGCGCGTCGGCGCCGTCAGGGCCGGCGAGCAGGTGCGGGGCGAGTCGTTCGCCGACCAGGTAGGCGGTGAGTTCCGGAGGCAGGCCGCGGTCCACGACGGCGCGGATCTCGCCGATCAGGGCGGCCATACGCTCGGTGAGCCGGTCACTGCCGACCGTGGCTGAGGGTGTCATGCCAGCAGGTTCGACCCGGCCGACCTATCACGTCCAACGAGGGTTTCTTCAGGGTTACCCAACGCGGGCTTATGGGTTCAGCAGCCGACCCTGGCCGCGGCGGCCGACCGCAACTGGTCCAGCACCAGCGCGGTGGCGGGGATCCGGCGGTGGTCGCGCAGCACGTACGCGCTGACCTGGCGGCGCAGGTGCGGTTCGACGGCCCGGCCGGTGACCTTGCGGTGGCACATGAAGGAGAGCACCAGCGCGGGCATCAGCGCGATGCCGACCCCGGCGGCGACCAGGCTCTGCACGGCGAGGTTGTCGTCGGTGGAGAAGACGATGTCCGGGGCGAAGCCCTCCTCCGCGCAGACGTGCAGCAGGTTGGCCCGGCAACGCGGGCAGCCGGCGATCCAGCGCTCGCCGTCGAGGTCCGCCAGCCGGACGGCGTGCCGGCGGCCGAGCGGGTGGCCGACCGGCAGCAGGACCGTGAGCAGGTCCTCCATCAGCGGTATCTCGTCCAGGCCGTCCGGCAGTTCGGCGGCCACGCCCGGGTAGCGGAAGGCCAGCGCGATGTCGCACTCGCCGCGCAGCAGCCGCTGGACGGAGTCCGGCGGCTCGGCCTCCAGCAGTTCGACCCGGACCCCGGGGTGTTCGGCGAGCAGCCTGGCCATCGCCTCGGGTATCAGGGTGGCGTTGGCGCTGGGGAAGGCGCAGACCCGGACGCGCCCGGCGCGCAGCCGGGCGAGCGCGGCGAGCTGCTGCTGGGCGGCGGAGAGGCTGCCGAGGATCACCTCGGCGTGCCGGGAGAGCGCCTCGCCCGCCTCGGTGAGCCGCAGCCCCCGCCCGGCCCGGGTGAACAGCGGTACGCCGACGGTGCGTTCGAGGGCCTTCATCTGCTGGGTGATGGCCGGCTGGGTGTAGCCGAGTTCGCGGGCGGCCGCCGAGTAGGAACCGGCCCGGACGACCTCGTGGAAGGTCCTGATGTGGCGTGAGTCGAACACCGGCTCCACCGCCCTCCGACCGCCCGTCCGCTGTTCCCCGCCCGGGTAATCATAAGCAGACTTTGGAGGTCATTGGCATAACCCCATCCGTACCTATGGTCCAGGAGCGAACCGTCTCCCCCACCGCTCCCGGCTACTGCTGCACCGACGGCGGCAGCCCCATCGCCACCTCCGCCCTGGCCACCGGCGGGCCGCCGCGCATGCTGGGGCGGCGTCGGCCGCGGCGCTCGACCAGGTGCGCCAGCCAGGAGAGCAGCAGACACATCCCGATGTAGATCGGCGCGATCACCATCACCACCGGGATGAAGGGCAGATCGTAGTCCAGGTTGGTGGCGATCAGCTTGCCCGCGTGCAGGAACTCCTCATAGGTGATCAGGAACCCCAGCGAGGTGTCCTTGAGCGCGACCACCAGCTGGCTGATGATGGCCGGCAGCATCGCCCGGTTGGCCTGTGGCACCAGCACGTACGTCATCACCTGGGTCTTGCGCATCCCGAGCGCGAACGCCGCCTCCCGCTGCCCCTTGGGCACCGCCAGCACACCGGCCCGGAACACCTCGGCGAGCACCGAACCGTTGTAGAGCACCAGCCCGGCCACCAGCGCCCAGAGTGGCTGCACCTTGAGCGCGACGAAGATGAAGAAGATCATCACCAGCAGCGGCATGGCCCGGAAGAACTCGACCACCAGCGTGGAGAGCCGGCGCACCACCCGGTGGTCGGAGAGCCGCCCGGCCGCGAACAGCGCGCCGAACGGCAGCGCGAACAGCACCGTCCAGCCGAAGGCCTTCAGCGTGTTCCCGAGCCCGCGCAGCAGCAGCTCCTGGACGCCCTGGTACTCGAAGGCCATCCACTTCCGGTAGGTGAACTGGTGGGTGTGGAACAGCATGTAGACGATCCACCCGATCAGCGCCAGGATGACCAGCAGCGCGATCACGCCGTACAGCCGGTGCCGGGCGATCGCCCGTGGGCCCGGAATGTCGTACAGCGCCGAGGATTGAACGGTCATCGCGACACCGCCACTCGTCGTTCCAGCAGATTGAAGACGGCGCTGATAGCCAGGGTGATGATCAGATAGCCGACAGCGATCCAGACGAAGGTCCAGACGATGCTGTAGCCCAGCTCGTTGATGGTCCGATAGGTGCCGAGCAGCTCGGTCACGCTGAACGAGCCGGCGATCGCGGTGTTCTTGGCCAGCGCGATCATGACGCTGCCGATCGGCGCGACCACCGACCGGTACGCCTGGGGCAGCACCACCAGCCCCATCGTCTGGCCGAAGGTCATCCCCAGGCTGCGCGCCGCCTCGCCCTGCCCGGAGGGCACGGTGTTGACGCCCGAGCGCATCGCCTCGCAGACGAACGCCGAGGTGTAGCAACCGAGCGCGAGCACCGCGAAGGTGAAGAACGGCAGGGTGATGTCGAACCGCGGCAGGCCCAGCACCACGATGAAGAACAGCAGCGTCAGGGGCGTGTTGCGCAGCAGGGTCACCCAGCCGGTGCCGAAGATCCGCAGCGGCTTCACCGGCGAGACCCGGAAGCTCGCGATCAGCACGCCGAGCACCAGCGACAGCACGGCGCTCACCGCGAACAGCGAAAGGGTGCCGAGGAAGCCGTTCCAGTAGATCGACCAGTTGTCGGTCAGCGTCTTCACAGCGCGGGCCCTCTCAGTACCGGTCGATCGGCGGCGGGGTGGGCGCGGGCGCGCCGGAGAGGCCGAGGGTGGCCTCGAAGGCCCGTTTCCAGTCGCCGTTCTCCTCGTGCTGGACGAGGGCGTCATTCAGCGCGTCGCGCAGCACGGTGTCGTTCTTCGGGGTCCCGATCCCGTACGGCTCCTGGGAGAACAGCGGGCCGACCACCTTGAGCTCGTCCGGCACCTTGGCCGCGTAGCCCAGCAGGATGCTGTTGTCCGTGGTGACGGCGTCCACCTGGCCGGTGATCAGGTTGTCCACACAGGCCGAGTAGGTGTCGTAGCCGATCAGCTTGGCCTTCGGGTACTGCTGCTGGATCCGCTGGTACGGGGTGGATCCCGCCGCCGAGCAGACCTTCTTGCCGTTCAGGTCCTCCGGACCGTGGATGCTGTTGTCCTTCTTGCGCACCAGCAGCGACTGTCCGGCCATGAAGTACGGCCCGGCGAAGCCGACCAGCTTCTTGCGGTTGTCGTTGATGGTGTAGGTGCCGACGTAGAAGTCCACCTGACCGTTCTGCAGCGCGGTCTCGCGGTTGGCCGAGGCGATGGTCTTGAACTCGATCCGGTCCGGGGCGAACCCGAGGTAGGCACCGACCATCTTGGCGATCTCGATGTCGAAGCCGGAGTACTCCCCGGTGGCCGGGTTCTTCTCGCCGAGGTAGGGCTGGTCCTCCTTGGCGCCGACCACCAGGTGGCCGCGGCTGCGCGCGGCGTCCAGGGTGGGCGAGCCGGTGATGTCAGCGGC
Source organism: Kitasatospora sp. NPDC092286 (assembly GCF_044755565.1). Lineage (NCBI taxonomy): Bacteria > Bacillati > Actinomycetota > Actinomycetes > Kitasatosporales > Streptomycetaceae > Kitasatospora > Kitasatospora sp. NPDC092286. The sequence continues at coordinate 377,814 of NZ_JBIVRD010000002.1, read as the reverse complement.
GTTCCGCACCTGGTAGCTGGGCAGGGCACCGGCCTGCGGGCCCTTGGGCGGCGGGGTGCCCGGCTTGCCGCAGCCGGTGAGCAGCAGGGCCAGCGCGGCGACGGCGAGCAGCCGTGCGGCGGTCATCTCCCTCATGGCGCCGCCTCAGTGCTTCAGGATCTTGGACAGGAAGTCCCGGGCGCGCGCGCTCTCGGGAGCGCTGAAGAAGGCCTCGGGGGCGCGGTCCTCGACGATCCGCCCGTCGGCCATGAAGACCACCCGGTTGGCGGAGGCGCGGGCGAATCCCATCTCGTGGGTGACCACCACCATGGTCATGCCCTCGTTCGCGAGCCGGCGCATCACGTCCAGCACCTCGTTGATCATCTCGGGGTCGAGGGCCGAGGTGGGCTCGTCGAAGAGCAGCGCCTTGGGCTCCATGGCGAGGGCCCGGGCGATGGCGACCCGCTGCTGCTGGCCGCCGGAGAGCTGCGCCGGGTACTTGTCCGCCTGCGAGGCCAGACCGACCCGCTCCAGCAGCGCCCGGGACTTGGCGTCGGCCTCCGTCCGGGAGCGGCCCCGGACCTTGATCTGGGCCAGCGAGACGTTCTGCAGCACGGTCTTGTGCGCGAACAGGTTGAAGGACTGGAATACCATTCCCACCTCGGCGCGCAGCCGGGCCAGGCCCTTGCCCTCCTCGGGCAGCGCCTGCCCGTCGATCACGATGGTGCCGGCCTCGATCGGCTCCAGCCGGTTGATCGCCCGGCAGAGTGTGGACTTGCCGGAGCCGGACGGGCCGATCACCACCACGACCTCCCCGCGCCCGACCGTCAGTTCGATGTCCTGCAGGACGTGCAGGTCCCCGAAGTGCTTGTTGACGCCGCGCAGCTCGATCAGCGGCGTGAAGCCGGAGGCCCCGGGGGCGGTGGTCACTTGCCGCGCCGGCCCTTCAGCAGCCAGCCCAGTGCGCCGCCGGCGAGCAGGGTGGCCAGCAGGGCGATCCAGAGCGGCGCGGTGACGGTGAGTACCCAGAACTGGATCTTCACCTTGTCGAGGTTGGCGAACAGGAACCACACCGCCAGGACGACGATGACGCCGATCCCGATGTACCGGGTGGGGATTCCCGCGATTTCGCTGCGCTTGGAACCGGACGAGCCGTCTGAAATCTTGGTCACCCGCGCAGTCTGCTGGCCGCGAACCCGATTTGTCCGGTTACGCGCCCAGGAGTAACCCACACGGGGCAATCTCACCCCGTGCGGGTTTACCTTCGCTCACCAGCTGTAGTCGATCATGACCGTTCGCGTCATCGCTCGTCGCGCCAGGAGCGCCAGAGCGCCGCGTACGGACCACCGGCCGCCACCAGCTCCGGGTGGCTGCCGTACTCACTGATCCGCCCGCCCTCGACCACGGCGATCACGTCCGCGTCGTGCGCGGTGTGCAGCCGGTGGGCGATGGCGATCACCGTCCGGCCCTCCAGCACCCGGGAGAGCGAGCGCTCCAGGTGCCGGGCGGCCCGCGGGTCCAGCAGCGAGGTGGCCTCGTCCAGCACCAGGGTGTGCGGATCGGCCAGCACCAGCCGGGCCAGGGCCAGCTGCTGCGCCTGCGGCGGGGTCAGCGCGGTGGCGCCCGAACCGACCTCGGTGTCCAGGCCCTCCGGCAGCGCGTCCACCCAGTCACCGGCCTCCACCGCGTCCAGCGCGGCGCGCAGCTCGGTGTCGTCGGCCTCCGGCACGGCCAGCCGCAGGTTGTCCCGCAGGGTGCCGACGAAGACGTGGTGCTCCTGGTTGACCAGCGCGACCTGTGCCCGGACCCGCTCGGCCGGCATCCTCGCCAGCGCCGCCCCGCCGAGCGTGACACTGCCCCGGCCGGGCGCGTAGATCCCGGCCAGCAGCCGGCCCAGGGTGGACTTGCCCGCGCCGGACGGCCCGACCAGCGCCACCCGGCTTCCCGGGGCGACGTCCAGGCTGATGCCGTGCAGCACGTCGGCGCCCTCGCGGTAGCCGAACCGGACATCCGTCGCCCGGACCTGCCGGCCGTCCGGAAGCGCGTCCTCGTCGCTCTCGTGCTCGGGTACCTCGCGCACCCCGACCAGCCGGGCCAGCGAGGCCTGCCCGATCTGCAGCTCGTCGTACCAGCGCAGGATCAGGTCGACCGGGGCGACGAGCGCCTGGGCGTACAGCACGCCGGTGGTCAGCTGGCCGACGGTGATCCAGCCCCGCAGGGTGAACAGCCCGCCGAGGACCAGGGTCCCGAGCACGGCCAGGGCGTAGACCGCGTCGATGGTCGGGAACCAGACCGACCGCAGCCAGAGGGTGTACCGCTCCCAGGCGAGCCACTCGCCGAGCTTGCGGTCGGTCAGCCGGACCCTCTGGTCGCCGAGGCGCAGCGCCTCGACCGTCCGCCCGGCGTCCACCGTCTCGGCCAGCACGGTGTTCACCGCGGCGTAGCCGGCCGACTCGTTCCGGTAGGACTGCGGGGCCCGCCGGAAGTACCAGCGGGAGCTGGCGAGCAGCAGCGGCAGGCCGATCAGCGAGGTGAGCGCGAGCAGCGGCGAGGTGATCACCAGCGCGCCCAGCACCAGCAGCAGCGAGACCACGGCGACGGCCAGCTCGGGCGCCGCCTCGCGGACCGATTTGTCCAGCCGGTCGATGTCGGTGGTGCCCCGGGAGACGAGGTCCCCGGTACCGGCCCGCTCCAGCACGCCGGTGGGCAGCGCGACCGAGCGGACCAGGAAGTCCTCGCGCAGGTCGGCCAGGACGCGCTCGCCGAGGATGCTGCCGCGCATCCGGGACCACCAGGTGAAGGCGGACTGCACCACCAGCGCCAGCAGGTACCAGCCGACGGCGGCCGCGACGGCGGTCTCGGCGGTATCGGTGGCCAGTGACTCGACCAGGGTGCCGAGGACCCAGGGCCCGACCAGCCCGGCCACGGTGGCCACCGAGTGCAGCGCCACCACGGACGAGAAGCCGGCCCGGTGACGCCGGGCGAGCAGCCGCAGGTAGGAGCGCACGGCGGCCGGGGAGCCGACCGGCAGCGTGGTGGCCGGCCCCTGCTCCTGATGGGCGGGGGGCTTCATACGGTGCTCCTCTGTTCTCCGGCCGGGCGGTCGCGGTGGGCCGGACGTTCGCCGCGGGCAGGGCGGGCCAGGTGGGTGGGGCAAGCCGGACGGGCCGGGGGGCGGACGACGGTCATGCGCCCTCCCCGACGGCGGCCGGTTCCTCGTCGCGGGTGACCACGGCCCGGTAGCCGGGCTCGGTGTGCATCAGCTCGCGATGGCGGCCGGCCGCGACGGCCCGGCCGTCCAGCACCAGCACCACCCGGTCGGCCTGGTCGAGCAGCAGCGGACTGGTCGCGAAGACCACGGTGGTGCGGCCCTCCCGGTGCCTGCGCAGCCCGGCGGCGATCCGCGACTCCGTGTGGGCGTCGACCGCGCTGGTGGGCTCGTCCAGGACGAGGACCGGCGGGTCGGCCAGCAGCGAGCGGGCGAGCGCCAGCCGCTGACGCTGGCCGCCGGAGAGCGAGCGGCCGCGCTCGGTGATCCGCGCCCGCATCGCGTCCCCCGCGCAGTCCGGCGAGCCGTCCACCAGGGCGTCCAGGACATCGTCGGCACGGGCGGCGGCGAGCGCGTCGGCCGGCGCGACCCGGCCCGAGGCGGGGATGTCGAACAGCCCGGCCAGAGTGCCGGAGAGCAGCACCGGCTCCTTGTCGTGGACCAGCACCGCCGCCCGGGCCTCGGTCAGCGGGACGGTGTCCAGCTCGGTGCCACCGAGCCGGACGGAGGGCTGCGGCTGCTCGCCGTCGGCGAGCGGGACGTGTCCGCCGAGCCGCTCGGCGAGTGCGCCGGCGAAGTCCGGGTCGCCGCAGACCACGGCGGTCAGCTCGCCCGCGCGGGCGGTCAGGCCGGTCGCCGGGTCGTACAGGTCGGCCTGTCCGGGCCGGCTCAGCGCGGCCCCGGCCGTGCCGTCGGTGCGGCTGAGCGAGAGCACCCGGACGGCCCGGCCGGCCGAGACCCTGGCGACGCTCCAGGCGTGCGCGGCCTCGCCCAGGATGCGCAGCGGCGCGGCCAGGAAGGCGGTGGAGCCGTACACGGCGACCAGGGTGCCGATGGTGATCCGGCCGTCGGCGGCCAGGTGGGCGCCGTACCAGGTGACGCCGACCACGAACAGGCCCGGCAGCAGGACCTGCTGAGCCTGCATCAGGGACCGGACCCGGGCCGAGCGGACGGCGGCGGCGCGGACCTTCTGCGAGGCGGCCCGGTACCGGGCCAGGAACAGCTCCTCACCACCGATGCCGCGCAGCACCCGCAGCCCGGCGACGGTGTCGGCGGCCAGCTCGGTGGCCTTGCCGCCGAGCGCGCGCTGTTCGGAGTAGCGCCGTTCGAACGGGCCGAGCAGCGGCCAGACCGCGGCGGCCAGAACCGGTACACCGAGCAGGACGATGAGGCCGAGCAGTGGTTCGGCCACCAGCACGGCGCAGCCCACCGCCAGCCAGACGACCACCCCGGCGCGGAGCCGGGCGATCAGCTCGACATACCAGCCGATCTTCTCGACGTCCCCGCTGCCGACGGCCACGATCTCGCCCGTGGCGATCCGGCGGGACAACCCGGCGCCGAGGCCAGAGGCCTGACGGGCCACCAGCTGACGGACATGGGTGGCGGCGTGGATCCAGTTCCACACCGCCTGACGGTGCAGCAGCACCGCGCCGAGCGAGGCGACCGCGGCGAGGGCCAGGACGGCGGCCCCAGCCCGCCAGATCCCGGCGCCGTCGCCGTCGACGGCGGCCTGGACGCCCAGTCCGAGCGGTATCGGCAGGGCCGCCTGGCACCCCATCTCGAGCAGCGCCCAGCAGGTGGAGAGCACCTGCCCGCGCCGCTGGCTGCGCTGCAGCCAGCGCAGGAAGGCGAGCGGTGAAGAGAGATCGGGGCTGCCGGGATCAGCCAGCGGCAAGGTCTTGAGCGGCATGACGCTCCGTTGCGGGTGGTACGGGCGGGTGGCGCGGACGGCCGGTGGCGCGGCCCGGATCTCGGACCTCACGGCGCACCGGAACGGCGGCGGTCCGGGCGCCGGAACGGCGACCGGGAGGGGTGGGGAACAGCGGCGAAGGCGGCCGGCACGGTCACGGCGAGGGGCCGGTCAGGACGTCATGGCAGCGAGCCTGCCAATCCGGATGTGACCTGCGCAACAGGTTTTCCCGGCGGCCGCCCGACGGACCCGGCACCGAGAACCCCTGCGTACGCCGGTACAACGCGTCGGAAAATTCTTTCGCCGGACGGGAACAATCCCGCGGCGCCACCGGTTGGCCTTCACTGGAAACGATGGTCAACCAGGAGGGTATCCCTTCCCGTGAGCAAGATCCCCAGCATCACCCTCAACAACGGCTCGCAGATCCCGCAGCTCGGCTTCGGCGTGTGGCAGGTTCCCGACGCGGAGGCGACGGCGGCCGTCCGCAACGCCATCCAGGCGGGCTACCGCTCGATCGACACGGCGGCGATCTACGAGAACGAGGCCGGCACCGGCCAGGCGATCACCGAGGCGCTCGCGGGCGGCGTGGCCCGCGAGGACCTCTACATCACCACCAAGCTGTGGAACTCCGGCACCCGCGACTGGTCCGGCGAGCAGGGCCGCGACGCGGTACTGCGCGAGTTCGACGCCTCGCTGGCCAAGCTCGGCCTGGACTACGTGGACCTCTACCTGATCCACTGGCCGCGCCCGATGCACGGCAGCTTCCTGAACGTCTGGAAGGGCCTGGAGCAGCTGCTCGCCGGCGGCCGGGTGAAGTCCATCGGCGTCTCCAACTTCGGCGCCGAGCAGCTCACCCGCCTGCTCGACGAGGCCTCGGTGGCCCCGGTGCTGAACCAGGTCGAGCTGCACCCGTACTTCCCGCAGGGCGAACTGCGCGCCTTCCACGCCCAGCACGGCATCGCCACCGAGGCCTGGAGCCCGCTGGGCCAGGGCAAGGAGCTGCTGGCCGACCCGGTGCTGGTGAAGATCGCCGAGAAGCACGGCCGCACCGTCGCCCAGGTGGTGCTCCGCTGGCACCTGCAGAGCGGCATCATCGCGATCCCGAAGTCGGTCACCCCGGCCCGGATCAAGGAGAACCTGGACGTCACCGGCTTCGAGCTGGACGCGGCCGACCTGACCGCGATCGCCGGCATCGCCACCGGCGAGCGGATCGGCCCGGACCCGCAGAGCTTCGACTGGAACTGACGCCGCCTCGGCGCCGTCGACGCCGGACCGGTGTTCGACGGCACCGCCCCCGACCGAGCGTCAACACCGAAGGCCGCCCACCCCGTTCGGGGTGGGCGGCCTTCGGTGTGAAGGGCCCGCGACGTCGGCCGGAACCGTCCCGCCGCTCGGCGCGCAGCCCTACCGACCGGTCCGACCACGCTCCTTCGGCCCTCGACAGGAGGACCTCCGGCACGGTGGCGAATCGTTTTGGCTAGCGCGCGAGGAAGGGCGCCTAGAGCCTGGCCGCCTTGGCGATCAACGCCAGGGCGGGTGCGTGTTCCTCCTCTTCCAGCGCGGCCAGCAACAACCGCTGAACCTCCGCCACGCCCGCGGCCGAGCGGTGCAGCAGGTCCTGCCCCGCCGGCGAGAGCGACAGCAGGTTGCGCCGCCCGTCCGAGGGGTCGCGCCGACGCTGCACCAGACCGCGCCGGACGAGACGGCTGACCATCTCGGCCATCGTGGCCTTGTCCAGCGAGGCCAGCTCGCCGACCGTCCGCTGATCGGCGCCCGGCTCCAGTTCGAGCGCGTCCAGCACCGCGTACTGCGGCGCCGTCAGGTCCGAACCGACGTGCTCCGACCAGAGTTTGGTGTGAACCTGCTGGCTCACCCTGATCAGATAGCCGATCGCCCGCTGGGCGTCCAGCATCGGCCGCGCGTCCGTGAGGACGGCGACCGCAGCGGGCTCCAGCCTGGCTATCTTGGCCATCACGCGGACGATTTCCAGCTGCTCCTCGGCCGTGAGCGGCTCGAAGAGCGTGCGCTGCACGCGGACCACTCCGCCGGTGGCCTCGCGCACCGCCTGGGCGCCGCTCTGCGAGAGAGCGAGCAGCTTGCGCCGGCCGTCGGCCGGATCGCGCCTTCGCAGCACCAGTCCACGACGGACCAGCCGAGCGACCATCTCGGCCATCGTGGCCTTGTCCAGCGAGGCTCTCTCGCCGACCGTCCGCTGGTCAGCGCCCGGTTCCAGGGCGAGGACCAGCAGTACGGCGAACTGCGGGGCCGTGAGATCGGCTCCGACATGTTCGGACCACAGACGGGTGTGTACCTGCTGTGCAACGCGGATGAGGTGTCCGGGCGACTGCTGCAGTCGCGCGGACACGCGGGTCGTCGGGATCTCCCCCAGCACCATGTATCCGTCCCGATGTCACACCCGGTGTGTGTGGGACACCCGGGTGGGGCAGTAACGGCGAGTGGGCGTCCCGCTGTGAGGGAGGGCGCTCCAGCCGTGCAGCCGGTGGCTGCTGGCGGACACTATACAAACGGCGGGCCCTCGCTGGCAGGCGGGGGCGGATAGTAGACGCAGGTTCGGCAACATTGGCATATTTACTCGCCGCGTCGCCCCGACCGTAACCCGTTCGCAGGAGAAAGCCGACCGGTCGGTCCTTACCCTCGGTCACCTGCGGCTCTCCACCCTGGCCGGGCACCCTACTCGCGGGTAAGGTGTGGCCACCTCAGCGGTCCACCAAGAGAGACGAGAGCGAGCATGACCGAGCAGAGCACCGCCCCCAGGGTCGCCGTCGTCACCGGCGCCGCGCGCGGCCTGGGCGCCGCCACCGCGCTGCGCCTGGCCTCCGACGGGTACGCCGTCGCCGTCCTCGACCTGGACGAGGCGGCCTGCAAGGACACCGTCGACCGGATCACCGCGGCGGGCGGCCGCGCCCTCGCCGTCGGCGCCGACGTCTCGGACGCCGGGCAGGTACAGGCCGCGGTCGACCGCATCGCCGCCGAACTCGGCGCCCCGGTCGTCCTCGTGAACAACGCGGGCGTGCTGCGCGACAACCTGCTCTTCAAGATGTCCGAGTCCGACTGGGACACGGTGATGAACGTTCATCTGCGCGGCGCCTTCCTGATGACCCGGGCGGTGCAGAAGCACATGGTGGACGCCGGCTTCGGCCGGATCGTCAACCTGTCCTCGTCCTCCGCCCAGGGCAACCGCGGCCAGGCCAACTACTCGGCCGCCAAGGCGGGTCTGCAGGGCTTCACCAAGACCCTGGCCATCGAGCTGGGCAAGTTCGGCATCACCGCCAACGCCGTCGCCCCCGGCTTCATCGCCACCGACATGACGGCCGCCACCGCCGCCCGGGTCGGCATGGACTTCGAGGACTTCAAGCGCGCCGCCGCCGGCCAGATCCCGGTCCAGCGGGTCGGCGTCCCGGAGGACGTGGCGCACACCATCTCGTTCCTCGCCGGCGAGGGTGCGGGCTTCGTCTCCGGACAGGTGATCTACGTGGCCGGCGGCCCCCTCGACTGAGCACCGAACCTACGCAGGGTTACCACGGAGTGGGAAGCCGGCCGACCGGCCTCCCACTCCGTTCGCTTTGCACACCCTTTGGAATAACCATTCGAAGGCCACACCGATATTCGACGGAAGAATATCGGGAAAGCACCTCCAAGCAGCTATATTTCAGCCTTGTCCCCGATTTCCCCGGAAAATCTCCACTCCCCGGGGACTGTCGCCGGACAGGTGGGTACCGTCACCACCGTGCAAGCGCCGAGTGAACTGCCGGAGAACCTGACCTCCCGCCGCGAGCGCCCACGCCCCACCCCCGCGGCGTCCGGTCCGCCGACGGCCCGGCGGCAGGCCGGACCGCTGGCCCTCACCGCCCTCGGCTATCTGCTGGTGGTGGCCGGCGTGCTGCTCAACACCGCGCTGGTCGACCTCGACTGGTCGGTACGGCTGATGCGCCCGTACGAACGCTGGCCCAGCCTGGAGCCGCTGCTGGACATCTGGGTGGTGGCCGGGCAGCGCGGTCCGTCCGCCGTCGCGGCCTTCGCCTGGCTCGGCTGGCGCGCCCACCGGCTACGGCGGCTGCGCCCCCTGCTGGTGATGGCTGTGGCCCTGCTGCTGCTCAACGCCACCGTCGGCGCGGTGAAGATCGCCACCGGCCGCCTCGGCCCGCACTACGCCCAGTACGTCGGCTCGCCCGAGCTGTTCTCCGGCGGCACCATATTCCCGTCCGGGCACACCGCCAACGCCGTGGTCACCTGGGGCGTCCTGGCCTACCTGGCGGCCCGCTGGCGGCGCACCGGCGCGGTGCTCGCCGCCGCCACCGCCTGCTCGGTCGGGCTCACCACCCTCTACCTCGGCACCCACTGGGTCACCGACGTCCTGGCCGGCTGGGCCGCCGGCCTGCTGGTGCTGCTCTCGCTGCCCCTGCTCGAACCCCTGGTCGCCGCCGCCGAGCGGCGGCTCACCGGCTCCCGGAGGCCGGCCGGCCCTACCCCTCCCAGCTGCGCTCCACCACCCCGTCGCGCACCGCGAGGTTGAGCCGGCCCTCCCGGTGGTCCATGGTCATCATCGCCCCGGGCGGCAGCACCCGGACCGAGGCCCAGCCGTGCCGACGGGCCAGCTCCTCGGCCCGTTCCACCCGCAGCCCCGCATAGCCCTCCGCGTCCGCCATCGCCGCTCCCCTGCTCGCCCCGGACGTACGCTGGAATCGTAGACCGCCCACACCGGCCGCACCCGGATCCGGGAGGTGAACGGACATGCGCACCACCACCCCGCGCCGGTGGCGCAGCGGCACCGAGCCCGCCACCGCCCGCAGCGACCTCAAGCTGCGTTATCTGCTCTCACTCACCTTCACACCGCTGTTCGCCCTCGCCACCGCGGCCTTCGCGATCTGGGCGGCCAACTCCCCCGCGTACGGCGCCCCCAGCCGGGGCACCCTCACCGGTTTCGCGGTGGCCTGCGGGCTGCTCACCCTGTTCGCCGTCGTCGATCTCGTCGTCGTCATCCGGCGCCGCCGGACAGAGCTCTGACGCGGTATCTCCCACGGGGTGGGAAGTCGGCCCCGCCGACCTCCCACCCCGTGCCCGTACTCTCCGCCGCCGACCGGGCCGACCGCGGCGCTCAGCGGTTGCCGACCGCCTGCTTCACCAGCGTCCGGCCGAAGTCCCACATCAGGCCGCTGCCCCGGTGCGCGTCGTCCATGACATCGGTGAACGCGTCGATGAACCGGTCCACATCCCGCTCGGTGATGATCAGCGGCGGGATCAGCTTGATCACCTCCAGGTGGTCACCGGAGACCTGGGTGAGAATCCGGTGCCGCTGGAGCAGCGGTACGACCACCATCTGCGCGAACAAGCCCTTGCGGGCGGCCTGGAGAGCCGTCCAGCCGGTGCGCAGCTTGAGCGACTTCGGCCGGCCGAACTCGATACCGATCATCAGGCCCCGGCCCCGGACCTCGGCCAGCAGCTCGTACTTCCCGGTCAGCGCGGTCAGCCGCTCCCGGAACAGATCGCCGACCCGGCGGGCGTTCTCGACCACCTTCTCGTCCCGCATCACCTCCAGGGTCGCCAGGCCGGCCGCCATCGCCTGGGCGTTGGAGCCGAAGCTGGCCGAGTGGACCAGCACCCGGTCCATCGAGGAGTACACCTTCTCGAAGATCCAGCTCTTGCCGAGCGTCGCCCCGACCGGCACATACCCGCCGGAGAGCGCCTTGGCGACGCAGACCAGGTCCGGCAGTACCCCCTCCTCGTGCTGGTAGGCGAAGAACTCACCGGTCCGGCCGATCCCGGTCTGCACCTCGTCGCAGATCAGCAGCGCTTTGTGCTCGTGCAGCAGTTCCTGGGCCGCGCGCAGCCAGCCGGGAGGGGGGGCCTGCACGCCCTTGCCCTGGACCGGCTCGACGATCAGCGCCGCGACATCGCCTTTCCTCAACTCCTTGGCCAGGGTGACGAGATCGCCGAGCGGAACGGCGGTGTCCGGCAGCAGCGGGTCGAAGCCCTTGCGGAATCCGTTCTCACCGTTGACGGAGAGTGACCCGGCGGTCAGCCCGTGGAAGGCGTGGTCGGCGTAGAGCACCCGCTTGCGCCCGGTCGCGTACCGGGCGAACTTGAGCGCCGTCTCGACGGCCTCGGTGCCGCTGTTGCCGAAGAACACCCGGTCCAGCCCGGGCGCGAAGGAGAGCAGCCGCTCGGCCAGCAGCCCGGGCAGCGGCGAGCAGTCGAAGCGGACCAGGTCGGGCAGGTCGAGGTCCATCACCTGCTGGACGGCGGACCGCACCACCGGGTGGTGGCGGCCCAGCGCGAAGATGCCGAAGCCGGCCAGCATGTCGAGGTACTCGTGGCCCTCGGCGTCGTAGAAGTACGGGCCCTCGGCGCGCTCGTAGTACTTGTCGAAGCCGATGGTGCGCAGCATCCGGGGCAGCTGCGGATTGAGGTAGCGGCTGTGCAACTCGTAACGCTCGGCCCCGCGTTCGGCGAGCAGGGCGGCGAGGTCGAAGCGTGCTTCGGTGCTGTCGGGGTCAGCCGGCATGGTGCTGGTCCGCTCCTCGGGTCGGTAGCAGGTTCTTGGCGAAGACCGCGGTCTGGGCGGCGACCCCGGTCCCGGTCAGGCCGGTCTCCTCCAGGATGTCGCCGCGGGCGCCGTGTTCGAGGAACTGCTGCGGCAGGCCCAGCACCCGCAGTGGAACGTCCAGGTCGGCGTCGCGCAGCGTCTGCGCGATCGCGGCGCCGACGCCGCCGGTCCGGCCGTTGTCCTCGACGGTGACGACCAGCCGGTGCGCCGCGGCCAGGAGCGGCAGCGCCTCGTCGACCGGCTTGACCCAGCGCGGGTCGACCACGGTCGCGGTGAACCCCTCGGCGAGCAGCAGCCGCGCCGCGTCCAGGCAGGCGGCCGCGGTGGTGCCGACGGCGACCAGCAGGATCTCGGGCTCCGGCCCGGTCCGCAGCAGTACGTCCACGCCGCCGATCCGCTCGAGGGCCGGGACGACGGGCCCGATGGTCGCCTTGGGGAAGCGGACCACGGTCGGCGCGTCCACCACCTCCACCGCCTCCCGCAACTGGGCGCGGAGCTGATCGGCGTCGCGCGGGGCGGCCAGCCGCAGACCGGGGACGACCTGCAGGATCGACATGTCCCACATGCCGTTGTGCGAGGCCCCGTCCGGACCGGTCACCCCGGAGCGGTCGAGTACGAAGGTGACGCCCAGCCGGTGCAGGGCGACGTCCATCAGCACCTGGTCGAACGCCCGGTTGAGGAAGGTCGCGTACACCGCCACCACCGGGTGGAGCCCACCGGTGGCCAGGCCGGCCGCGCTGGTGACGGCGTGCTGCTCGGCGATGCCGACGTCGAAGATCCGCTCGGGGTACGCCTGGGCGAACTTGGCGAGCCCGACCGGCTGGAGCATCGCGGCGGTGATCGCGACCACGTCCGGCCGCTCCGCCCCGAGTGCGAGCATCTCCTCGCCGAACACGGACGTCCAGGAGACCCCGCCGCTGGGCGAGACGGGCAGGCAGGTGTACGGGTCGATCGGGTTGACGGCGTGGAAGCGGTCCGCCTCGTCCTGCTCGGCGGGCCGGTAGCCGCGGCCCTTGACGGTCAGGCAGTGCACGATGACCGGGCCGCCGAACCCGCGCGCCTGGCGCAGCGCCTGCTCGACGGCGCCGAGGTCGTGGCCGTCGATCGGCCCGAGGTACTTGAGCCCGAGGTCCTCGAACATGCCCTGCGGGGCGAAGGCGTCCTTGAACCCCTTCTTGGCGCCGTGCAGCGCGTCGAAGATCGGCTGGCCGACCAGCGGGGTGCGCTGCAGCGCCTCCTTGCCGAGGGCGAGGAAGCGTTCGTACCCCTGGGTGGTGCGCAGCGTGGCGAGGTGGTGGGCGAGGCCGCCGACGGTTCTGGCGTAGGAGCGCTCGTTGTCGTTGACGACGATCACCAGCGGCCGGTCCCGGGCCTCGGCGATGTTGTTGAGCGCCTCCCAGGCGAGGCCGCCGGTGAGGGCGCCGTCGCCGATCACGGCGACGGTCTGCCGGTCGTGCTGGCCGAGGAGCCGGGCGGCCTTGGCGAGGCCGTCGGCGTAGGAGAGGGCGGTGGAGGCGTGCGAGTTCTCGACCAGGTCGTGCTCGGACTCGGCGCGGGAGGGGTAGCCGGAGAGGCCGTCCTTCATCCGCAGCCGGGAGAAGTCCTGGCGGCCGGTGAGCAGCTTGTGGACGTAGCTCTGGTGGCCGGTGTCCCAGACGATCCGGTCGCGCGGGGAGTCGAAGACCCGGTGCAGCGCGATGGTCAGCTCCACCACACCGAGGTTCGGGCCGAGGTGGCCGCCGGTCCTGGTGACGGCGTCGATCAGGAACGCGCGGATCTCGTCGGCGAGCAGCGGGAGGTCGGCGGCCGGGATCTCCCGCAGGTCGGCCGGGGACTTGACGCTGGAGAGCAGTGACATGTGTTCACCTCACGACTCGGAGCGGTGCGGTGGTGCCCCCTGACGGGGCGGTCCGGCCCGGGCGGGTGGCCCGGGCCGGACCGTGAGGTCACAGACGGCCGGTCAGTGGCCGCGGTTGGCGCTGATGGTCTCGGTGATCGCGCGCAGCGACTCCTTGAGCGAGCCCATGGTGGCGAGGACGGCGGTCGGCTCGTAGCCGCAGTGCGCCATGCAGTTGGCGCAGCGCGGGTCCTTGCCGCGGCCGTACTTCTCCCAGTCGGTCTTCTCGACCAGCTCGCGGTAGGTGGGGACGTACCCGTCGGACATCAGGTAGCAGGGGCGCTGCCACCCGAACAGCGAGTAGTTGGGGATGCCCCAGGCGGTGCAGGAGAAGTCGACCTTGCCCTCCAGGAAGTCCAGGAACAGCGGGCTGTGGTTGAGCCGCCAGCGCCGCCGGTTGCCGCCGGCGAAGGTCTTGCGGAACAGCTCCCTGGTCTGTTCGACGCCGAGGAAGTGCTCCTGGTCGGGGGCCTTCTCATAGGCGAACGCCGGGGAGATCATCATCTCCTCGACCTTGAGCTCGTCATTGAGGTAGTCCAGCACCTCGATGATGGTCTGCGGGGTGTCGGTGTTGAAGAAGGTGCTGTTGGTGGTGACCCGGAAGCCCCGCCGCTGGGCCTCCTTGATCGCCTCCACCGCCTCGTCGAAGGTGCCCTCCTTGGCCACCGAGGCGTCGTGCCGCTCGCGCATGCCGTCGATGTGCACGGTGAAGGTGAAGTACGGCGAGGGCTTGAACTTGTCCAGCTTCTTGCGCAGCAGCAGCGCGTTGGTGCAGAGGAAGACGTACTTGCGGCGCTCGACCAGTTGCCGCACGATCTCGTCGATCTGCGGGTGCATCAGCGGCTCGCCGCCCGCGATCGAGACCATCGGGGCACCCGACTCCAGCACCGCGCCGACCGCCTGGGCGACCGGCATCCGCTGCTTCAGCACACCCGCCGGGTGCTGGATCTTGCCGCATCCCTCACAGGCCAGGTTGCAGGCGAACAGCGGTTCCAGTTCGACGATCAGCGGGAATTTGTCCCGCCGCTTGAGCTTCTGCTGCATGAGGTAGGTGCCGACCCGCACGGTTTGGCGCAACGGCATGGCCATGGCTAGCTCGCCTCCTGAGGGAGCGTCGAGGATGTGGGGTGGTGGAGGATTCCGGACGGCGGGCCCATAAGGCGCCCCCGCGGCGGCCGGTTCTGTTCGTGCCAGTCGACCAGGGCGGGCACGGTCGCGCGCAGGGCCCGCCAGGCGCGCAGTCCGGCCGGGAGAGTGCCCGGACGCAGCAGTTCGTGCTCGGGGGTGTCGACGACCACCCGCAGGACGGCCGCGGGCAGCGTCGGGCGGAGCTCCTGGAGGGCCGCGGTGACCGCGGCGGCCTCCATGTCGACCGCGAGCGCGCCCTGCAGGTGCAGGGCGCGCCGTTCGATGCCGCGCACCACATGGTCCGCGGTGTGGTGCACCCCGGTGTGGACCGTCAGACCGCGTGCCTTCAGGACCCGGGTGAGATCCGGGCCCGAGTCGACCGCGAAGAGGTTCCCTTCGGCATCGCGCACCCCGTTCGCAACGATGACGTCGCCGGGGCTTATTCCCGGCGCGACGGCGGCCCCGAAGCCGGCCACCACGACCGCGCCGTAGCCGCCGGGGGCGGCGCTGAGCAGCCTTCTGACGGCGAGTGAGGCCCGCCGCCGGCCCACCCCGGTGCGGACGAGGACCGGCGGACCGGCGGCCGCGCCGCGCCAGTCCCCGCCCCGCAGGGCCCACACCTCGGGGCCGAGCGCGCAGAGCACCAGCAGCGGGGCTCGGCTCACCGGGCCGCCCCGATCGTCGGGGTGCCGGTGTTCTCCCGGCCGGTGGCCGGGCTGCCGTGGAGGTACCGGCCGAGTGCGGTGACCGGGAAGACCAGCCGGTAGAGGTGGTAGTTGATGGAGAAGTCCCAGGGGAATCCGGTGCCGGTGAACTGCGGTTCGTCCCAGGTCCCCTCGGGCAGCTGGGTGCGGACCAGCCAGTCCACCCCGCGCTCGACCGCCGGGTTGGCCCGGCCGTCCGGGCCCTCGCCGGCCGCGAGCAGCGCCATCAGCGCCCAGGCGGTCTGCGAGGCGGTGGAGTCGCCGCGCCCGGCCCAACGGGCCGGGTCCTCGTAGGAGCGCATGTCCTCGCCCCAGCCGCCGTCGGTGTTCTGCCGGTCCTCCAGCCAGCGGACGGCGCGGCGGATCGCCGGGTGCTCGTCCGGGACGCCGGCCGCGACCAGGGCGGGCAGGACGGAACCGGTGCCGTAGATGTAGTTGGTGCCCCAGCGGCCGAACCAGGAGCCGTCGGCCTCCTGGTTGCGCAGCAGCCACTCCACACCCCGGCGGGTGCGCGGGTCCCGGCCCTTGCCGACCTCGGCGAGCATCTCCACCACATGGGCGGTGACATCGGCGGACGGCGGGTCGACCACCTCGCCGAAGTCGCAGAACGGCAGCTTGTTCGGCAGGGTGCTGGTGTTGTCGACGTCGAACGCGCCCCAGGCGCCGTTCTTGGACTGCATGCCGAGGTTCCAGTCGACGCCGCGGTCCACCGCTCCGGCCACCTTGGCGGGGCTCGGGTGGGCGACCCGGCGCAGTGCGAGCACCACCTCGGCGGTGTCGTCGATGTCGGGGTAGGTGTCGTTCTCGAACTCGAACGCCCAGCCGCCGGGCGCGAGCGAGGGCCGCTGCACGGACCAGTCGCCGCGCCGGGTGATCTCCTCCGCGAGCATCCAGTCCACCGCGGAGACCAGTGCGGGGTGGTCGGCCGGCACCCCGGCGTCGACCAGCGCGATGGTGGCCAGGCAGGTGTCCCAGACCGGGGACTGGCAGGCCTCCAGCCAGCGCCGGCCGTCCTCGGTGTGCACGGTGAACCGGTCGAAGGCCGACAGGCCGGCCTGCACCACCGGGTGTTCCAGCTCGTAGCCCTCCAGGTGCAGGGCGATCAGGGAGTAGACGGCGGGCGGCTGGATGCCGCCCCAGCAGCCGTCGGCCTCCTGCCGCTCGACGATCCACCGGCAGGCCTGGGAGATGGCGAGCCGGCGCAGCGGGCGCAGCGCCCGGCGGTGGTAGGCGTGCAGCACCTTGTCGAGGCGCTCGAAGACGCCGTCCCAGGTGGTGGCGGGGGCGAGCGGCCGGTCCGGGAAGGGGTGCTCCGGGTCGGTGTGCAGTTCGGTGAGCGGGAAGGGGGCCGGGCGGACCGGGCGGTGGGCCGAGACGATGGTCAGCGGCACGATGGTCTGCCGGGCCCAGCAGCCGAAGGCGTAGATGTTCAGCGGGAGCCACTTGGGCAGGAACATGATCTCGGGCGGCATCTCGGGCAGCCGTGCCCAGGGCCACCAGCCGAAGAGCGCGAGCCAGATCCGGGTGAACACCCGGGCGGCCGCGATGCCGCCGGCGGAGCGCACGTAGCGGGCGGCGGCGAGCATGTGCGGGGCGTTGGGGTCGTCGCCGGCGAGCTTGAGGGCGACGTACGCCTCGACGGTGGTGGAGAGTTCGGGCGGTCCGCCGTGGAAGGTGGACCAGGTGCCGTCCTCCCGTTGCTGGGAGCGGATCCACTCGGCGGTGGCCTTGGTCTGCTCAGCCGTTCGGATTCCGAGGAACTGCCGGAGCAGCAGGTCCTCGGCGTCCATGGTGACGTTGGTCTCCAGATCACCCTTCCACCAGCCCTCCGAGCTCTGTAGCGAGAGCAGGTGGGTGGTGGCGCGGGCCAGCGTCTCCTCGGCGGAGGCCGGCCCGGTGTGCTGTTCGTCGGGACGGTCGGCCGGCCGGAGCGGGTCGGTCCCTTCGGGCTGCCACCGCCCGGCGCTCAGGAGCGCCGGGGGGCGGTCGCCCACCGCGACCGGCTCGGAATCGTACTCAGGGTCGAGCCGGCCGTCCGCGGTTGCTGTCAACGTAACGTCACCTCTCTCGTACCACCACGAATTCGGCGAGTGCGACGAAGTGCTCGCGCACCGTGTCGGGCATGGGGACCTCGTCCAGGGCGGCGAGGGCGGTCGTGTGCTGGCGGCGGGCCTCCTCCTGGGTCCAGGCACGGCCGCCGGCCTCCTCGATCAGGCCGGCGCGGGCGGCGAGCTGGGGCTCGCTCTCCTCGCCGCGCCCGGTGGGGTCGGCCAGCTCCTCGGCGAGCCGGCGCGACGCGGCGCCGCCCTCGGCGAGCGCGGCGGCGACCGGCAGCGACTTCTTGCGCTGGCGCAGGTCGCCCCAGTGCGGCTTGCCGGTGACCTCGGTGGCGCCCCAGATGCCGAGCAGGTCGTCCACCGCCTGGAAGGCGAGCCCCAGGTGGTGGCCGTAGCGCTGGAGGGCGTCCGAGACCCGGTCGTCGGCGCCGGCCAGGACGGCGCCGATCGCCGAGGCGGCGGCGAGGAGCGCGGCGGTCTTGCCGCCCTCCATCTCCAGGCATTCGGCGACGGTGACGCTGTCCCGCTGTTCGAAGGCCACGTCCATCGCCTGGCCGTCGATGAGCCCGCGGGTCGCGGTGGTGAGCAGCCGGACGGCGCGGGCGGCGTCGGTGGGGCTCGCTCCACCGGTGACGGCGGCGTCGAGCAGCACCTCCGTACCGAGCGTCGCCAGGGCGTCACCGGCCAGGATCGCCTGGGCCGGACCGAAGACCGTCCAGGCGGTGGCCCGGTGGCGTCTGGTCTCGTCACCGTCCATCAGATCATCATGGAGCAGCGAGAAGTTGTGCACCAGTTCAACGGCGACCCCGCCGGGTACCCCCACCTCCGCCGGGGCGCCGGTCGCCTGCGCGGAGAGCAGGGCCAGAGCGGGGCGGACGGCCTTGCCGCCGTCCCCCGCGGACGGCGTGCCGTCCCGGTCGATCCAGCCGAAGTGGTAGGCCGCGACGGTGTCCATCGGTGCGGCCAGACGGGCGACGGCGGCCCGCAGCGGTGGGGTGCAGAGCGTACGGCTACGGGCGAGCAGCTCGGGCACCGAGACCGGTTCGGCGTGCGCCGTGCCTCCGACGGCAGTGCCGGTGCTTGACTCCACGTGCGTTCCCTCTCCCTGATGGTGCCGGGCCGCGAAGGGCGGCCGGGCGCTTGCGATGTCGATGAGGCCGGTGAGGCCGGCGGTGGGACCGCCGGATCTCGCGGGGTCGCCGGTGGCGGGGCCCGTGGTCACCTGGGCCACCTCCCGTCGCCGCGGTCCACCGGGATCCTGGTGCCGCCGCCGGCGAGCGCCGCGTCGGCCGCGGCGTGGCCGCTGCGCACCGCGCCCTCCATCGTCGCGGGCCAGCCGGTGGCCGTCCACGAACCGGCCAGCAGCAGCCCGGGGACCTTGGTCCGGGCGTGCGGGCGCAGCGCCGCGGTGCCCGGGGCCGGGTCGAAGGTCGCGGTGCGCTCACGGGTGACGAAGAAGTCCAGCACCTCGGCGCCGCCGGCGGCCGGGAGCAGGCGGGCCAGCTCCGGCAGGTAACGGCGGCGCAGCTCGGCGACCGGCAGATCGATCTCGTCCTGGACGGCGGACTGGGAGACCGCCAGGTACTGGGCTCCGGGGTGCGCCCGGCCCGACTCGGTGCCGGCCAGTCCGGAGTGCGCGGTGCGGTCGAACACCCACTGCACCGGCGAGCCGAGCGCCGCGAAGAACGGGCGGCGCAGCACCGTGCGGTCGTAGACCACGTGGACGTTGAGGATCGGCGCGGTGCCGAAGTCGGCCAGCTGCCGCTGCCCGTCGATGGCGTCGGGCGGCAGCAGGGCGGCAGCGGTGTCCTGGGCGCCGGCCAGGACGACGGTGTCGGCGGTGAGCAGCTCGCCGCTCTCCAGCCGGACGGCGTGCTGAGGCGTGGCCGGCTTGAGCTCCGCGGCACGGGCGCGCAGCAGCACCCGCACGCCGGCGCGCTCCAGCTCGGCGAGCGCCGCGTCGTGGTGGATCGCGCCCAGCGGGACGGCGGCCGTGCCGATGTCGGAGGCGCCCGGGTCGGAGAGCAGCCCGGTCTTGAACACCATCGCGGCCAGCGCCAGCGACACCTGGTCGGCCCGGGCGTTCAGCGTGGCGACGCCGACCAGGTCCCACAGGGCGGCGAGGGTGCGCTCGTTCTGCCCGTTGCGGCGCAGCCACGCGCCGAAGGAGAGCCCGTCCAGCGCCGGGTCGGCGAGGTCCAGGCCCTTCAGGGCGAGCGCGCCGCGGACCACCCGGGCCCGGTCGGCCGGGCCCAGGTGCGGGTACCGGGCGAGGCTGCCGGCCAGGTGCAGCGGAACGGGCAGCCCGGCCCGCCGCAGTCGGCCCAGGGTTCGCACCGGGGCGCCGTCGGGCCCGGAGACGCCCAGGACGGGGACGTCGAGCCGGTCCTGGAGGTGGACCAGCCGGCTCGCCCCGAGCCGGTCGATCAGGCCCCGGTAGGCGGTGCAGCAGCGCAGGTAGACGTGCTGGCCGTTGTCGACGGTCAGCTCGCCGCGCTGGAACGAGAAGGCCAGCCCGCCCAGCCGGGGGCGGCCCTCGACCAGGGTGACCCGGTGGTCCGCCTCGGCCAGCCGCAGTGCGGCGGTGATCCCTGCCAGGCCGCCGCCGACCACGACGGCGGCCGGGCGCGCGGCATCGGCTCGCCCGGTCATCGGCCCTCCCCCTCGCATTCGCTGGACCGCCCGGTGGCGGTCGTTGTGGCCAGCACAGTCGTGGTCAACACGGCTCTACCCATAAGTGATTCCCCGCTGACACAGCGTGACAGAACTGTGGCGAGAATCAAGAACGCCCCCCGGCGAGCCCGGAAAGCGCCACATACGCCTTCTCCCAGCCCGGCAGCGAGACCCGGCCGCGCAGGACCGACTCCGGGTCGGCGGCGATCCGGCCGAGCAGCCGGTGGTAGATCCCGGCCATCGCGGCGGTACAGGCCCGGCTGCGGCGGTCGAGCATCGGCAGCAGCCGCAGACCCTCCTCGAACGCGGCCTGGGCGCGGGCGGCCTCGAAGGCCACCAGGCCGGTGAAGTCGGCGCCGATCGGCGGCCTGGGCAGCGCGAAGCCCTGCTCGCAGCCGAACCTGGCCAGGTCCTCGGCGGGCAGGTAGACGCGGCCGTTCAGGGCGTCCTCGCGCAGGTCGCGCAGGATGTTGGTGAGCTGCAGCGCCAGGCCGAGGGTGTCCGCGTAGCGGGCACCGCGCTCCGGGTCGTCGCAGCCGTACACGCCGAGCGAGAGCCGGCCGATCGCGCCCGCGACGCAGCGGCAGTAGACCTTCAGCTCCTCGTAGGTCTGGTACTCGGCGCCCTTGAGGTCCATCTCGACGCCGTCGATCAGTTCGTCGAAGCCGCCGAGCGGGATCGGGAAGCGCCGGGCGGCGTCCGCCAGGGCGACCTTGATCGGATCGGTGTCGTCCTCGGCGACCGCCCCGGCGCGGATCTCGCCCAGCAGCCCGCGGGTGCGCAGCAGGGCCTCGGCCTTGCGGTCGGCGGGCAGGTCCCCGTCGCCGATGTCGTCGACCCGGCGGGCCAGGGCGTACAGGGCCGACATGGCCAGCCGCTTGGGCTCCGGCAGCAGACGGATGCCGTAGCTGAAATTGCGCGCCTGTAGCCCGGTGACTGCCTCGCAGTACCGGTATGCCGCCATGACCTGCGCCGACGCCAGTGGTGATGCCGCCACTCGGGCGTTCACCTTCCCTTCGCGAAGATGGCCGCCGCCTTCGCTGCGAGGCGGCGCTTGTCAGGCTTCGCCTGCTGGGCGAGTACGTCGTACCCGGCGGCCTCGATGGCCGCCAGGGCCGCGTAGCCGCCTGCGGTGAATCCCGCCAGGAGCAGTCGAAGCCTCCCCCGAACCGTACCTACCAATGGCGCGCCGTGGTCGAGCAGGGTGCGTGCCCGGTCCGCCTCGAAGGCGATCAGCTCGCGCACCGCGCCGTTCGCGGCGGGGGCGGCGAGCTCCTCCTCGGTGACGCCGAACCGGGTCAGGTCCTCCTCCGGGAGGTAGATCCGGCCCTGGGCGAGGTCCTCGGCGACGTCCTGGAGGTGCTCCACGATCTGGAGGGCGCTGCAGATCTCGTCGGAGAGCCGGATCCGCTCGGGGGTGGAGACGCCCGCGATGGCCAGCACCAGGCGGCCCACCGGGTCGGCGGAGAGCGTGCAGTAGCCGATCAGGTCCTGGTAGGTGGCGTAGCGGGCGGTGGTCTGGTCCACCCGGTTGGCCTCGATCAGGCGGCGGAACGGCTCCGGGGTCAGGCCGTGCCGGTCGACCAGCGGGACGAGGGCGCGCAGCAGGGGGTGGCGGGGGGCCTCGGCGGTCCCGGGGTGCAGGGCGGCCTCGAAGACCCGGTCGAGGTCCCGCTCCAGCCCGTCGAGCAGGGCGAGCCGGAAGGCGGTCTCGGCCGGGCCGGGCTGGGCCGAAGGGGCGGCGGGGGGCTGTTCGGCCACCCCGAGCAGCCGGGCCGCGCCGGCCGGGTCGGCCAGGTCGCCGTCGCCGGCGTCGTCCACCAGGCGGGCGAAGCCGTAGACGGCCATCAGGTCGTCGCGCCAGGCGGCGGGCAGGAAGAACGGGGCGACCGGGAAGTTCTCCGCGGCCGCCTTGTCCAGCGTCACCCCCGTCGAACGGTCCGCTGGTTCACTACTGGGCTGGGCCGAAGCCGACACTGCTGTCACTCCCCCGTTCTACACCGCTCTGGATCACCGGTCCGACTCGGACACGCGTCCGAGTATGGCGTCACGTCCAGCACACAACCCCCGCGTCTACAGCCTGACACCACCCGCCGCGCGGGAGAAGGGCGCCCCGCCCGGCGCAGGGGCGCTCACCCGGCCGGCCGAGGGCCGCCCGGGGGCGTACCGGAGGCGCGCAGACGGCGGGAGGGCCGGTGCCGGGGGTGGTTCCCGGTACCGGCCCTCCCGTACGGGGCCCGGTGGGCGTTACGGGCGCTCGCCGCGCTCGTAGCGGCCCACGACCTCCTCGGTCGGCCCGTCCATGATCAGCTCGCCGTGCTCGATCCAGATCGTCCGCTCGCAGACCTCGCGGATCGAGCTGTTGTCGTGGCTGACCAGGAAGACCGTACCGGCGGCCTTGCGCAGTTCGGTGATGCGGTTCTTGCTGCGCTGTTGGAACGCCTGGTCGCCGGTGGCCAGCGCCTCGTCGATCAGCAGCACGTCGTGGGTCTTCGCCGCCGCGATGGAGAACCGCAGACGGGCGCCCATGCCGGAGGAGTAGGTGCGCATCGGCAGGGAGATGAAGTCGCCCTTCTCGTTGATGCCCGAGAAGTCGACGATGTCGTCGTAGCGCGCCCGCACCTCGGCCGGCGACATCCCCATCGCCAGGCAGCCGAGCACGACGTTGCGCTCGCCGGTGAGCTCGTTCATCAGGGCCGCGTTGACGCCCAGCAGGGAGGGCTGGCCGTTGGTGTAGATGCCGCCCTTCTCGGTCGGCAGCAGACCGGCGATGGCCGCCAGCATGGTCGACTTGCCGGAGCCGTTGGAGCCGATCAGACCGATCGCCTCGCCCTTGTACGCGGTGAAGCTGATCCCGCGCACCGCGTGCACCTCGCGCACGCCGGAGGCGCGCTTGCGGCTGATGATCCGGCTGATCGCGGAGGTGGCGCTGCCCTTGCCGGAGCCCGCGCCGTGCACCCGGTAGACGATGTGCACGTCGTCGACGACCACGGTGGGCTCGCGGGCCACGTCCGCGTCGTTGATCGAGAGGTTCTTGCTCAGGTCGGTGTCAGCCACGGCCGTACTCCTCCTCGGCCTTCCAGAAGAAGACATATCCGATCAGCAGCATTCCGAGCCCCCAGCCGATGCCGTACTTCCACAGGTGGGCCGGCAGTTCCTGGGCGTTGGCGCCGTAGACGTGCTTGTTGTAGATCTCCGGTGCCAGGGCGTGCCGGATGAGGTCCATGTAGACCGAGGCCGGGTTGATCTGCATCAGCGTCTGCCAGAACGGCGGCCAGCTGTCGATCTTGTCCTGGATGCTGTACATCACGCCGGACAGGTACATCCACGCCCGCATCGCGAACGGGATCAGCTGCGAGATGTCACTCGTCTTGGCCCCGATCCGGGACATGATCAGCGCGACACCGGTGTTGAACATCGACTGCAGGAGCAGCGCCGGCAGGACCAGCACCCAGGTGACACTGGGCTTGACGCCGGTGACCAGCACGACCACGACCAGCACGACCATCGAGATCAGCAGCTGCTGCAGCTGGATCACGGTGAAGGCGATCGGCAGCGAGGCGCGCGGGAAGTGCAGCGCGCGGATCAGGCCCAGGTTGTCCGAGATCGCCCGGGTGCCCGACTGCACCGCGCTCTGGGTGAACTGGAAGACGAACACGCCGATGCAGAGCCACGCGACGTACTTCGGGAATCCGTCCTTGTTGTTCAGGATCACACCGAAGACCAGGTAGAACACCGCGCAGTTCAGCAGCGGCGTCACGACCTGCCAGAGCTGGCCGAGCTTGGCGTCGGTGTACTGGGCCACCAGGCGGGCGGTGGCGAAGGCCCAGATGAAGTGGCGCCGGGCCCAGAGCTGCTTGGTGTAGGCGACCAGACCGGGCCGTCTGCCGCTCACCGCCAAGCCGTACTTGTCCGCAAGCTGCTTGGGGGTCAGGCCCGCGTCCGCCCCCCTCGGGGCTGAGAGGCTGACGGGTTCACTCACTGTCGACACATTCGTCCTTCGCGCGGGATCGGGTCGGGGCGGCCGGTCGGCGGGGGTCCGCCGGCCGTGCGCCGAGGGGGATCCACTGGGATCACGGGGGGAATCCGGCCGGTGTGTGGTCACCGGCCGCAGCGATCGGCCGACCGTACGGCAGTACGACCGCCCGATCGACCGGCGGTACGGTCATCGGACGGATCAGATGACCGGTGGCCGGCCCAGCCTGGTCAGTCGCCAAACGGTACGCCATCGCATGGGCCGCCGCGCACCGCACGGTTCGCGCCAGCCCGCCCGGAACCCGCCCCACCAGGCCTTCAGCGCCTCCGGGGAGGGGCGTCGGGCCAGGGTGAGCAGAAACCAGGTTCCCAGGTAGAGAGGCACCAACAGGGCCGGAAGGTTCCGCCTCGCGAGCCAAACCCGGTTGCGGGCCACATTGTGGAAGTACGAGGCGTGCCGGGCGGGCGACGTGGTCGGGTGGTGCAGCACCACGTCGGCCCGGTAGTCGACGGCCCAGCCGGCGTCCAGCGCGCGCCACGCGAGGTCGGTCTCCTCGTGCGCGTAGAAGAACTCGGCGGGCAGCTGGCCGGCCTGCTCGAACACCGTGCAGCGCACGGCGGCGGCGCCGCCCAGGAAGGTGGTCACCCGGGACGAGCGCAGCGGGTCTCCGACGCGCAGCCGGGGCACGTGCCGGCGCTGGGTGACACCGGTGTCGGGGTCGGCGATCCGGAAGCTGACGATGCCCAGCTCCGGATCGGCGGTGAAGGCCTCGCGCAGCAACCGGGCCGAGTCGGTGCCCGGCAGCCGGCCGTCGTCGTCCAGGAAGAGGACCGCGTCCACGTCCCGGCCGTCGCGGCCGAACAGCTCGATGCCGACGTTGCGGCCGCCCGGGATGCCGAGGTTCTCCGGCAGTTCGACGGCGCGCACGCCCGCCGGGAGCGGCGGCATCGGGGCGCCGTTGACGACCACGGCCAGCTCGACCTCCGGGCCCTCCTGGGCGCGGACCGACTCGATCAGGGCGTTCAGTTCGGCGGGGCGGTTGCCCATGGTAATGATCACCGCGCCGAGCCGGAAGGTGTCCGCGGCCGGGCCGCTCACCGCGGTCACCGCAGCCTGCTGGAGAGGACGATGCTCAGCAGGTGCAGCACGGTCTGCAGCATGGCGATGGCGGCCAGCACGACCACCGCGAGCCTGGTGAAGAACAGCCCGCCGTGGACGGCGTCGGCGACACCCGCCGCGAGGATGAACAGCGAGGCCTCGACGGCGCCCACCAGCCGGTGGAACTTGAGGAAGGAGGCCGCCCGGCGGGCCTTGGCCACCCCGGACGAGCGCGGCACCGAGGCGCTGTCCTCGACCGCCGTCAGACCGCTGCGGGCGCGGGCCACGTCCACCAGGTCGGTCTCGGACTTGATCAGGATGGCGCCGAGCGCGGCGAGCGTGCCGAGGAAGGCCCACTCCCAGTGCGCCGCGCCGCCCGCCCGGTGGAAGAGGTCGCAGCCGCGCAGGCCGAGACCGGTGAGCAGGGCGGCCTCGGACATGTAGTGGCCGACCCGGTCCAGGTAGACGCCGGTGAGCGAGGTCTGCCGGCGCCAGCGGGCCACCTCGCCGTCCACGCAGTCCAGCAGCAGGTAGACCTGGATGAGCAGGGCGCCGAGGATCGCGCCGGTGATACCCGGGACGATCAGCGCGGCACCGGCCAGGACGCCGGTGAACATCATCAGGTAGGTCAGGCCGTTGGGCGTGATCGCCGTCTTGGTGGAGAGCACACGGGTGATCCGCAGTGAGATCTTCCGCATGTACAGGCGGCCGGCCCAGTGCTCGGCGCTGCGGCGCTGGAGCATGCCCTCCGGGTGGATCACCGCGCGCAGTTCCTCGATCGAGGGGCGGCGGGTCAGGTCCACCGGGGGCCGGTCGGGGCCGCCGGCGGAGGGTCCGGTCGGGCGGTCAGCTGTTGACGGCTTGGACATAGTCGGCGTACGCGTCCCTGATTGCGGATGGGGAGAGGTCGAGGTGCTCAAGAATGGTGAAGCGGCCCGGACGGGTGTTCGGAGCGTAGTGCACCGCCTCGGTGAACTCCGCCTCGGTGAAGCCGATCTGAGCGGCGGTCACCGGCAGTCCGTGGTACGCCAGGCGCTCCACGATCAGACCGGTCAGCTCGTGCTCGCCCCGCAGGAAGCTGGCGAAGGCGGCCCCGAGGCCGACCTGTTCGCCGTGCTGGGCGGACCGCTTGGGATACAGCACGTCCAGGGCATGCGAGATCTCGTGGCAGGCGCCCGACGAGGGCCGGGTGCTGCCCGCGATGTTCATCGCGATGCCGGACAGTACCAGGGCTTCCGCGAGGGCCGTAAGGAGGTCCCGGTCCTGGAGGTTTCCGGGATGGCGCAGCAGGTTCTCACCGGCCGAGCGGGCCATCGCGACGGCCAGTCCGTCCACCGGTTCGCCGGTCACGGCCTGGGACAGCTCCCAGTCCGCGCAGGCCGAGATGTTGGAGATGACGTCGCCGATCCCGGCCGCCACGAAGCGCGGCGGGGCCTGCCGGATCACGTCGAGGTCGACCACGATCCCGATCGGGCTGGGCACCCCGTACGAACCCCGGCCGGCGTCGTTGTCGAGCGTGGAGACGGGCGAGCAGATGCCGTCGTGGGCGAGGTTGGTGGCGACCGCGACCAGCGGCAGGCCGACCCGGGCGGCGGCGTACTTGGCGGCGTCGATGATCTTGCCACCGCCGAGTCCGACGATCGCGTCGTAGTGCCCGCCGCGGATCTCGTCCGCCAGCCGCACCGCGCTGTCCAGGCTGCCGTCGTCGACGTTGTACCAGTCGGCGCCCGGCAGGGCCGGCTCCAGCCGCGTCCGCAGCACCGCCCCCGAGCCGTTGCTGATCGCCACCGCGATCCGGCCCGAGGCGGAGAGCCGCTGGTCGGCGAGGATGCCGCCGAGTGTGTCCAGCGCGCCCGGACGGATCTCGACGAAGACCGGCGACGGGACCAGCCTCGTCAGTACTGGCACGCGATCTCCCGCGCCTTCGCCAGGTCGTCGTGGTTGTCGACCTCGACCCAGGACACCTCACCGATCGGCTGCACGTCGATCCGCAGACCGCGGTTCACCATCTCCTGGTAGCCGTCCTCGTAGTACAGCTGCGGGTCGCGCTCGTAGGTGGCGCGCAGCGCGTCGGTGAGGTCGGCGGCGGCGGACGGGTTGATCACGGTGAGGCCGATGTACTCGCCGCTGGCCTCGACCGGGTCCATCAGCTTGGTGATGCGGCGCATGCCGGCGGCCGGGTCGACGACGACCTTCATCTCCTCGTCGGCGAGCTTCTTCACCGTGTCGAGGGCGAGCAGGATGCCCGGCGCGGCGCCCGCCTCGGTGAGGCGCTGGTTGCCCTCCAGCATGGTCCGCTGGACGGAGGCCGGGTGGACGGTGTCACCGTTGGCCAGCAGCAGGCCCTCGGCGAAGAGGTCGCGGGCGCACCAGAGGGAGTAGGCGTTGTTCCACTCCTCGGCCTTGTCGTTCTCGACCAGGGTGAGCCGGACGCCGTACTTCTCCTCCAGCGCCGTCTTGCGGTCGTAGACCGCCTCCTTGCGGTAGCCGACGACGATCGCCGCCTCCCGGAGGCCGACCTCGGCGAAGTTGCGGAGAGTGAGGTCCAGGACGGTCCGCTCCCCGGCGACCGGCACCAGCGCCTTGGGCAGCGTGTCGGTGTACGGGCGCAGCCGGCGGCCGGCGCCGGCTGCCAGAACGAGGCCGATCATGCGGGGTCTCCTGATCCGTCGTGCAGTGCGCTGCTGCGCCTGCTGCCGGGCGGCCTGCTGGGCCGGCCGGGTGGGCGGGCGCGCCGGTGCCGCCGCAGATGCGGGCACCGTGTCGTATGTGATGGTAGGCGACCGGGGCGACCGGCCCGAACGCGGCCGGGGGGCTGCGCGGACGGGGAGCTGCCCTGTCCGCGTGCTCGGAAGCGGTCGGGAACGGTCATGATCGACCTCGTTGTGCGTGGGACCCGTCCGGACCGCCACCCATACGGCAGACTGGAGCATGACGCCGGCACCGGTGCTCCCGTTGCTCCCGAAAGAGGCCTCATGCCCCAGAGTCCGCCGACCGACCCGACGCACTTCACCTCCGAGATCGACACCGGTCTCGACGTGGAGACCGACGTGGAGACCGTGGTGACGGCCGGCCCCCGGGCCTCGGCCGGGGCGGGATCGGGCACCGAGATCCTGCTGGAGCTGGTCGACGACAAGGGCGTCACGACCGGCACCGCCGAGAAGCTCTGGGCCCACCAGCAGCCCGGCCGGCTGCACCGGGCCTTCTCGGTGTTCCTCTTCGACCGCCAGGGCCGGATGCTGCTCCAGCGCCGGGCCCTCTGCAAGTACCACTCCCCCGGCGTCTGGTCGAACACCTGCTGCGGCCACCCGTACCCCGGCGAGCCGCCGTTCGTCGCCGCCGCCCGCCGCACCGCGGAGGAGCTGGGCGCCGCACCCGCGCTGCTCTGCGAGGCCGGCACCGTCCGCTACGACCTGCCGGACGAGACCTCCGGCCTGATCGAGCGGGAGTGGAACCACCTGTTCGTCGGGCTGATCACCGCCCCGGTCGAGCCCGACCCGGACGAGGTCGACGACTTCGCCTTCGTGACCGCGCAGGAGCTGCGCGAGCTGCGGGCCGAGCGCCCGTTCTCGGTCTGGTTCGAGACCGTCTTCGAGGCGGCCCTGCCCGGCATCCGGGAAATCGCCGGCCGCGACTGGTAGCCGGCCGCTACGCGGTCTCCTCCCGGGGGATGGGCAGCGAGGCCCAGACCACCTTGCCGCCCTCCCCCGTCCGTTCCACGTCGCAGACCCCGCCGGCCTGTAGGGTCACGCTCTTCACCAGCAGCAGCCCGCGCCCGCCGGTCCGCCCGGTGTCGCTCTCCAGGGCCTTCGGCCGGTAGGGGTCGCCGTCCTCGACCGAGACCCGCACCCAGCCCTCCCGGACCGACAGTTCGGTGGTGACCTCCGGCGAGAGCCGCGCGGCGTGCGTGACCGCGTTGCCGACCAGCTCCGAGACGATCAGCAGCAGGTCGTCCACCAGCTCCTGGTAGCGCACCCCCGCCATGCCCTGGGCCAGCAGCCGGTCGCGCACCGCGTGTCTGGTCCGGGGCACCGACGCCTCCACCGCCGGCACCGGGAACCGCCACACCCCCTCGACGGGCCCGTTCTCCCCGCGTCTCGGCTCGGCCTTCGCCGCCCCGTTGATCTGCTCCACGTCCAGCCGCCCTTCGTCCGCGACGCCGGGAATCAGGCGTTCCGCTCATGGCGCCCTCGGTTCACAGAGGCTAGGAGAGCCGTCCACGGGGACGCGGCTCCGTCGACAACTTGCCCGGGTCGGACCGTTCCCGTCCGGTACCGACCGCCGTCCGCCCCCAAACCGACCGCTTGGTTCACCCGAACCACCGCTTCGCCCCGCTTTCGATCAGGCCCTCGACCCATCCCTCCCAGCCCAGCCAGCCCTGCCGTCCCCATCGGCCCGCACCGAGGAAACGCAGGTGAGAAGCGCTCCAGAACCCTGGTAATGTTCTCTCTGTCGCCGAGGGGGCGAGCAGGAAGACCCCGAAGCACACACCCTGTCCGGGTGGCGGAATGGCAGACGCGCTAGCTTGAGGTGCTAGTGCCCTTTATCGGGCGTGGGGGTTCAAGTCCCCCCTCGGACACAGAGTGATTCCCCGCGGGAGCTCGTAAGAGCACCTGCGGGGAATTTTCGTTTTCCCGGCCTCGTGGCAGTGGCCGTGGCCGTTGTCACAGCCGTCGTCGCGGCAGTCGGCCCGGTTTTCACGGCCGGCCCGGTCGTCGACGCCGCTGCCGACGCCGTCGCCGACGGCCAAGGGCAGTGCGTGGCACGCCCGTTCGGCGGCAGCCCGCCCGCACCACGAAAGCACCCGGGTGGCGGACACAAGATGGCAACAATTGCGCCATTTGAGCTTTATCTGAGGATTTCGCCCGATTTCCCACCATAAGCTGTGTCCGTTTGTCCGGACCTGATGAGACAGAGGACCGATACGTTGAGCGCGCCCGCGCCGAGGACGGCATCCCATACGCATTACCGCCGCTCGCTCGGCACCATCAGCCTCACGGCCGTCGGCCTCGGGTCGATCATCGGCTCGGGCTGGCTGTTCGGCGCCGAGCGCGCCGCGCGCCTGGCCGGACCGGCCTCGATCGTCGCGTGGGTGATCGGGGCGGCGGTGGCGCTGACCATCGCGCTCACCTACAGCGAACTGGGGTCGATGTTCCCCAAGGCCGGCGGCATGGTGCGGTACGGCCAGTACTCGCACGGCTCGCTGGCCGGCTACCTGGCCGCCTGGGCCAACTGGATCGCCATCGTCTCGGTGATCCCCGGCGAGGCCACCGCCTCCGTGCAGTACATGAGCTCCTGGCACTTCGGCTGGGCCCAGGGGCTCTTCAACGGACAGGAGCTCACCGTCAGCGGGGTGGCCGTGGCCGGCGTGCTGCTGGTCGGGTACTTCGCGCTCAACTGGTTCGCGATCACGCTCTTCGCCAAGACCAACACCGCGATCACCGTGTTCAAGGTGGTCGTCCCCACGCTGACCGCGAGCGCCCTGCTGCTGGCGCACTTCGACACCTCGCACTTCCAGGACCACGGCGGCTTCGCCCCGAACGGCTGGAGCGCGGTTTTCACGGCCGTCGCCGTCTCCGGCATCGTCTGGGCGTTCAACGGCTTCCAGTCCCCGCTCAACCTGGCCGGCGAGGCCCGTAACCCCGGCAAGTCGCTGCCCATGGCGGTGATCGGCTCCATCCTGATCGCCCTGGTGATCTACGTCGTGCTCCAGATCGCGTTCCTGGGCGCCGTCCCCACGGCGGACCTCTCCCAGGGCTGGGGCGGCCTCGCCTACACCTCGCCGCTCGCCGACCTCTCGATCGCCTGGGGCCTGAACTGGCTCGCCCTGCTGCTGTACGCGGACGCCTTCGTCTCGCCCAGCGGCACCGGCATGATCTACGCCGCCACCACCTCGCGCATGATCCACGGGGTGCAGGAGAACGGCCACCTGCCGGCCGTCTTCGGCCGGGTGGACCCCAAGACCGGCATCCCGCGCCCGGCGCTGCTGCTCAACCTCCTCATCGCCTTCCTCTTCCTCGCGGTCTTCCGCGGCTGGGGCTCCCTGGCCGAGATCGTCTCGGTGGCGACCGTGATCTCGTACATCACCGGCCCGGTCGCCGTGATGGCGCTGCGCCGGCTCGCCCCCGAGCTGCCCCGCCCGGTCAGGCTCCGCGCGATGCCGGTGATCGCCCCGACCGCCATGGTCTTCGGCTCGCTGGTGCTGTACTGGGCGCGCTGGCCGCTGACCGGCAAGGTGATCCTGCTGATGGCCGCCGGGCTGCCGATCTGGGCCTGGTACGAGCTGCGCAAGCCGTGGGCCGAGCTCAAGCCGCACCTCAAGGCCGGCGTCTGGATGATCGCCTACCTGTTCGTGATGGCCGGGGTCTCCTGGGCCGGCAGCGCGGACTTCGGCGGACACGGCTACCTGCCCGAGGGCTGGGACCTGCTGATCGTCGCCGTGCTCGCGCTGGCCTTCTACCGCTGGGGCCTGCGGAGCGCCTGGCAGAACCCCTCGCTGGACGCCGTCAAGCATGAGCTCACCGCCGAGGGCGGGACGGGCGACACGCCGCACGCCGCCGACGCCACGGAGGGCGCCCGCGCCTGAGCCGCCGCTCCGAACCGCGGTACCCGGCGACGTGCCGGCCGAGCCTCTCGGCCGGCACGTCGCGTTTTCCCGGAGGCGGGGTGGAGGCCTGAACCCCGGGGGGGGAGCAATACGAAATTCGTTGGTCAGAGAGCAATAGCTTCATCATCTTCCGTTCACCGGGACCGGGCTGCCAGCATCGGCGCACCGTCACCGCCCGAGGGAGATGCCATGAACCGCCCCCGTCCTCTGCGTTGTCTGGCCGCGCTGGCTCTGGTGGCCCTGGCGGCCACCGCCTGCGGGCGCTCCGACCAGGGCACCGCTCCGGCTCCGGCCGGGGCCCAGGGTGCCGCCGGAAAGAGCGGCGCCGAGGCGCTGCCCGCGAAATTCAAGCAGGCCGGTGTGCTGAGAGTGGCCACCGCCGTCGGATACCCGCCGATGGAGATGTACAAGCCCGGGACCACCGAGCTGACCGGGGTGGACCCGGACCTGGCCGCGGCGATCGCCGGGCGGCTGGGGCTCAAGCTGGAGATGACCAACGCGTCCTTCGACGGGCTGATCCCCGGCCTCCAGGCCGGCCGGTTCGACCTGGTGATGTCCTCGATGACCGACAGCGAGCAGCGCCGCCAGGCCGTCGACTTCGTGGACTACTTCCGCACCGGCGGCGTCGTGATGACCAAGAAGGACAACCCGGAGGGGATCAAGTCCCTGGAGGACCTGTGCGGCAAGGCCGTGGTCCTCGCCAAGGGCAGCTCCAACCTGGACATCGGCGAGCAGCAGAACGCCAAGTGCGCCACCAAGATGAACATCTCGCAGAGCGAGGACGCCCCGACCGGGCTGCTCCAGCTGGACAGCGGACGGGCGGTGGCCACCATCGTGGACTACCCGGTGGCGCAGATGTTCGTCCAGAAGAACGGCTCCTACCAGGTGCTGCCGGAGCAGTACGGGACGGCGCCGTGGGGCATCGCGGTGGCGAAGAAGGAGAGCGGGCTGCGGGACGCCGTGCAGGGCGCGCTCCAGGAGCTGATCGAGTCCGGTGACTACCGGAAGATCCTGGACCAGTACGAGGTCGGCGGCAGCGCCGTGACCCGCGCCACCGTCAACACCGCCGGGCAGTGAGAACGGCGATGAGCACCGATATGAGAGAAGCCGCGCTCCCTGGCTCCGGCGCCGCGCCGGCTGAGGACGACCTGACCCTCCAGGTGACCGGACGCCCCCGGCCGGGGCGCTGGCTGGCGGTGCTGGCCGCCGCGTTCATCGCGGTCTGGCTGGCCTACACGGT
Organism: Kitasatospora sp. NPDC092286; assembly: GCF_044755565.1. Classification (NCBI taxonomy): domain Bacteria; kingdom Bacillati; phylum Actinomycetota; class Actinomycetes; order Kitasatosporales; family Streptomycetaceae; genus Kitasatospora; species Kitasatospora sp. NPDC092286. Next base: position 344,932 of record NZ_JBIVRD010000002.1, on the reverse strand, counting down.
CATCGTCAACCCCAACCTGCACTGGGACATCATCGCCGAGTACCAGTTCGACAGCGTGATCCTGGAGGGGCTCTGGGTGACCGTCCAGCTCACCCTGATCTCGCAGCTGGTCGGCATCGTGATCGGTGTGGTGGCGGCGGTGATGCAGCTGTCCGACAGCCCGGTGCTGCGGATGACGGCCGGCGCGTACACCTGGTTCTTCCGGGGGACGCCGCTGCTGGTGCAGCTGATCTTCTGGTTCAACCTGGCGCTGCTCTTCCCGGAGATCAGCATCGGCATCCCGTTCGACGGACCCAAGCTGGTCAGCTGGCAGTCCAACACCCTGATCACCGGGTTCGTGGCGGCGCTGCTGGGCCTGTCGATCAACGAGGGCGCCTATATGTCGGAGATCGTCCGGGCCGGCATCCAGAGCGTGGACCCGGGGCAGCGCGAGGCCGCCGCCGCGCTGGGCATGTCCAACCCGAAGATCCTCTTCCGGGTGGTGCTGCCGCAGGCGATGCGGGTGATCATCCCGCCGTTCGGCAACCAGTTCATCTCGATGCTGAAGACCACCTCGCTGGTCTCGGTCATCGCCGGCGCCGATCTGATGACCGTCTCCCAGCACCTCTACCTCGCCAACTTCGAGGTGATCGCGCTGCTGGTGGTGGCGTCGATCTGGTACCTGGTACTGACCACCATCGCCAGCGTCGCCCAGCACGCGGTGGAGCGGCGGTTCAGCCCCGGGGTGTCCGCCCGGCCGCTGCGGCGGCGGGTGCTGGGGAACCTCGTACCGGGGCGGACCAGGGCTCAGGGGGCGCCGGGGAAGGCCCTCAGGGCGAAGAAGCCCGCCGCGGCGAACACGGCGGAGAAGACGAAGGGGGCGGACCAGTGACGGTCGCGACGGACGATGACCTGATTCTCTCAGCACGCGGCGTGCGGAAACGTTTCGGCGAAACCGAGGTGCTGTGCGGCATCGACCTGGAGGTCCGCGCCGGGGAGGTGCTCTGTGTGATCGGGCCCTCCGGGTCCGGCAAGTCCACCCTGCTGCGCTGCTTCAACCACCTGGAGAAGATCGACGCCGGGCGGATCGCGGTCAACGGCGAGCTGGTCGGCTACGAGCCGCACGGCAGCCCGGCCGGAGCCAGGCTGCGTGAGCGGCGGCCCCGGGACATCCGCCGCCAGCGCGAGCGGATCGGCATGGTGTTCCAGCGGTTCCACCTGTTCCCGCACCGTACCGCCGTGCAGAACGTGATGGAGGGCCCGGTCGCCGTCAAGGGCCGCAACCGGGCCGAGGCCCAGCAGCAGGCCCGCGAGCTGTTGCGCCGGGTCGGGCTGGCCGACCGCGCCGACCACTACCCGGGCCAGCTCTCCGGCGGCCAGCAGCAACGCGTGGCGATCGCCCGCGCGCTGGCCATGGAGCCCACGGTGATGCTCTTCGACGAGCCCACCTCCGCCCTCGACCCCGAACTCGTCGGCGAGGTGCTCGGGGTGATGCGCGACCTGGCCCGCAGCGGGATGACGATGATCGTCGTCACCCATGAGATGGGGTTCGCCCGCGAGGTCGCCGACCGGGTGCTCTTCATGGACCAGGGCGCGGTCGTCGAGGCCGGCCGGCCCGACGAGGTGTTCACCGCCCCGCGCCACGAGCGCACCCGGGCCTTTCTCTCGACGGTGCTGTGATGGGGGCGATCGTGGGCATCTCCGACGTGGAACTGCTGGTCCGCGGCGGCACCCTGGTGGACGGCACCGGCGCCGCCGCCCGTCCGGCCGACCTCGCGGTCTCCGGCGGGCGGGTCACCGTCCTGCCGCCGGGCACCGCCGTGGCCGCGGCCCGGACGGTGGACGCCACCGGACGGGTCGTCACCCCCGGCTTCATCGATGTGCACACCCACTCGGACGCGCTGGCCGCACCGGTCGGCGCGCACACGGCCGCGGACGACGACGCCGTCGAGGAGCTGCGGCTGGCCCCGCTGCTCCAGGGCGTCACCACCGAGATCAGTGGCAACTGCGGCAGCAGTCTCTTCCCCGCGCTGCCGCAGCGGCTGCCCGAGCTGGCCGAACACCTGCGGGTGACCTTCGGCATCGGGCCGGTCCGGCCGGCCGAGGACTTCGACGCCTTCGCCGCCGGCCAGCGGCCCGAGCTGCGGCGCAACCACATCGCCTCGCTGGTCGGTCACGGCACGCTGCGCGCCGGGGTGATGGGCTTCGACGCCCGCCCGCCCCGGCCCGAGGAGCTGGCCGCCATGTGCGAACTGCTCGACCGGGCCCTGGCCCAGGGCGCGGCCGGGCTCTCCACCGGGCTGATCTACCCGCCGGGCACCTACGCCGACACCGAGGAGATCGTCGCGCTGGCCAGGGTCGCCGCGCGGCACGGCAAGCCGTACGTGACCCATCTGCGGGACGAGATGTCGCAGGTGGAGAAGGCCCTGGAGGAGGCGCTGGAGATCGCCGAGCGGTCCGGCGCGCCGCTCCAGGTGTCGCACCACAAGACCGCGGGCCGGCACGCCTGGGGCGCGACCCTGCGCACCCTCCCCCGGCTGGAGCAGGCCCGCGCGGACGGGATCGACGTGCTCTGCGACGTCTATCCGTACACCGCGGGCAGTACCGTGCTGCACGCCATGCTGCCGCCGTGGACCAGCGAGGGCGGGGTGGCCGCGCTGCTGGAGCGGCTGCGCCGGCCGGAGGTGCGCGAGCGGATCCGGACGGACATCGCGCAGGGCGTGGCGGGCTGGGAGAACACCGTCGGCAACGGCGGCTGGGACCTCATCGCGGTGGCCGCCGCCCCGGCGCGCCGCTCGGCCGAGGGCCACCGGATCGCCGACCTGGCGGCCGACCGCGGGCTCGACCCGGTGGAGTACGTCTGCGACCTGCTGCTGGACTCGCAGGGAGAGGTGACCATCATCAGCCACTCGATGCGCGAGGACGACGTCCGCCGGGTCCTGGCCAGCCCGCTGTCCATGATCGGCTCGGACGGGGTGCCCAAACCCGGCCGCCCGCACCCCCGTTGGGCGGGCAGCTTCGCCCGGGTGCTCGGCCACTACGGCCGCGACGAAGGGCTGCTGCCGCTGGAACTCGCGGTGCACAAGATGACCGGGCTGCCCGCCGAACGGTTCCGGCTGACCGGCCGCGGGGTGATCCGCGACGGCGCGGTGGCCGACCTGGTGGTGCTGGACCCGGACGCGGTCCGGGACGCCGCCACCTTCGAGCGGCCGCTGCTGGCACCGGAGGGCGTGGACACGGTCGTGGTGGCCGGGCGGATCGCGGTGCGCGACGGCCGGCCCACCTCGGTGCGGGCCGGAGAGGTGGTGCGGGTCCGATGAGTCTCGCCCAGGTGGCGGCCGCCGCCCGCAGTGCGGCGGCCCTGCCGCTCACCCTCGCCGTCGCCGCCGTGGACGTGGACGCCGTCGGCGAAGGGTTCGGCTGCGGCGGCGGTTTCGACGACGGTGGTGGCGGCTTCGGGGGTGACGGGACGGTCGGCGTGGACGCCGATGTCGTGCTGCCGGTCGCCAGCGCGTCCAAGCTGCTGCTGCTCGCCGAGGTGTCCCGGCGGCTGGACACCGGGGAACTGCACGCCGGCCGGCCGGTGGAGATCACCGACACCGATGTGACGGGCGGCACCGGGCTGCTGCGGCGGCTCGGCCGCCCCGGCTGGACGGTCGAGGACCTGGCCTGGCTCACCGCCTCGGTCAGCGACAACACCGCGACCAACGCGCTGCTGCGGCTGGTCGGCCTGCCCGCCACCGGGCGGCTGGCCCGGGAGCTGGGGCTGGCCCGGCTCACCCTGCACGACCGGGTGCGCGACGAACGCGGGCCGGGCGTGCCGCCGGTGTTCGCCACCGGCACCGCCGGGGACCTCGCCCGGCTGGTCGCGCTGGCCGTGCGCGGCGAGATGGCCTCGCCGGCCGCCTCGGCCCGGCTGCTGGACTGGATGCGGTCCAACACCGACCACGGTCTGGTCCCCGCGCTGATCGACCACGACCCGTACGCGCCCTGCTTCCCCGAGCCGCTGCCGGGCCGCCTGCTGGTGGCCAACAAGACCGGCACCGACACCGGGGTACGGGCGGACGCGGGTGTCGTCGTGGGCGCGCGCCGGATCGCCTACGCGGTGATCGCGCACTGGGACACGGCGCTCGGCCCCAGCACCGAGCGGGCGGCGGTGCACGCCATCCGCGAGGTGGGGCGGGCGCTGGCCGCCTGCGCGCTACGGCCGGTACGGCCTCGCGTCGGGGCGTGAGCCGGGTCGGGGCGTGAGCCGGGTCGGGGCGCCCCACGTCCCGGCGGGGGTTGCTGAAAGTCCGTCCGCCGGCTGATCGAGTCCGTCAACGGCACCCGCGAAGGCCGGTTCGGCCTCGAACGGCACGGCGGCCGGAGCGTCGGAGGCGCCATCGCCCGGTCGGCCGGAGACCGCCCGGCGACGACCCGGGCGGTCCGGCACGACCGCGCCACCGGCCGGCTCGTCACCGGTTCACTGACCGCCCACGACCACGGTCCGGCGTCGGAGTTGCTCGGCCAGTGCTGTGACCGCATGGGTTCACCGGGCTCAAGCAATAGGCCGCTGTGCTGTTGCAGACGCCGTGCCCGGCGCTCCGAGGCGGTCCATCTGATGGATAATCGGGGACTTGCCCAGACCGCAAGGCAGCGAGCCAGTAGCATGGGGGCCCGGGCTACCACCCCCGGGACCCCCATGTCAGCACCTCCGTGTCGAACTCCAGCGTTGGTTGACCACGGTTTTCGCGCTCTGCATCAAATACGGCGAGAAAGGTCCAAACCCCTGCTGGCAGGGAATCCCGCAAGCTCGTCTCCGCTTCGGGATATTTCGAGGGATCGCGTTCCAGGGTTCCGGGCCTTGAACGCCGTACACGCCCCGGTTCCGGGCACCACCACAGATTTCCACAGGGTGCTGAAGCCCGTTTGTCCCGGCGACGGCTGCGGGTGTGTCAGTGCTTCTTGCCGCCGTTGAACGGCGGGGGGATGTCATCGCGACAGTAGCCCCTGCGGTGGTCGGCGGGATTACCGATCCCGCAGTACGCGGTGACGACTCCGAGGTCATGGCTGTCGGGTGACCTGCCTTCGGTGTCTGCGTGCTGCTGGACGACTACGGTGATGTTGTCGATGAAGTCCTTGTCGAAATGGAACGCCATCGTGTACGAGCATCGATTCTGGTAGCCCAGCGGCGAGCAGTACTGCGAGTCTCGCGCAATGAGCTGGATCGTGTGGGGCCCGATGTTGTGGTCCTCGCCCGCGTGCAGCCGTCCGAATCCCGCCGTCTTGGCCGGTTCAGCACTGTCGTCATCGATACGCGCTCCGCGCGCCTCACCCTTGCGAAGCATCACCTCGTAGTAGCTCAGGTCCTCCGAGACGCTCTCGCAGTTCCATTCGGCTTTGTTGATCTTGCTGTAATCGGTCGTTCCCTCCGGGCACCCGTCGCCCGCTTTGACCGCACGACCGGTCGGAACCGTGGCTTCGGGTAGGTCCTGTGCACGCAGGGCGGGCAGGCGGTCCGCCGTCGGCATGGTTCGCGTCAGCCCTGCCGGAGCCGGCGTGGGATAAATCGACCAGTTGCCGACGTGGGTGGAGTTGTTGGTGAGGTTCGCGGTGACCACTCCGGTCTGGAACAGACTCTCGCGGCCGCCCCAGGGGCTGTGCTGGGGTGGGGTGTCCTGTTCATCGGAAGTGGGGAAGCCCAGGAAGCTGGTCTCTGCCCCGAGATCAACCCATGCCTGCCGAATCAGACCGTGCACCTCGTGCGCACCGGTGACGAAGCTGAAGTAGATAGACGCACCCTCGAACTCCTGACGGCGGCTGACGCCGTCGCCAAGCACGATCTCGTCGGTGGTGGGGTATCGCATGAACCCGGCCTCGTACCCGTACTGTCCCCACTTGGTGAGGAAGTCATGAGCGACAGGGTGCGCGCTTGTTGAGGGCGACCAGTAGATGTTGCCGCCCACGAACTCAGAGAACGCCCCGGCGCCGTCCGGCGCCGGCCTTTCGTTGGACTTCGGCAGCAGTAGGAAACTCTGTGGGCCACCCAGCGCCTTGTACTTGTCCAGGATCGCGCCGCACACCTCGTAGGGCGACGGGAAGAATGTCTCGCAGCCAGGCGACGCCGCAACACCCGGTTGCGACGGCGCCGGAGACAGTGGGGCAGACCGCGCGACGCTGCCTGCGCCGATCGAGAGCATCGCAATCGCCACTGCAACGACCATGCGACACAAGCGCGCGATCCTACCGAAGGAACGCCGGTGCGTGGTCTTTGAGGTCGTCAATCGGGGCCTCCGTCCTGTCCTGCCGACGTCGATCATTGACCTAACCCTGTTGGGAATTCAGCAGAATCGGGCGGTCCAAGGTCGATCGTCCTCGCAAGGCTTCATCGACCACAGCCGCATGACTGCGAACTCACTCAAACGGGTGACGTCCTCGCAAGATCACCGCAATGGCGGCGAACTCCCACATGCTCTGCCGGAACGCAGGATTGCGCTTCCCGCCCTGGTGCGACGGAGCCGTCTCCCACTCCGGCTCAGGCCCCGGGACCTCGATCTCGGCCATGCCGACCTCCCCTGCCCGAACACCACCGCCGCATCCGGCGACGACCGTAGCTCGCCGACCGCCCACGACCGCGGTCCGGCTCCGGAACCGCGCGTGTAGCAGACGTCCTGACGGTGGACAAGGGCGGCCGGTGGCGGGACCTCGCCAAGCGGACGTCAAGACTCCGTATCGGAAGTTCTACAGTCGTGTAAAACGGCGCCAGCTCGATCATGATCGTCGAATGTCTGACGATGGATCAGATATCAGCGCAGGCGGGGCGGTGCGGTTCGCACGGAAACCCACGGCAAAGCGGGTGTGTTTGACCCGTTCTGTCACCCCGTCGGAGGCCTTCCCCGGCTGGCGAGACCTGGCCAATGCCTGAGCCGGGCCTGTCATTTCAAATGCCGGATTGTCATGCTTCTCGCCAGTCCCGTTCGGTAGCCACCACCCCCACCCCCGGTGCTCTGCCGCTCGACCGTACGGGGCGCAGCACGTCAGCGCCCGTTCCGCCCCACAGGTGCCGACCCGGCCCCGGGGACGTGGTGCGACCGCGTACCGACGCGGTTTCCCGGAAGGACTCGCACGTGAAGCGAAAGCTTGCGACCGTCGCCGTGCTCTCCGCCACCGCCCTGCTCACCGGTGTCGTCCAGGTGAGCGCCACTGCCCAGGCCGGCCCGGCCCCCGCCCTCCAGGCGCAGGCCGCCCGGCAGCACGCCGCCATGATCGCGCTGGCGAACGGCCAGGCCGGACCGCTGGCCAAGGCCCTCGCGCTGGGCGGCCAGGAGAAGCTGGTCGCGAAGGACGCCGTGGTGGACGCCGACGGCACCCGCCACCTCCGTTTCGAGCGCACCTTCGCCGGCCTGCCGGTGCTCGGTGGCGATCTGGTGGTCCATCAGAAGGCCGACGGTTCGGTGAAGAAGGTCGACAAGGCCGTCTCCGCGCGGATCAGCCTGCCGAGCCTCACCCCGCGGATCCCCGTCGACCAGGCCGCCGCGCAGGCCACCGGCGCGATACGGGCCACCGTCGGCATCACCGGGGACGCCGACGAGTCCCCGCTGACCCAGGTGCACCGGACCGGCACGCCGGAGCTGGTGGTGTGGGCGAGCGACGGCAAACCGCGGCTCGCGTACCGGACCGTCGTGGAGGGCGTGCGCGCGAACCGCACCCCGAGCCGACAGCTGCTGGTCACCGACGCGACCACCGGCCAGGTGCTCTCCAGCCACGAGCAGGTGCAGACCGTCTCCGGTCCCGGCAACGGCGTCTTCGTCGGCAGCGTCCAGCTGAACACCGTCCAGAGCGGCGGCCAGTACCGGCTCCAGGACGACACCCGTGGCGGCCAGTCCACCAGCGACATGAACAACGGGACCGCCGGCAACGGCTCCCTGTTCGCCAACCCGACCAACAGCTGGGGCGACGGAACCGTCTCCAACCGCGAATCGACCGCCGTGGACGCCCAGTTCGGCGCGGCGACCACCTGGGACTTCTACAAGAGCGCCTTCACCCGCAACGGCATCCGCAACGACGGCGTCGGCGCCGCGAGCCGCGTGCACTACGACACCAACTACACCAACGCGTTCTGGGACGACAACTGCTTCTGCATGACCTACGGCGACGGCTCGGGAGACAGCCACCCGCTGACCGAGATCGACGTGGCCGGCCACGAGATGACCCACGGCGTCACCGCCGCCACCGCCGGCCTCAACTACGCGGGCGAGTCCGGCGGCCTCAACGAGGCCACCTCCGACATCATGGGCACGATGGTCGAGTGGTACGCCGACCTGCCCTCCAACCCGCCGAACTACTGGATCGGCGAGCTGATCAACCTCAACGGCGACGGCACCCCGCTGCGCTACATGGACCAGCCCTCCAAGGACGGCCAGTCGGCCGACTACTGGTCGGCGGACGTGGGCAACCTGGATGTGCACTACTCGTCGGGCGTGGCCAACCACTTCTTCTACCTGCTGTCCGAGGGCAGCGGTGCGAAGACCGTCAACGGCTTCGGCTACAACAGCCCGACGGCCGACGGCTCGACGCCGGCCGGCATCGGGCGGGACAAGGCCGCGCAGATCTGGTACCGCGCGCTGACCGTCTACTTCACCTCCACCACCGACTACGCGGGCGCCCGCGCGGCCACCCTGAGCGCGGCGGCGGACCTGTACGGCCAGGGCGGCGCCGAGTACAACGCGGTGGCGGCCACCTGGAGCGCGGTGAACGTCAACTAGGCGTGTCGGACGGGTTGTGCGCCGGACGGCCAGGGCGTCGGACGGGTATAGGGCCTGAGGCCGCCGGGGCGGTCAGGACCACTGCAGCTCCAGCAGTGACCTGACCTCCCCGGCGGCCGCGCGCAGTTCGACGAGGAAGGCCCGCAGCACCGGGTTGCGGTTGGTGGCCCGGGTGGCCACCCCGATCCGCCGGTGCAGCCGCGGGTGGTCGAGCCGGCAGACGTGCACCCCGGAACTGTCGGCCACGCCCAGCGCCGGGATCAGCGCGACGCCCATCCCGGCCCGCGCGAGGTTGATCGTCACCTGGTAGTGGTCGCTGCGGCAGCGCACCCGGGGGCGGAACCCCTCGGCGGCGCAGGCCCGTTCGAGCACCGGCTCGCCGGTGCTGCCGCCGTGCGTGCCGATCCAGCTCTCGCCCTCCAGCTCGGCCAGCCGCACCAGCGAGCGCCGCCCGAGCCGGTGCCGCAGCGGCACCACCACCAGCTGCGGCTCGTCGAAGTACATCTGGACGTCCACCGCCGCCTGCCGGCACCACGGGTCCAGCGGGTGTTCGAAGACGACGGCCGCATCCAGCCGGCCCGCCTCCAGATCGGGAATCAGCTCGTGCGGCTGCCCCATGATCAGCTCCAGCTCGACCTGTGGGTGCCGGACCGCGAACGCCGCCAGCGCCCGCGGGAGCAGATCCAGCCCCGCGGACGCGAAGAAGCCCAGCCTGAGCACGCCCGCGGTGCCCTCCGAATGCGCCCGCAGGTCGTCCTGGGCGACGGCCATCAGATCGGCGATCGCCTGCGCGTGGTCGGCGAGCCGCTCGCCCGCCGGGGTCAGCCGCAGCGACTGCGGCGCCCGTTCCACCAGCGCGACCCCCAGCTCCTGCTCCAGGCGGGCGAGCTGGTGCGAGATGGCGGACGGGCTCAGGTGCAGGGCCTGCGCGGCGGCCACGATGGTGCCCCGGCGGGCGATCTCCAGCAGGACGAGCAGACGGGCGCTGTTCAGCATCGGGCCAGATTAGGACGCATGCGACCGTCGCGCAGCCACCAGGGCCAGGTTTTCGGAATCATCCGGTCCGTTTTCGACGTCCAGGCGCAGCAGATCCTCCTCGGTCTCGCGCCGTACGACGAGGCGGGCCGCGCCGTCGCGGACGAAGACCACCGCCGGGCGGGGCAGCTTGTTGTAGTTGGACGCCATCGCGTAGCCGTAGGCGCCGGTGACGGGGGTGGCCAGCAGGTCCCCCACGCTCAGGTCGGCCGGGAGCGCCGCGTTGTCGATGATGACGTCGCCGCTCTCGCAGTGCTTGCCGACCAGCCGGGCCCGCAGCGGGCGGGGCGCCTCGGGGCAGCGCGGCAGGAACGCCTCGTAGCAGGCGCCGTACAGTGCGGGGCGCATGTTGTCGCTCATGCCGCCGTCCACGCTGACGTACGTCCGGACGTCCTTGATGTCCTTGATCGTGCCGACCCGGTACAGGGTCAGCCCGGCCCGCGCGACGATCGAACGGCCCGGCTCCACGCCCACCTCTCCCGTCCAGCCCGCGCCGCGCACGGCCGCGTGCACCCGCTCGGCCCAGGCCGCGAACGAGGGCGCGCTCTGCCCGCCCAGGTAGGCCACGCCCAGCCCGCCGCCGACGGTCAGCCGGCGCACACCACGGGCGACGGCGAAGCGGGCGAGGGCGGCGGCGCCGTTGGCCAGCTCGGCGGCGTTCAGCACCTGGGAGCCGACGTGCGCGTGGACGCCCTCCAGGACGACGGCCGGGGAGTTCGTGGCCCGGAGCACGGCGGCGTCGGCGGTGCCGTCGGCGAGGCCGAAGCCGAACTTGGAGTCGTGCCCGCCGGTCTGGATCGCCGCATGGGCGCCGGCCGCCACCCCGGGCGCCACCCGCAGCTGTACCCGGGCGGGCGGCAGGCCCTCCTCGGCGTGCAGCCGCTCGATCCGGTCCAGCTCGTCGAAGCTGTCCACGACGATGTGGCGCAGGCCGACGGCCATCGCGGTGCGCAGCTCGGCGTCGCTCTTGTTGTTCCCGTGCAGCACGATCCGGTCCGGCGGCACCTCGGCGTGCAGGGCGACCCGCAGTTCGCCGCCCGAGGCGACGTCCAGCAGCATGCCCTCCTCATGGGCGAGGCGGGCCATAGCCGTGCAGAGGAACGCCTTGGACGCGTACGCGACGTTGCCGGGCCCGAAGGCGGCGACGGCCTCGCGGCAGCGCCGGCGCAGGTGTTCCTCGTCGTAGACGAAGAGCGGGGTCCCGTACTGCTCGGCGAGATCGTCGAGCAGGAGCCCGCCGACGGCCAGCCCATCGGGTCCGGCCTCGGCGGTGAGCGGCAACAGCCCCGGGCCGAGGGCTGATTGGGCTGGCGACAGTGGCGACACGATTCCTCCCGGGCAGGCTGGTTCACCTGCCATCCTCGGGGGGCGGGGAGGGACCGGGAAAGCGGATTCTTCGACCCCTGAGCCGTACCGATTTCGATGCTCGGGGGGAGGGGGGTGGTGGGGGCGGGTCAGTGCTCGGCGGGAAAGTCCCCGGCTCGGACGCCAGCCACGAACGCCTGCCAGGCGTCGGCGGGGAAGGCGAGGGTGGGGCCGCTGGGGTCCTTGCTGTCGCGGACCATGACCATGCCTTCCAGCGGGCCGCATTCCACGCAGTCGTCGTTCGGGTTACTGACGCGCGCCTTCCTCCACTTCACGGGAAGGGCGGAGGCTACGGGATAGTAGGCCACTTGAACATGTCTCCTCTGCTCTAGGACGAGGTGGAACCGGCCCCGCGCCGAGCTCCGGCGCGGGGCCGCAGAAAACCGGGAAGGTCAGCGGTCGACGGCGAAATCTCCGGCGCTGAATCCGGCCACGAACGCCTGCCAGGCGTCGACGGGGAAGGCGAGGGCAGGGCCGCTGGGGTTCTTGCTGTCCCGGACGGCCCGGCCGCCGTCGGCGAGGCCTGCCACCTCGACGCACTCACCCCCCTGCTGGGAGTAGGACGACTTCTTGAACGGGGTTACCAGCTCGATCATGCTCACCCTCCCTCTTCTTTGCCTTGTTCTCGGCATGGGTGTTCGTCAGCAACCGAAGGGAAAGTCCCCGGCTCGGACGCCGGCCACGAACGCCCGCCAGGCGTCGACAGGAAAGGCGAGGGCAGGGCCGCTGGCGTCCTTACTGTCCCGAACGACCCGGCCACCGTCCACCAAGTCCGCTACCTCCACACACTCCCCCGCCTGGGTGGAGTACGACGACTTCTTGAATGGGCTCACCAGCTCGATCATGCTCACTCTCCCTGTCTCTTTCCTTCTCCACGTAGGAGTTCTCAGAGCACGCGGTTGAACGAGAGCCGCGTCGACTGCCAACTTCGATACAGCGTCGCACCCCACGCCGAAGCAACACAACAGCCCCTGCGCCCAGTTCGGCGCAGGGGCTGTTGAAGCCGGGCGGGTCAGCAGCCGGAGGGGAAGTCACCGATACGGACGCCGGCCACGAACGCCCGCCATGTGTCGGCGGGGAAGGCGAGAGCGGGGCCGCTGGCGTCCTTGCTGTCCCGGACCACGACGGCGCCTTGCAAAGTGCCGCACTCGACGCAGTTGTCGTTCGGGTCGCTGGCAGCAGCTTTCTGCCACGTCACGGGCAGGGCGGAGGCGACGGGGTAGTGGGTCACTTGAGCTTGTCTCTCTTTTCTGTGATGAGGTTGAGCGACTGGTCGAGATCCAAGGCTGTCGCCATGATCTCGTCGAAGGCGCCTCGATAGATGTCCACATGATCCGGATCCTCAACCCAGTTGCCGCCAAACATTCCACTCAGCAGAACCAGGTCGAGGTCCCGTTGCCGGAACTCCAGGAGGGAGAAGGGCCCAGTCATTCCAGGATGCGGCGGAGCCATGGCCGACATGATCTGGATGCTGACGTTCGGGAGCCTGCTGAAATGAAGCAGCTTGTCGAGCTGATCAAGCATCACACCCTGTGCCGTACCCATGGTCAGCGCCGACTCGTGGATGACAGCCCATAGCTTGAGCGGATTGTCAGCCCGCGTCAGGACGGACTGCCGATTGATCCGCACATCAACCCGCTCCTCCACGCTCGGTTTCTTGATGACTCCGCTGGAGATGATGGCGTGGGCATAGTTGCGGGTCTGGAGCAGTCCGGGGATGTATGCCGACTCGTAGGACTTGATGCCGGCCGCCGTCTCTTCCAGCCGGATCAGGTCGGTGTAGAGCGGGTTCAACTGCTCGAAGCCGGCCACCCACCCCGGTCGACGCTTGTCCCGGAGGATCTCGACGAGGACTTCCTTCAACTCCTCGTCGCACTGGTAGAAGTCGAGGAGCGAACGGACGACGTCCGGCTTCAGCTGGACGCGAGCGTTCTCATACCTACTGAGCTTCACCAGGTTGACGCCGTCGACCTGGGCTGCCACCTCTTCGGCTGACAGGTTCTTGAGCTCGCGGAGCCTTCTCAGCTCGGCCGCGATGCGCCGGTAGCGCACGGCCGGCACTGCAACTGCCATCTACGTAAACCCTCCAGAGCTGTCCATGGACCAGTGTGCATGGCTTTGGTGATGCTCCGCCACCACCACCGTGAGCCTAGAGGTGGCACCTTGCCCGATGGAGTGAAAGTTTTCATATTTGCTCGACATGGCTTGCAAATGCCCCGAGCCATGCTCCATGCTGCCCGTAACGGAAAGCTGACAGACGGTCACATCATGCCGGAGTCTGCGCCATGCTCGCCAGCACCCCCATGCCAGTGCACTTGGCGCCCTGAAGCACCGCCCGGCCGTCGCCGTCACCTATTACCCCACTCCCTGAAGGTGGCTCCGCCATGCCCGAAGCCCTCAACTGCCCTCCCCCGCCCTCCGCCTCCACCAGCTGCTGGCTGCCGCGCAGCAAGCGCTCGCCGGAGGAGGCCCGGCGAGCGCTCGAAAAGCTGCTCGCCGGCCTGCCCCACGGTCAGCGCTTCGCCGACGCCGGGCTGTTGCTGGTCTCGGAGCTCGTCACCAATGCCGTGGTCCACGGCACGCCGCCCGGCAACCGCATCTGGCTGGCGCTCTCCGTCGACGGCTCCCGCCTCCGCATCGAGGTGCACGACGCCCGGGCCGAACGCGGGCCGATCCTCCGCACGACTTCCGGAGAGGACGAGTCGGGGCGTGGTCTCCTGCTCGTCAAGTCGCTCTCCCAGCAGTGGGGTTGCTGCCCGCGCGAACACGTGGGAAAGATCATCTGGGCTGAGATCACCCCGGAGTCCGCGGCCGGCTCCGAGGAGAGTGCCGCGTGAGGGACAACCGCCTGGTCACCGCCGAGATCACCGGCATCATGCCGCCGACGACCTACTTCCTCCTCCCCAAAGCCCTCTCCTCGCTCTGGTTCTCCCTCCAGTTCCGCCCCCTCGGCAGACCCCAGTGGGAGTGGTTCGAGCGCTACCTCACCGGCCCCAGCGCCGAACGGTTCATCGTCGAACACCTCAACCACACCGGCCCGTTGTCCCTGCCGGTGATCCTCCCCGAAAGCGCCCACCACCTGCGCATCCGCTGGACCGTCCCGGGAGTTGACCGGTGATCCGCCGCGTGTACTCCTGGCTCCGCCACGAACCGGGCAACCGGTGGTTCCTCCACTGCTCACGGTCGCCGCTCGCCCGCCTCCTGCGTGCCGAACGCCGCCGCTTCGAAGCCGAACTGGCTCAGTGGCTGCCCGAGGCCTCGGAACGGATCAGGCAGCGGCTGCGGGACAGCATCGCCAACGGACCCCACTGACCGATCGGCGGGCAGGAACGCGCAACAGCCGCGCGGCCCGGGTGGGCCACGCGGCTGTGTGCGAAACGGCAGGTACTGAAGCCCGGCCGTCAGCCCTGGCGGGCGCGGCGGATCACGGAGGTGACCACCGGCGGGAGCAGGTCACCCGCGACGCGCTTGGCCACGTTGGCCGGGCGGCGGCGCTCGGCGGCGCGGGCCCGGCGGTCGGCGAGGTCCCTGGCCGCCTGCTCCTGCTCGCGCCGCAGCTCGCGGCGGGCCTCGTCGGCGGTCCGCTCGGCCTCGCGGCGGGCGGCCTCGGCGGCCAGCCGGTCGTGGTGGCGGGAGGCCGGGACCGGCCCGATGCCCTCCGAGGTGCCGAAGATCCGCAGCACCCGCTGCCCGTTCAGCGCCTCGTTGGCGAGCTCGCAGCCCTTGGCGAGGCCGATCCGGTCCAGCAGGTCGCGCTGGGCCGGCTCAGGGTCGCCCCAGGTGCCGTAGAACTTGCCCTCGGTCAGCACGATCGGCTTGAGGCCGTGGTTGAACACCGCCTCCCAGGTGGCGGCGGCGACCCCCGGGGTGTGCTGCGAGCGGTAGTCGTCCAGGACCACCACGCCGTCCGACCGGAGCGCCGTCCGGGCCACCTGGAGGTCGCCGACCACGTGCTCGTACAGGTGCGAGGCGTCGATGTGGATGAAGCGGAACGCCCCGGCCGGGATGCGGCCGCCGGCCAGGGTCGAGGTGGGCGCCTGGATGATCTCCGGCAGCCGGTCGTGGAAGGCGAGGTAGTTGTTCTCGAACGCGGAGCGGGTCAGCGTCTTCCGGTAGGACGCGTCCATCTCGGCCGCGTTCTCGTCGTCCGGGGCGTCCGAGTCGAACAGGTCGCAGACCGTGAAGGCCTCCCCGGGCTGGAGGTGCGAGCCGATCACGATCGCGCTGCGCCCCAGGTAGGCACCCATCTCCAGCAGGTCACCGGTGACCCCGGCCTTCTCCTGCCGGTTCAGGAACCACTCGAAGAGGTGCCGGTCGTGCTCCCAGAACCAGCCGGGCACGTCATTGAGCGAGGCCGGCTCTGCGGGCCGTTGCTGCTCGGCGGTCAACGCGGCGTCGGTCACGGGATGCTCCTTACGCGGTACGGACGACCCTTGCGAACGATCTCTCTGACGCGGATCCACGGGTCGGCGGGGAGGCTCTCCCCGCCGGCCGTCCGGGGCAGCCTCCGGCCCGACACGGGCACACCGCTCGGACCGGTTGCCAACGGTATTCCCGCGCGCCCGAGTTCGCTGCAATCTACCGCCGACTGATCAGCCGTGAGGAGGTTTCGGACAGAAGAGTTTCGCAACTCGCCACTTCATGGCCGCGTGGTGAACGCATCATCCGGCGGGACCGGTTCCTCCATCCTGCCGCCCCGGTGCCCGGGCTGTCACCATCAACGGGAACGATCTTCGTCGCGCCGGCCGCGCCTACGGTGGTGGCGGGCGGCCCCGCCGGAAGGGGCCCGGAGAGCTGGGAGCGGAGCGGATGAAGGCACCGGAGCGGGCACTGGCCGAGGAGTTGCTGCGGATGGCGGCCGAGGACCAGGGCGCCGCCCACCTCGCCAACAGCCCGGACCTCGCCGAGCAGGCGGTCTGGCGGCGGCTGACCGCCCGGCACGGCGACCGGCTGAACGAGATCATGACGGAGCACGGCTGGCCGTCCGAACCGCTGGCCGGCACGGACGCCGCCCGCGCCGCCTGGCTGGTCGCACAGCACGCGGACCGCCAGCTCGACGTGCAGCGGCGGGCCGTGGCGCTGATGACGGAGGCGGTCGCGGCCGGCGCGGCGAGCGCGCGGGACCTCGCCTTCCTGGCCGACCGGCTGGCCGTCAACGAGGGCCGCGAGCAGCGGTACGGCACCCAGATCGGCGCGGTGGCGGACGGCCGGCCGGTGCCCTGGCCGTGCGAGGACCCGGAGCGGCTGGACGAGCGGCGCGCGGAGGTCGGGATCGAGCCGTTCGAGGAGTACACCGCGCGGTTCGCACCGCGCTGAGCACCCGGCCGGGGGCGCCCCCGACGGCCACGCCGACACCTGGCCCGACCAGGGAGGACACCACCGCGGCCGGTCCGGGTGCGAACCCTGCCCGGCCACGGTACGAACGGCGCCCGGCCGGCGTGCGAACACCGCCCGCACGCCGGTCGGTCACATGATCGACTCTTGCGCCGACGCACCCGGTCCGCCTTGACTGGCACCTGACCAGCGCCGCCCATCGAGCGGCCGAGAAGACGAGAGGACCCAACCGGTGCAGCAGTACGCGGAGTACGGCGACCAGTACATCGACGGCGCCTGGCGGCCCTCCCTCGACACCGGGTCGATCCCGGTGCTGAACCCGGCGACCGAGCAGCCGCTCGCCGCCGTCCCGGCCGGCGGCGCGGCCGATGTGGACGCCGCCGTCGCCGCGGCCCGACGGGCGGCCCGGGCCTGGGCCGCCACCACCCGTGAGGAGCGGCTGGCGCCGCTGACCCGGCTGCGGGACGGCCTGGCCGCCGCGCAGGAGGAGATCGCCGAGACGGTGGTCGCCGAGCTGGGCGCGCCGGTCGGCTTCGCCACCGCCGTGCACGCCGGGCTGCCGCTGGCCGTCACCGGCTCCTACCTCACGCTGCTCGCGGAGTACCCGTTCGAGGAGCGGATCGGCAACTCCGTGGTGCTCGCCGAACCGGCCGGCGTGGTCGCGGCGATCACGCCGTGGAACTACCCGCTGCACCAGATCGTGGCCAAGGTCGTCCCCGCGCTGGCCGCCGGCTGTCCGGTGGTGCTCAAGCCGGCCGAGGACACCCCGCTGGTGGCCCGGCTGTTCGCGCGGCTCGTCCACGGGGCGGGCTTCCCGGCGGGGGTGTTCAACCTGGTGACCGGCACCGGCGCGGTCGCGGGGGCGGCGCTCGCCGGGCACCCGGGCGTGGACGTGGTCTCGTTCACCGGGTCGACCGCCGTCGGCCGGGCGGTCGCCGAGACCGCGGGGCGCGGAATCAGGCGGGTGGCACTGGAGTTGGGCGGCAAGTCCGCCAATGTGGTGCTGCCCGGCGCCGACCTCACCCGGGCGGTCAACGTCAACGTGGCCAACGTCTTCGCCAACTCCGGCCAGACGTGCAGCGCGTGGACCAGGCTGCTGGTCCACCAGGACCAGTACGAGGAGGCGGTGGCGATCGCCGAGCGGGCCGCCGCCAAGTACACCCCGGGCGACCCGGCGGACCCGCAGACCCGGATCGGGCCGGTGGTCAACGCCCGCCAGCGGGAGCGGGTGCGCGGCTACATCACCGGCGCGCTCGCCGAGGGCGCCCGGCTCGTCGCGGGCGGCGCCGACGCCCCCGAGGGCCTGGCCACCGGCTTCTACGTCCGGCCGACGGTACTCGCCGATGTGACCGCCGACATGACGGTCGCCCAGGAGGAGGTGTTCGGCCCGGTACTGGCCGTGCTCGCCTACCGTGACGAGGAGCACGCCGCCGAACTGGCCAACGGCACCGAGTACGGACTGGCCGGCGGCGTCTGGGCCGCGGACACCGACACCGCTGCCGCGTTCGCCCGCCGCCTGGACACCGGGCAGGTGGACCTCAACGGCGGGCGCTTCAACCCGCTGGCGCCGTTCGGCGGTTACAAGAACTCGGGGCTCGGCCGGGAGCTGGGGCGACACGGGCTGGAGGAGTTCCTGCAGTACAAGTCGCTTCAGTACTAGCCGATTTGTGGGGTGCGGGCCCGGCCGGGCCCGCACCCCCCGCGCGCCCATCAGGACAGGTCGACGCCCGGGTAGAGCGGGAAGCCGGCGAGCAGATCGGCGGCGCGCTTGGCGACGCCGTCGCGCAGCGACTCGTCCAGGGTGTACTGGGCCTTGGAGGAGGCGCCGGTGCGGCCGACGGCCGGGGTGGTGCCGCGCAGCACGGTGTCGATCAGGCCGGCGATCTCGTCCATCTCGGCGACGCCCAGACCCCGGGTGGTGAGCGCGGGTGTGCCGAGCCGGACGCCCGAGGTGTACCAGGCGCCGTTCGGGTCCTGCGGGACGGAGTTGCGGTTGGTGACGATGCCCGAGTCCAGCAGCGCCGCCTCGGCCTGACGGCCCGTCAGGCCGTAGCCGGAGACGTCCGCGAGGACGAGGTGGTTGTCGGTGCCGCCGGTGACCAGCTTGCCGCCACGGCGCAGCAGGCCCTCGGCGAGGGCGTGGGCGTTGTCCACCACCCGGCGGGCGTACAGCTGGAACTCCGGGCGGCGGGCCTCGGCGAAGGCGACCGCCTTGGCGGCCATCACGTGCGACAGCGGGCCGCCGAGCACCAGCGGGCAGCCGCGGTCGACGTGCTCGGCCAGCTCGGAGGTGCAGAGCACCATGCCGCCGCGCGGGCCGCGCAGCGACTTGTGGGTGGTGGTGGTGACGATGTGGGCGTGCGGGACGGGGTCGAAGTCACCGGTGAGCACCTTGCCGGCGACCAGCCCGGCGAAGTGCGCCATGTCGACCATCAGGGTCGCGCCGACCTCGTCCGCGATCTCGCGCATCGTCCGGAAGTTCACCAGCCGCGGGTACGCCGAGTAGCCGGCCACCAGGATCAGCGGGCGGAACTCCCGGGCGGTGGCGCGCAGCGCGTCGTAGTCGATCAGGCCGGTGGCCGGGTCGGTGCCGTAGCTGCGCTGCTCGAACATCTTGCCCGAGATGTTGGGGCGGAAGCCGTGGGTGAGGTGGCCGCCGGTGCCCAGGGACATGCCGAGCATCCGCTGGTTGCCGAGCTCGTGGCGGAGTTCGGCCCAGTCCTGCTCGGTGAGGTCGTTGACGTTGCGGACGTCGGCCCGCCGGAGGGCCGGGCTCTCGACCCGCTGGGAGAGCACCGCCCAGAAGGCGGTCAGGTTGGCGTCGATGCCGGAGTGCGGCTGGACGTAGGCGTGGTCGGCGCCGAAGAGCGCGCGGGCGTGCTCGGCGGCGATCGTCTCGACGGTGTCGACGTTGCGGCAGCCGGCGTAGAAGCGGCGGCCGGCGGTGCCCTCGGCGTACTTGTCGCTGAGCCAGTTGCCCATGGCGAGCAGGACGGCCGGGGAGGCGTAGTTCTCGCTGGCGATCAGCTTGAGCGAGGCGCGCTGGTCCTCGATCTCCTGGCCGATCGCGGCGGCGATCCGCGGCTCCACGTCGCGGACGACGTCGAGGGCGCTGCGGAACGCGGTGTTGGCGGCGGCGCTCGCGGTGGTGTGCGGCGTCGCGGGGGTGGCAGGGGTGGCCAAGGCGGTCTCCTCGTGGCAGGCGGACGAGTACGGACGGCCCAGGCGCTCGGCAACTGACGTGCGTCGGCACGGAGCCGCTTCCCGATGGTCGATTCCATCCGTGCGCGCCAGTCGCGGCTCCCTGGGATCGTATCAACGCCCCAGCGGGTGTGGCGGAGATCTCAGAATGCGGGACGACACCCTGCGCATCGCCCGGTTTGCCCCCTTACGGGCGTTCTAGTGCAACGGCACTATTGCAGCGGAATGAAGCCGTCACAATTCCCGAAACATTGCCCCGGAGTTCCGCCGGGAATGATTTGCGGAAGTCCGGTGGTGTCCGATCTGATGGCGTTCGGCAGGCCGCCGGGAAACCCCCGTAGGCCGGTCCGGAAATGCACACCAGCGCACCCTCACCCACGGGGCGGCGGAGAATTCGGGGAGTACGCCTCTCATGGCAGTGGTCGAGACAGTCGCAGGCACGCCCGACGCTCCGGGCGCCCCGGACGCGCCGCGGGCCCGGCCCCCCGCTCCGCAGGACCGCCCGCTGCGCGCCGCGCTGCGCCGGATCCGCCGCGACCGGGTCGGCGCCGCCGCCCTCGCCGTCGTCCTTCTCTTCCTGCTGCTCGCGCTCGCCGCGCCGCTGATCGCCGCCCTGTACGGCAAGAACCCGGTCGAGCACTACGGCCAGAACACGCCCGGCCTGCTCAGCGACGGCGGGCTGCCGATGCTGCCCAACGGCGGTATCTCCGGCGACTTCTGGTTCGGCCTGGAGCCGGGCCTCGGCCGGGACGTGTTCACCCAGCTGCTGTACGGCATCCGCACCTCGCTGCTGATCGCCTTCGCCTCGGCGGTCATCACCACCACCCTCGGGGTGCTGGTCGGCGTCGCCGTGGGCTACCTGGGCGGGGTCACCGACCGGCTCTTCGGCTTCCTCTCCCATGTGCTGCTGGCCTTCCCCACCCTGCTCCTGCTGCTCGCGCTCAGCCCGATCATCCAGTCCCGGCTGGTCGATCCCGGCACCGCGGAACCGGAGTGGATGCAGTTCCTGGTGCTGATCCTGGTCTTCTCCGCGTTCGGCTGGATTCCGCTCGCGCTTTCCCTGCGCGCCTCCGTCCGGTCGCTTCGGGAAAGGGATTTCGTGCAGTCCGCCCGGGCGCTCGGCGCCGGCGGATTCCATATCGTCGTCCGCGAACTCCTGCCGAATGTCCGGGCGCAGCTTCTGGTGCACGCCACGATGGCGGTGCCGACCTTCGTCGCCTCCGAGGCGGTGCTCTCGTTCCTCGGTGTCGGCATCACCGAGCCGATCCCGGACTGGGGCCGGATGATCGCCCGCGGCTCCGAGGTCTTCCAGGCCGACCCGACCTACATGTTCTTCCCGGGCGTGGCGCTGCTGCTCTTCGTGCTGGCCTTCAACCTGCTCGGGGACGCCGTCCGGGACGCCCTGGATCCGCGCGCCGCCCGCTGAGACCCGGCCCGCCGGCCTTCTCCGTCTTCTTCTTCCCGCCGCTCCTCATGTCACCTACCAGCCCCGGCCACCGGGGCAAGGAGAGATTCGCCATGCGCTGGATCAAACCGTCCCTCGCCGTCGTCGCCACCGCGCTGCTGGCGACCTCCTGCTCGGCCGGGGCGGGCGCGGGCTCCGGTGCCGCCGCCGGCGGTCCGGCCGCCAAGGACGCCTCCCCGCTGACCGCCGCGCTCGGCACCGAGAAGGAGAGCGCCGGCCCGGCCCCCGCCGTCCCCGGTGCCCGCCAGGGCGGCACGGTGAACGTCTACAACACCACCGACTTCCGCCACCTCGACCCGCAGAAGGTGTACGCGGGCGCCACCTACAACACCTCGCTGCTCTGGGGCCGCCAGCTGACCCAGTACCAGGTGGTGGACGGCAAGGCCAGGCTGGTCGGCGACCTCGCCACCGACACCGGCACCTCCGCCGACGGCGGCCGCACCTGGACGTACAAGCTCAAGGAGGGCCTGGCCTGGGAGGACGGCCAGCCGATCACCTCCCAGCAGGTCAGGTACGGCATCGAGCGCAGCTTCGGCAAGGGCTACGAGGTCGGCCCGCCGTACTGGCCGCAGTGGCTGACCGGCGAGGCCAGCTACGAGGACGCCCGCAAGAAGTACTCCGGCCCGCAGGACGGCGACCTCGCCGCGATCGAGACCCCGGACGAGCGCACCGTCGTCTTCCACTTCCCGCAGCCGCAGGCCGACGTCCCGTACATGGCCGCGCAGTCCTCCTCCTCGCCGGTGCGCAAGGACAAGGACACCGGTACGGACTACGACCGGCTGCCGTTCGCCAGCGGCCCGTACCGGATCGCCGAGCACGTCCAGAACACCCGGCTGGTGCTGGAGCGCAACCCGCACTGGAAGGCGGAGACCGACCCGATCCGCAACCAGTACCCGGAGAAGTTCGTCTTCACCTTCGGCAAGGAGGCGCTCAACCTCAACCAGGAGATCCTCTCCGGCCGCGACGGCGGCGCCGACGCCACCACGGTCGCCACCCAGCTCTCCCCCGAGCTGTACCAGACCGTCGACACCGACCCGAAGGCGAAGGAACTGGTCGTCTCCGGCCGCCAGGGCGCCTTCGTCACCCAGCTGATGATCAACAACGAGCGGGTGCCGGACGTCGCGGTCCGCAAGGCCCTCCACCTCGCCTACCCTCGCCAGCAGGCCCGCCAGGTCCAGGGCGGCACCCGGATCGGCGAGCTGGCCAGCACGCTCAGCTCGCCCGCGCTGGTCGACTGGCAGACCTACGACCTGTACCCGGCCAAGCCGGAGGGCGACCCGGAGGCCGCCAAGCAGGCGCTCGCCGAGGCCAAGCAGCCGCCGGCCGGCCTGACCTACGCGTACGCCAACACGCCCACCGGGCAGCGGGTCGCCCAGGTGCTGGTCGAGGGCTTCGGCAAGGCCGGCATCACCATCGTGCCCAAGCCGGTCGACCCGAAGGCCCTGCTGGACGAGGCACACCGCGCCGACTCCCCGTACGACCTCTTCGAGGAGACCAGTTCGGTGGACTGGCCGACCCCGTCCACGCTGATCCCGTTCTCCTTCGACGGCCGCGCCAACAGCGACCTCAACGCCGCCCGGTACCACAACGCCGAGGTGGACAAGGAGATCGACCGGATCAACCAGATCGGCGAGCCCCGGCAGAAGGCCAAGGAGCTGTACGCGCTGGAGCAGACCGTGATGAAGGACCTGCCGGTGCTGCCCTTCGCCTACCCCAACATGAACCAGCTGCGCGGCAGCAACATCGGCGGGGCGTTCATCCACCCGATCTACGGGTCGGTCAGCCTGGCCTGGCTCTACCTGAAGTCCTGAGCCTCGCCCGCCCCGGCCCCCGCCGTCCGCGCGGGGGCCGGGGCGGGGCCCCTCCTCGCTCCCTGTCTCCGTCGTCTCCCCTGCCTCCTCTGTTTCCCTCCTCCTCGACCCCGGACCGGCCATGCTCTCCTTCGCCCTGCGGCGGACCCTCCAGGCCCTCGCCGTGCTGGTCGCGGTCTCCGCCGCCGCCTTCGCCCTCTTCTACGCCGCCCCCGCCGACCCGGCCCGCGCCGCCTGCGGCCCGCGCTGCGACACCGGCCAGGTCGCGGCGGTCCGCCAGAGCATGGGACTGGACCAGCCGCTGCTGACCCAGTACACCGACTACCTGGCCGGGGTGGTCGCCGGACGGGACATCAGCGACGTCGACGGCTCCGTCATCCACTGCGACGCGCCGTGCCTCGGCTACTCCTACCGGCTCCACCAGCCCGTCACCGAGGCGCTGGCCGACCACCTGCCGGTCACCTTCTCGCTCACCGCCGGCGCACTCGTCGTCCTGATGGTGCTCGGTCTCGGCACCGGCTTCGTCTCCGCGCTGCGCCACGGCACCCGCACCGACCGGCTGCTCTCCGGCTTCACCCTGGTCGGCGCGAGCGTGCAGATCTACTTCCTCGGGTACGTCGCCCAGTGGGCGCTGGTCTACTCGACCGGCCTGCTGCCACTGCCCTCCTACACCCCGCCGTCGAAGGACCTGGCCGCCTGGGCGGGCGGGATGCTGCTGCCCTGGCTGGTCCTCGGCTTCGTCAACTCCGCCGTGTTCGCCCGGCTCTCCCGCTCCCAGCTGCTGGAGACGATGAACGAGGAGTACGTCCGCACCGCGCGCGGCAAGGGCCTCGGCCGGCTGCGCGCCCACCTCAAGTACACCTCGCGCGGCGCCGCCGGACCGCTGGTGCAGTTGCTCGGTCTGGAGGCCGGCGCGCTGCTGGGCGGTGCGGTGATCACCGAGACGGTGTTCGGCCTGAACGGCGTCGGCACCTTCGCGGCGGAGGCCGTCTCCGGGCAGGACCTGCCCGCCGTGGTCGGCGCCGTCCTGCTGGCCGCCTGCTTCGTGGTGCTGTTCGTCGCGCTGGCCGACCTGGTGGTGGCCTGGCTCGACCCCCGCATCCGCCTCAGCTGACCCGCCCATACGTTGTGGAGTCCCCGACCGTGAACGCCCCTTCCTCCCCCGACCCGGTGCTCAGCGTCCGCGACCTGTCCGTCACCTTCGCCGATCCGCGCGGCGGCGCCCCCGTGCAGGCCGTCCGCGGGCTCTCCTTCGACCTCGCCCGGGGTGAAGTCCTGGGCCTGGTGGGCGAGTCCGGCTCCGGCAAGTCCGCGACCGGGCTCGCCGTACTCGGCCTGCACGACCCGCGCACCACCACCGTCACCGGCTCCGTCCGGCTGGGCGGCACCGAGTTGGTGGACGCCGACGAGTCCGTCCTGCGCGGCGTACGGGGCGGCCGGGCGGCACTGGTCTTCCAGGACGCGCTCACCTCGCTCAGCCCGTTCCACGGCGTCGGCGCCCAACTCGCCGAGATGTACCGGCTGCACCACCCCGGCGCCGACCGCGCCGAGGCCCGGCGGCGGGCGGCCGCGATGCTCGACCGGGTCGGCATCCCGGCCGGCCGGGCCCGCGACTACCCGCACCAGTTCTCCGGCGGCATGCGCCAGCGCGTGATGATCGCGATGGCCCTGATGAACGACCCGGACGTGCTGATCGCCGACGAGCCGACCACCGCGCTGGACGCCCGGGTCCAACGGCAGGTCCTCGACCTGCTGGGCGAGTTGCAGCGCGAGCACGGCACGGCCGTGCTGCTGGTCAGCCACGACCTGGGCGTGGTGGCGGGCACCACCGACCGCACGCTGGTGCTGCGCGGCGGCGAGCAGGTGGAGTCCGCGCCGACCGCCGAACTGCTGGCCGCCCCGCGGCAGCCGTACACCCGCGCCCTGGTCGGCGCGGCGCTCACGCTGGAGACGGTACCGGGCACGCCGCTGCCGACGGTTGACGATCCGTCACCGTCGTTCTCGTTCGCCGGTCGGCGGCCTGCCGGGGCGGTGGGGCCGGCAGGGCCGACGGGAACGGGTCGCTGGCTGGTCGAGGTGGAGGACCTCAGCGTCCACTTCCCCGGCCGCCGCCGCTTCCCCGGCATCCGCCCGGGCGAGCCCGTCCGGGCCGTGGAGGGCGTCAGCCTGCGGATCGCCCCCGGCGAGACGGTCGGCCTGGTCGGCGAGTCCGGCTCCGGCAAGTCCACCACCTCCCGCGTCCTGGCCGGACTGCAGCACCCCACCGGCGGGCGGGTGCGGTACGACGGCGTGGACGCCACCACCCCCGACCGGGCGCTGCGCCGGCGCCTCAGCCGGGAGATCCAGCTGGTCTTCCAGGACCCGTACGCCTCGCTCAACCCGCGCCGCACCGTCGCCCAGACCCTCGACACCCCACTGCGTCTGCACACCGCCCTGTCCGCGCCCGAGCGCCGCGAGCGGTCCGCCGAACTGCTGGAGCAGGTCGGTCTGCCGGCCGCCCATCTGGACCGCTACCCGCACGAGTTCTCCGGCGGCCAGCGCCAGCGGATCGGCATCGCCCGCGCGCTCGCCCCCGAGCCGCGCCTGATCATCGCCGACGAGCCGGTCTCCGCACTGGACGTCTCGGTGCAGGCCCAGGTGCTCAACCTACTGATGGAGCTGCGCGAACGCCTCGACGTCGCCTTCCTGTTCGTCTCCCACGACCTCGCCGTGGTCCGGCACTTCTGCGACCGGGTGGCCGTGATGCACGGCGGCCGCCTGGTCGAGAGCACCGACCGCGACCAGCTGTTCACCGCCCCGCACACCGACTACACCAGGGAGCTGCTGGCCGCCGCGCACTGAGGGTGTGTCGCCACCCCTTCCCCGATCCGCTGCGCCTACGATCGGCTACCGGCAGTGATCACTCCTCCGGGGTGGTCGTCCGTCCGGAAGGAAGGGGTTCCCGATGACCCTCGTCAGCCAATCCGCCACCCTGATCCAGCTGTTGGGCCGCCTCCACCCGGAGGCCCTGGACGGCATCCGCCCGCACCTGCCCGTCCTCGGCCCCACCTGGCACGTCCACCCGGCCGGACACCACCAGCCGGCGCTCAACCCGCAACCGATCCCGCCCGGCGCGACCGAGCTGCGGTTCGCCGTCGCCGCCACCGTCGGCGCGGTGGCCAACGCCGCCATCACCGCCCGGCTTTCGGGCGGCAACGCCCGTGCCATCCTCACCGAGGCCGGGGACGACTGGTGCCCCACCCCGCCCGAGCGGGCGATCCCCTGGCCCAAGTACTGGCCGCTCCCCTGGCAGCCCGACGCGCCTTACCCGATCGACCCCGGTTACGCCACCCCCGCCGTCCAGGCCCAGGCGGCGCTGGCCTTCCAGGGCTACGCAACCGGCGTCGCCGACGAGGAACTGGGCGCCGCCTTCGGCGAACTGGCGGAACGGCTCGCCCAGGCGGCACTGCGGAACGCGGGCTGAGCCACGCCTACGGCAGCGGGTCGGTGGCCGGCAGCGGAATGCAGGCGTCCGCGGACACCTCCTCCACCAGACCGCGGCCGGCGAACCGTCACGGACGCAGAACGAAGGTGGCACCGGCGTTAATCGTTGGCACGTCAAAGGGCTGAAGGGTCATGCTCGTATCCCGCCGCACCCCCGACCGCCGAGGAGAGCCGACCGCCATGACCGCCCCCGACCACGAACTCGTCGACGCCGCCACCCAGGTGGTCCGGTCCTACGCCCGGGCCGACAACCACACCGTCGCGGCTGCCGCCCGCAACGCCGACGGCCGGATCGTCACCGCCCTGAACGCCTACCACTTCACCGGCGGCCCCTGCGCCGAACTCGTCCTCATCGGAGCGGCGGCGGCCCAGGGCGCGTACGACCTGACGGAGATCGTCGCCGTCGCCGACGGGGAGCGGGGCGTCATCTCCCCGTGCGGGCGCTGCCGCCAGGTGCTGCTCGACTACTTCCCCACCATCAACGTCATCGTCGGCCCGAACGACGCGCTGCGCACCGTCCCCGTCCTCGACCTGCTCCCCGAGGCGTACATCTGGGCGGACCACCAGGCCTAGCGCGTAGCGCGCTCCCGCTCCGGGGCGGCCGCCGACTCCTCCGTGGCCCCGACCCGGGGCGGGGCCACACCAGGGCGCGGACGGTACCGGGATCCCCGCGTCACCTTCGGTCGGAGTGCTCGTACCACCGCTCGATGCTCGCCTTGTAGCCGTCCGACATGACCAGGCTCGGCACTTCGTCCCGCCGGAAGAGCCTGGCCTCCCTGCG
This sequence comes from Kitasatospora sp. NPDC092286, assembly GCF_044755565.1. Taxonomy (NCBI): domain Bacteria; kingdom Bacillati; phylum Actinomycetota; class Actinomycetes; order Kitasatosporales; family Streptomycetaceae; genus Kitasatospora; species Kitasatospora sp. NPDC092286. Next base: position 317,731 of record NZ_JBIVRD010000002.1, on the reverse strand, counting down.
CTCGCCGCTGACGACCGGCGGGGCACTGGCGCCGTCGAGCCGATGGCATCCGTACGTCACGATGAAAACGTAGCGCCCGGGCAGGGGTTGGTAGGTGCACACGTCGAGGACCGGGCCGGCCTCGGCCCGCCACCCGCTCCCTTCGAGGATCTCCTGGGCGACGCGGTCCGGTGCCGCCTCGCCGGACTCCATTTTTCCGCCGGGCAGTTCCCACTCGGCCCGCTCGTTCTTCAGCAGGAGGACGCGCCCCTCGTCGTCGAGCACAACACCCTTGATCGAGATCGGGAACCTGGGCGGGACATATGGCTCGCTGGTCATGGCCTCTTCCGTAATGGGACATCTGGCACAGGTTTCCTGAACGTACCAGGGCGCCAACTGTTGATTGACCATCAGCGCGCTTGACACGACTCCTACTTGAACACGAAAGAGGCCTCCCGTCCGGAAAGGCGCTCGCCGCTCGAACGCGATGTCGAGCCAGCCGCTCGCCGTGCCGAGCGGCCGCTCCCGGATGCGTTGAAGGGTGAACGCCCCACCGGCGGTGGAGGTGTTCGACATTCATCCTTTCAGGGGTATTCGGCGGGGAACCGGGCCTGCCTCCGCGCCGGTCAGCGGCGGTTCCCCGGCGCCCCGGGGCCGGATGTTCGGCTGCGCCCGTCCCGCCGGAGGGGTTAGCGTGCAGGCGTCGTGTTACCGCAGGCAAGGGGGAACGTTGTCCGAGGAACTGCTCATCGCGAAGATCGGCCACGGGTTCGACCATCTCGACGCGGACGGCGACGGACAGTTGACGGCGCACGACCACATCCTGATGGGCCGGTCCGTGGCGCTGTCGCTCGGATATCCGGAGAGGTCGGAGGCCGAACAGCGAATCGTCGCCGCGTACCTCTCGATCTGGCACGACCTGCACCTCGCGCAGCTGCCGGCGGGGACGACCGCCATCACCCGGACGCAGTTCATCGAGTCGACCCGGACGCTCGCCGACGACCCCGCCGCCGCGCGGGCGAGCCTCGGGGCGCTGGCCGAGGCCTTCCTCGCGATCGCCGACACCGACGGCAGCGGCACGGTCGACGCGGACGAGTTCTTCCTCTTCCAGCGCGGCCACTTCCCCGGCCTCGACCGCCAGGACGCGGACGAGGCGTTCCGCCGGCTCGACCGGGACGGCGACGGGAGCCTGTCGGCGGCGGAGTTCACCGACGGCATCATCGAGTACTGGTCCGGCCGCGACCCGCAGGCCCCCGGCAACTGGTGGGCGGGCCGGCCCCCGTTCCCCGGGTAGTCCCGGGCGTCCGCGGGCCGCGCCGGGCGGACGAGCGGGGGCCGGCCAGGTCTCAGCGGATCGTCGCGAACGCCTCGTCGATCGCCGCGCAGGTGGCCTCGACGTCCTCGTCGGTCACCGCGGCCGAGACGAACCAGCAGGCCAGCCCGTACGCGTTGACGTGGATACCGCGCACCAACAGGGCGTGCCGGAAGGCATCGTAGCGCCGCTGGTCCAGCGCGAGGGTGTCGCGGTACTGCCGGGTCGGCGAGCCGTCGGCGGTGAACACCACCTGGAACATCGCGCCGACGCCCTGCACCGCGCACGGGACCCGGTGGTCGTGCGCGGCCCGGCGGACCGCCTCCATGATGCGCCTGCCGGCCGAGTCGATCCGCTCGGTGACCGCCGGGTCGGCGAGCCGGGTGAGCGTGGCCAGGGCGGCGGTGGCGCAGAGCGGTGAACCGTTGTAGGTGCCCCCGTGCTTGACCCGGTTGGCGGCGACCTCGCCCATGATGTCCGCGCGCCCGGCGAAGGCGGCGATGGGCAGTCCGCCGCCCAGCGCCTTGGAGTAGACGGCCAGGTCGGGGACGACACCGAACAGGGACTGCGCGCCGCCGGGACCGGTGCGAAAGCCCGTGCAGACCTCGTCGAAGACCAGGACGAGCCCGCGCCGGGTGCACTCCTCCCGCAGGGTCTCCAGGAAGCCCGGATCCGGCATGGTACAGGCGTTGTTGGCGACGATCGGCTCGCAGATCACCGCCGCGATCTCGTCCCGGTGCGCGTCCAGTACCGCACGGAGCGCCGCCGGGTCGTTCCACGGGCAGACCACCACGTCGTCCACGACGCCCGCCGGGATGCCGGGAGAGTGCGGGAGGGCCGACGGCGCGTCGTAGGGGCCCACCTCGGCGGCGGTGGGCCGGTTGGAGACCGCGAGCACGTCCGTCCACCCGTGGTAGTGCCCCTCGAACTTCAGGATCCTGGACCGCCCGGTGAAACCGCGGGCCGCCCGGACCGCTCCCTGGATCGCCTCCGAGCCCGAGTTGGCGTAGCGCACCAGGTCCGCACAGGGGACCATCTTCTGGATCTGCTCGGCCAGTTCGATCTCCGGCAGATTGCAGGTGCCGAACATCGTGCCGGTGGCCAGAACCCCGCCGAGCACCCGGGCCAGGGCCGGGTCGGCGTGACCGAGGACGGCACTGCCGTAGGAGATCAGGAAGTCCACGTACTCGTTGCCGTCGGCGTCCCAGATGTGCGCCCCGGCGCCGCGCTCGATGTACAGGGGATACGGATGCGGGCCGGTGGAGGTGATCCGCGAGGAGGAACTCACCCCGCCTGCCAGGGACTTGTTCGCCCGATCGAACAGGGCGCGACTGGTGCCGGTCCGCGGACCCGCCGGCATGCCGGGGTCGGTGGCGTCGAAGGTGTGCTGAGTGGTCATCCGCTGTTCCTGTCCATGTGGTTCGGTCCGGTGGCCCGGATCCCGTGGTCCGGAGGGTCCGGACCACTCGGTGGTGCGGCGTTTCGTTGACCTGATGGGCGCTCTTGACGGCGAAGGCCGCCGTCCAAAAACTGATCTCTCGTCATGCACCTGGAATGTACAAGGGGTTGATTCCGTGGTCGCGAAGATCTCCGTGGTGACCGGAGCCGGCAGTGGTGTGGGCCGGGCCTGCGCACTGGCACTGGCGGCGGACGGCTGGTCGGTCGTCCTGGCCGGCCGCCGCAAGGACGCGCTGGAGGAGACCGCCCGGCTCGCCGGCCCCTCCCTCGCGGACCGGCTGGTGCCGGTGCCCACGGACATCACCGACCCGGCGGCCGTGCGTGAGCTGTTCGGCGAGGTCGCGCTCCGCTTCGGCCGGATCGACCTGCTGTTCAACAACGCGGCCGACACCATGGCGTACATCCCCACCGAGGACGTCGCCGTCGAGGACTGGAACCGCGTCCTCGGCTCCATCGCCACCGGCAGCTTCCTCTGCGCCCAGGCCGCGTACCGGATGATGAAGGAGCAGTCGCCGCGCGGCGGCCGGATCATCAACAACGGCGCGCCCTCGGCCCATGTCCCCCGCCCCGACTCGATCGCCTTCACCGCCGCCAAGCACGCGGTGGCCGGGCTGACGAAGTCGCTCTCCCTGGACGGGCGCCGCCACGACATCGCCTGCGGCCAGATCGACATCGGCAATGTGACGCCCGTCGGCCGGGAGCAGCCCGCCGCCCGCCAGCCCGACGGCAGCCTCCGGGTCGAGCCGACGATGGACGTGCGGCACGTCGCGGAGACGGTGGTGGCGATGGCGGCCCTGCCCCTGGGGGTGAACATCCCCTCGGTCACCGTGATGCCGAGCGCCATGCCGTACGTCGGCCGGGGGTAGGGCGTCTCCTACGGACCCTGTCGGGCGCCGTACCCGGCCTCGGCCGACTCCGGTCGGGCCGGGGCCAGGGTCGAGGTCCGGTCCGGGGCCGGGGCCGGCAGGCCCGCGACGTACGCCTCGATCTCGACGCCCGGGCCGAGCCGGCCTGACAGCTCCCAGGCGATCATGCGGTGCAGTCCGTCCAGATGAGTGAGCCCGTCCGGTCGCAGCAGTCCCTGGTAGTCGGTGCTGCCGATGGCCGAGGTGCTCAGGAAGACCGGGGTGAAGGGCTGCTCGGCCTGGCGGAGCAGCTTGCGCCAGCAGCACGGGTTCGACCGGGCGTAGCCGTCGCCCAGCTCGCGCAGCCGGGCCACGGTCTCGGCGACGGTCAGCCCGGCCGGGGAGACCAGCTCCAGCTCACCGCCTTCGCCGAGGTGCCACGGCAGCACGGTGTCCAGCACCTCCGCCCGGTCGAGCCGGACCTTCCCCCAGCTGCCGAACAGCTTCTCGGCGCTGAGCAGATGGGCGTCGCCGTCGCTGTTGGAGTTCTCCTCGTGTACCCGGTCCGCCGGGTGCTCCTGCCGGTAGAGGCGCAGCACGGTCTCGAAGTCGAGCCTGGAGACGATTCTCATCGGGCGGGTCCCTTCGGGGTCGGGGCGCAGCGGTTCGGTTTCGTGGTGGCTCCCTTCGGATGCGGGGGTGGCCCGCTTCGGGGGCGGCCCGGTTCAGTTCGGCCTGACGTACTCGGTGAAGTGCCGCTCGGCGAACAGCTCGGGCCACCGGCCGCCGTCCAGCCCGAGTGCCCTGCCCCGGGCGAGCAGGTGGCGCCAGTAGGGCTTGACCGGCGGCCAGCTGACACCACACTGACAGTACGAGCTGTCCACCATGTACCGCTCACGGCGCTGACCTGCGGGTGAGGGACGGCGGGCGTGGAAGAGCGCCGAGTGGAGGAGCACGGTGGAGCCCGGCGGCAGGTCGTCGATCACCGCCTCGCCGGGGAGTTCCGCGGTACCGAGATGGGCTCTGGCGCGTTTTCCCGCCAGTTCCCGGTGCGAGCCGGGAAGTACCGCGAGCGCGCCCACCGTCGGGTCGAGTCCGCCGAGATAGTGCAGCGCGTGGACCATGACTTTCGAACGGTCGGCGTGCGGGCCCTGCTCGTAGTCGTGATGCCATTCCTTGCCGGCCGATCCCGGGGCCTGGCGATTGCTGTGCATGTGGTGGAAGACGAAATCCGGGCCGATCAGCCGGGAGATTGTCGAGAGCAGCGGCGGGTGGCCGACCAGTTCGCCGTGGGCGGCCAGCTCGATCTCCAGGACGGCGGGGGTTCCGGCCGATTCCGGGTCGAGGCAGGCCGCGATCGAGCGGTCCCGGAGGCCGGTGTCGACCCAGCGGTCGACCTCGGTTTCCAGTCGGGCGACGAGATCCGACGGCAGGAAGGCGGGGAGCACGAGATAGCCGAGCTCGAAGAACCGCGTGACCTGTGCGGTGTCGAGCGCGATGGTGGTGCCGTGGTTGTCCATTCTCCAGGCTCCAGAGGGTTGTCGGTGCCGTTCGACCTCCCCGTCGGCCGCGACCGCGACCGCTGCCCGGAGAGGCCCTGGGAACGTCTTGCCATGACGCGTGCACCATGGCGTTACTTGGAGTCAACCGAACAGCTACTAGGAATATCCCACACCCTGCATGCTCATGCCATGAATTGGGACAATGACCGAATAGCTTCGTTCTGGCCGGGACCAGACCGAATGTTCCGGAATGCGGACGTTATCCCGTCTGCGCGGATACGCCGAACCCGGCCGAATCAAAGGAATTGGCCCGCGCAGACGACAGCCGGGAATCCCCCCGACGCCACCCGGCGGGCTCCCGTAGGGTGCCGGGCATGCTCCTGTGGATCAACGGGCCCTTCGGCGGCGGCAAGACACAGACGGCGCACGAGCTCCGGCGCCGGCTCCCCGGCAGCGTGATCTGCGACCCGGAGGAGGTCGGGTTCGGGCTGCACCGGATGCTGCCGAAGCCGCTGCGGGGCGACTTCCAGGACCTGCCGGCCTGGCGGCAGGGCGTGTACGAGGTGCTGGACCGCACGCTGACCGAGTACCGAGGGGCGGTGATCGTGCCGATGACCGTCGTCGAGCCTGCGTACTTCGCCGACACCGTCGGACGGCTGCGCGAACGCGGCCATGACGTACGACACTTCGCCCTGCTGGCCGAGCGGGAGACGGTGCTGCGGCGGCTGCGCGAGCGCGACTTCGGGCATGCCGTCCGGCTGGTCGGAGGCAAGGACGCGCCGCTGCGCCGGGAGAGTTTCGCCGTCGCCAAGCTGGACCACTGTCTGGAGCGGCTCAACGGCGACGCGTTCGGCGAGCACCTCCACACCGACCACCTCCCCGTCGCGCGGGTCGCCGACCGCATCGCCGCCTCGGCCGGGCTGACGCTCGCGCCCAACACGGACGGCGAGCTCCGTGGCAGGCTGCGCCGGGCGTGGACGGGGGTCCGGCAGATCCGGTTCGGCTGATTCCGACTGAGAGGCCGCGAACGACTGCTTCGGCACCGTCGCGATGGGCCGCGACACCTACGACCCGGGGCCGGTGGTCGACCTTGACCAGCCCCTACGCCCACCTGCGGCAGATCGCCTCCTCCCGCTCCCTCACCACCGGCCCGGACCCGGCGGTGGAGCTCACCGCCGGCGGCCAGGCGTCCGACCGGTAGGCGTCCGGTCGGCGGGATCGGCGGGCGTCCGGCGGGACGGCCTGCGGGGAGAAGGCGCCCGGCTGACGCTCACCACCAGGCAGACGCCCGCGACCACGATCGCCCCGCCCAGCAGGGTGGGGCCGGTCAGCGGCTCGGCCAGGATCAGCCAGCCGAGCAGCACCGCCACCACCGGGTTCACGTACGCGTAGGTGGCGACCAGCGTCAGTGGCGCGGACCGCAGCAGCCAGGCGTACGCGGTGAAGGCGACCAGCGAACCGGCCACCACCAGGTAGCCGAGCGCCAGCCAGGAGCGGCCGGAGACGGCGCCCGGGTCGAAGCCGCGCTGCTCGCCGCGGACCAGGGCGATCAGCAGGTTGCCCAGGCCGCCCACGAGCATCTGGTACGCGCTCGCGGCGAGGACGTTGCCCGGCATCGCGATCCGTTTGGCGGCGAACGAGCCGGCCGCCCAGGCCAGCGTGGCGCAGATGACCACGATCACCCCGGCGGGCGCGATGTCCCCGCCGATCGCGGGCGCGGAGAGCACCGCCAGCCCGGCCAGGCCGACCAGCACACCGGCCAGTTCGGCGGGCTTCGGACGGTCGCCGCTCGCCGCCGTCAGCAGCACCATCCAGAGCGGGACGGCGGCGACCAGCAGGGCGGCCAGTCCGGACGGGACGGAGTTCTCGCCGAGCACCACCAGCCCGTTGCCCCCGGTCAGCAGCAGGCCGCCGACCAGCGCGGACGAGCCCAGCTGCCGCAGGTTCACCCGCAGGCCGGCCCGCCCGTGGCGGACCAGGACGAAGACGGCCAGCAGCAGTCCGGCACAGAGGAAGCGCGCCGAGGCGGAGAGAAAGGAGGGCATCGTCTCCAGCGCGATCCGGATCGCCAGATAGGTCGACCCCCACACCACGTACACCAGGGCGAGCGCTCCCCAGACCGCCCCGCCCAGCCGGGCGGCCCCGGGGGCGGCTGAGTCCGTCGCGGACTTGGGTGAGACGGGTGCTGTCATGGGTGTCCCCCTTGGACGGTGCTGACGAAACACCCGCTATGAGAGCGCATCGGCGGCCCGTCGCGCCAGTGGGTATCGCCAGGCGGCCACCGCGACGTACCGTGGGCGCTCCCCAGCCAGGAGGTGGCGACCCCGTGCCCACCGGTTCGTCCGCTGGTTCGTCCGCCGATTCGTCGGCCGGCCTGCCGTTCTTCGTCTACGGCACGCTCCGCAGCGACGGTGGCAACCACGCCGCCCACCTGGCCGGCCACTGCGCGGACATCCGGTCGGCCGTCCTGGACGGCGCCGCGCTGCACGACGGCCCCGGCTTCCCGTACGCCCTGCCGGACCAGGCACCGGGCCGGCGGATCGTGGGCGAGCTGATCACCGTGCACGCCGACGCGTACGCCCCCGCGCTCGCCGGGCTCGACGCTCTGGAGGGCTGCCGGGCGGACGGCACCGGCCACTACGTCCGGCGCCGGCTGGCCGTGCGCACCGAGACCGGCGAGACCCTGGACGCCTGGGTCTACCTGGCCGGCCCGGCCGTCGCCGCCCGGCTGCGCGCCCACCCCGCGCTCATCCCGTCCGGGGACTGGACGCAGCGGTGAGGGCGCGGGCCCGCCTGCGGCCCGCGCCCTCACCACCACCAGCCACTGCGACTGCGACTGCGACTGCGACTGCGACTGCGACAACAGCCGGTCAGGACTTGCCGACACCCGCGGCGACGCGGTCGCCGAGGTTCTTGTCGACATTGCGCCAGTACTGCACCGCCCGCTCCAGCACCGGGTCGGTGACCCCGTCCTTGAGGTGGCCGACGATGTTCGAGACCAGCCGGTCGCGCTGCGCGTCGTTCAGCACCTTGCGCACCATCGTGCCGGCCTGCCCCCAGTCGTCGTCCTCGGCGTGCAGCGAGTACGCCTCACGCACCATCTCGCCGGAACTCTGCCACCCGGCGGCCGGGTCGTCGTACCGCTGCGGGTCCGCCGCCGGGCCGCCCTTGGAGTTGGGCGCGTACGGTGCGGCCGTGCGCGCCGGGTCGAAGCGCATCGGACCGTCCTTGGCGTACGAGTGCACCGGGACGTGCGGCCGGTTCGGCGGCAGCTGGGCGTAGTTGGGGCCGATCCGGTAGCGGTGGGTGTCGGGGTAGGAGAAGATCCGGCCGAGCAGCATCTTGTCCGGCGAGACGCTGACGCCGGGGACCAGGTTGGAGGGCTCGAAGGCGGCCTGCTCGATGTGGATGAAGTAGTCCTCGGGGTTGCGGTTCAGGGTCATCGTCCCGACCTTGATCAGCGGGTAGTCGCCGTGCGGCCACACCTTGGTCAGGTCGAAGGGGTTGAACCGGTAGCCGGGCGCCTGGTCGAACGGCATGACCTGGACGTACAGCGTCCAGGACGGGTGGTTGCCGTGCTCGATGGCGTGCCAGAGGTCCTGGCGGTGCAGGTCCGGGTCGGTGCCGGCCAGCCGGTCGGCCTCCTCCGCGGTGAGGAAGTCGATGCCCTGGTCGGTCTTGAAGTGGTACTTGACCCAGTGCCGCTCACCGCTCGCGTTGATCCATAGATAGGTGTGCGAGCCATAGCCGTTCATATGCCGGTACGACTTCGGGATGCCGCGGTCGCCCATCAGCCAGGTGACCATGTGCGCGGACTCCGGCGACAGCGTCCAGAAGTCCCACTGCATGTCGTGGTCGCGCAGCCCGTTGTCGGGGCGGCGCTTCTGCGAGCGGATGAAGTCCTGGAACTTGATCGTGTCGCGGACGAAGAAGACCGGCGTGTTGTTGCCGACCAGGTCGTAGTTGCCGTCCTCGGTGTAGAACTTCAACGCGAACCCGCGGGGGTCGCGCCAGGTGTCCGGGCTGCCCTGCTCCCCGGCCACGGTCGAGAAGCGGGCCAGCATCTCGGTCCGCTTGCCCGGCTGGAACAGGGTCGCCTTCGTGTACCGGCTGACGTCCTCCGTCGTCTCGAAGACGCCGTACGCCCCGGCTCCCTTGGCGTGCACCACCCGCTCGGGCACCCGCTCCCGGTTGAACTGGGCCATCTTCTCGATCAGATAGTGGTCGTGCAGCAGAATCGGGCCGTCCCGGCCCACCGTGAGTGAGTTCTCGTCACTCGGCACCGGGATGCCCACGTTGTTGGTGGAGTACGGGACCGCTGACTCGGACATGGTGTCCTCCGTTGCGTGCTGAGGTCCCCCCTGACGACGCTAGCCCGGTCCCGGAAGACCTGCACCCCGACGGCCGGGAAGGCCCGCACCCCAGCGGGAAAGGCCCGTATCCCGACGGCCGGGAAGGCCCGCACCCTGGCCGGGAGAGGCGGGCGAACCGCCAGGTAGGCTGCCCCGACCACGCCAAACGGATCGACGAGGAGCCACCCGGTGCCCGAGCTGCCACCCCCGATCACCGTCGTCGGGATCGGGGCCGACGGCTGGCCCGGCCTCGCCGGCACCTCCCGGGCGGCGCTGCGGACCGCCGAGGTGGTGATCGGCGGGCCCCGGCAGCTCGCCCTGCTGCCCGCCGACGAGGTGGCCGCCGAACGGGTGCCGTGGCCCTCACCGCTGCGCCCGGCCGTCCCCGGGCTGCTGGCCGAGCACGCCTCGCGCGCGGTGGCCGTCCTCGCCAGCGGGGACCCGATGTTCTACGGCATCGGCCGCACCCTCGCCGAGACCGTCGGAGCCGAACGGCTGCGTGTACTGCCGCACCCCTCCTCCGTCTCCTACGCCTGCGCCCGGCTCGGCTGGCCGCTCGAAGCCACCGAGGTGGTGAGCCTGGTCGGCCGCCCCCTGGACCCCCTCACCCTCGCCCTCCACCCCGGCCGCCGCCTGCTGGTGCTCAGCTCCGACGCCGCCACCCCGGCCGCCGTCGCCGGGCTGCTCACCGCGCGCGGCCACGGCGCCGCCCGGCTGAGCGTGCTGGAGCAGCTCGGCGGACCGGGCGAACGGCGGCTGGACGGTCCGGCGGACGGCTGGCCCCACCCGGCCGGCGACCCGCTGAACGTCATCGCCGTCGAACTGGCCGACGGCCCCCGGACGTCCCTCGTCCCAGGTCTGCCCGACGACTCCTACGAGAGCGACGGCCAGCTCACCAAGCGGCACGTCCGCGCCGCCACCCTCGCCACGCTGGCCCCCGCCCCCGGCGAACTGCTCTGGGACGTCGGCGGCGGCTCCGGCTCGATCGCCGTCGAGTGGCTGCGCGCGCACCGTGACTGCCAGGCCGTCAGCATCGAGCGGGACGCCGTCCGGGCCGGGCGCATCGCCCGCAACGCCGCCGCGCTCGGCGTGCCCCGGCTACGCGTGGTCACCGGGCCCGCACCCGCCGCGCTCGCCGGACTGCCCACCCCCGACGCCGTGTTCATCGGCGGCGGGCTCACCGCGCCCGGCCTGCTGGACGCCTGCTGGGCGGCGCTGCCACCGGGCGGGCGACTGGTCGCCAACACCGTGACGCTGGAGTCCGAGGCCCTGCTCACCGAGTGGTACCGGCGCCACGGCGGCGAGTTGCTGCGGCTCTCCGTCGCGCACGCCGTCCCGGTGGGCGGCTTCACCGGCTGGCGGCAGGCGATGCCCGTCACCCAGTGGTCCGCCGTCAAGCCCGCACGGCCGGCCGTCGAGCACGTACCGCCCGCCGGTGAGCCCGCGCAGCCCGCCGCCAAGCCCTCTGCCGTTTAGGAGACTCCTCGTGACCGTCCACTTCATCGGAGCCGGCCCGGGCGCCGCCGACCTGATCACCCTGCGCGGCCAGCGGATCCTGGCCCGCGCCGAGGTCTGCCTCTACGCCGGCAGCCTGGTGCCGCGCGAGCTGCTGGACGAGTGCCCGCCCGGCGCCCGGCTGGTCGACACCGCGCAGCTCAACCTGGACCAGATCATCGCCGAGCTGGTCCGCGCGCACGAGGCCGGGCAGGACGTGGCCCGGCTGCACTCCGGCGACCCGTCCGTCTTCAGCGCCGTCGCCGAACAGATGCGCCGGCTGGACGCGGCCGGCGTCCCGTACGAGGTCGTACCCGGCGTGCCCGCCTTCGCCGCCGCGGCGGCCGCGCTGAAGCGGGAACTGACGGTGCCGACCGTCGGCCAGACCGTCATCCTCACCCGGATCGCCAAGCGCGCCACCCCGATGCCCGAGGGCGAGGACCTGGCCACCCTCGGCCGCAGCGGCGCCCTGCTGGTGCTGCACCTGGCCGCCGGGTACGTGGACGACGTGGTCGAGCAGCTGCTGCCGCACTACGGCGCCGACTGCCCGGCCGCCGTGGTCGCGATGGCCAGCCGCCCCGACGAGCTGGTGCTGCGCGGCACCCTGGCCGACATCGCCGGGCAGCTGAAGGCGGCGGGCGTGGTCCGGACGGCGGTGATCATCGTCGGACGGACGCTGGCCGCCGAGCAGTTCCGCGACAGCCACCTCTACTCGGCGGACCGCGAGCGCCCGCACGAGCCCTGCGGGGCCTGATGGCACACGTCCTGATCCTCGGCGGCACCACGGAGGCCCGCGCGCTGGCCTCCGCACTGACCGGTGCCGCCGCGCTGCGGGTCACCAGCTCGCTGGCCGGCCGGGTCGCCGAACCCCGGCTGCCCGCCGGGGAGGTCCGGATCGGCGGCTTCGGCGGGCCGGACGGACTCGCCGACTGGCTCCGGGCCGAGCGGGTGGACGCGCTCGTGGACGCCACCCATCCGTTCGCCGCCGCCATGTCGCACAACGCGGCCCTCGCGGCCGCCGCCACCGGCGTACCGCTGCTGGCCCTGCGCCGCCCGGGCTGGACACCGGTGGCCGGGGACCGCTGGCACCCGGTGGCCTCGCTCGCCTCCGCCGCCGCGCTGCTGCCCTCCCTCGGCCGGCGCGTCTTCCTGACCACCGGCCGCCAGGGCATCGGCGCCTTCGCCCGCCTCGACGGCCTGCACTTCCTGGCCCGCTCGGTCGAACCGCCGGAGCCGCCGATGCCGGCCGCCACCGAAGTCCTGCTCGACCGGGGCCCGTTCACCCTCGACGGTGAGCGGGAGCTGCTGCGCGCGCACCGCATCGACGTGCTGGTCACCAAGGACAGCGGTGGCGCCGCCACCGCCCCCAAACTGACCGCCGCCCGCGAACTCGGCCTGCCCGTGGTGATCGTGGAGCGCCCGGCGGTACCGGCCGGCGTACCGGTCGCACCGGACGTCCCGGCGGCCGTCGGCCGGCTGGAGCGGCTGCTCGGCCTGGGGATCACGACGGTGGGCGGCTGACGCCACCGCCCTCGGAAATCACCGGGCGGGCGTCCGGCCCCTTCGGCAGAATGGGCGCATGAAGAGCGATCAGCGCACCGAGACCCCGCGGACGGGCGACGAACGGTCCACCCTGACCGGTTTTCTGGACTATCAGCGGGACACCCTCGCCATGAAGTGCGCCGGGCTGACCGCCGAGCAGCTCCGGACCCGGGCACTCGCGCCGTCGGGGCTCTCGCTGCTCGGCCTGGTCCGGCACCTCGCCGAGGTCGAGCGGAGCTGGTTCCGCAACGTCCTCAACAACGAGGCCCGGAACGGCTTCTGGAAGCACCCCGACGGCACCTTCGCCGAGTTCGACACCGACACCGCCGACCCCGACGAGGCCTTCACCGTCTGGCGCCGCGAGTGCGACCACGCCCGGGAACTCGTCGCCGCCGCCGAGTCGTTGGACGTACTCGGGCACTACGGCGAGGAGGTCTTCTCGCTGCGCTGGATCCTCACCCACATGATCGAGGAGTACGCCCGCCACAACGGCCACGCCGACCTCCTGCGCGAGCACCTCGACGGCGAAACCGGGGAGTAGCCGGACCGGATGTCGTCCGGCTGTCGGCTGGATGTCGCCTGGCTGTTGACCGGCCTCGGTGGCTGAGGCCGGTCGACAGGCGGTTCCCGGGCGGGCGTCAGATGTCGCGGAAGGTCTCGATCTGGGCGCCGACCGAGTTGAGGCGCTCGGCCAGGTCCTCGTAACCGCGGTTGATGACATAGACGTTGCGCAGCACCGAGGTGCCCTGGGCAGCGAGCATGGCGAGCAGGATGACCACGGCGGGACGCAGCGCGGGCGGGCAGACCATCTCGGCGGCGCGCCAGCGGGTCGGGCCCTGGACCAGGACGCGGTGCGGGTCGAGCAGCTTGATGTCCGCACCGAGGCGGGTGAGTTCGGTGAGGTAGATGGCGCGGTTGTCGTAGACCCAGTCGTGGATCATCGTGGTGCCGTGGGCGGCCGCGGCGATCGCGGCGAAGAACGGCACGTTGTCGATGTTGATGCCGGGGAACGGCATCGGGTGGATCTTGTCGATCGGCGCGGTCAGCTTGGACGGCCGCACGGTGAGGTCGGTGAGCCGGGTGCGGCCGTTGTGGGCCGGGTACTCGGGGGTCCGGTCGTAGTCGAGGCCCATCTCCTCCAGCACCGCGAGCTCGATCTCCAGGAACTCGATCGGCACCCGGCGGATCGTCAGCTCGGAGCCGGTCACCACCGCGGCCGCCAGCAGGCTCATCGCCTCCACCGGGTCCTCGGCGGGGGTGTAGTCGACGTCGCAACCGATCTCGGGCAGACCGTGCACGGTGAGGGTGGTGGTGCCGATGCCCTCGATCTTCACGCCCAGCAGTTCCAGGAAGAAGCAGAGGTCCTGGACCATGTAGTTGGAGGAGGCGTTGCGGATGACGCTGACGCCGTTGTGCCGGGCGGCGGCGAGCAGGGCGTTCTCGGTGACGGTGTCGCCGCGCTCGGTCAGCACGATCGGGCGGTCCAGCGAGACGCCCGGCTCGACCGAGGCGTGATACGCGCCGGAGGTGGTGGCGACCTCCAGACCGAAGCGGCGCAACGCGGCCAGGTGCGGCTGGACGGTCCGGGTGCCGAGGTCGCAGCCGCCCGCGTACGGGATGGCGAAGCGGTCGGCGCGGTGCATCAGCGGCCCGAGGAACATCAGCACGCTGCGGGTGCGGCGGGCGGCCGCGACGTCCATGGCGGCGAGGTCGAGCTCGGCGGGCGGGGTGAGTTCGAGGTCGCGGCCGTCGTTGATCCAGCGGCTCTTGACGCCGATGCTGGTGAGCACCTCGAGGATCCGGTAGACCTCCTCGATCCGGGCCACCTGGCGCAGCGTGGTGCGGCCGGTGGTCAGCAGCGAGGCGCAGAGGATCGCCACGCAGGCGTTCTTGCTGCTGCGCACGTCGATGGCGCCGGAGAGCCGGGTGCCGCCGGCGACGCGCAGGTGCATCGGGCCGGCGTAGCCGAGGGAGACGATCTCGCTGTCGAGGGCTTCGCCGATGCGGGCGATCATCTCAAGGCTGACGTTCTGCTTGCCCTGTTCGATGCGGTTGACCGCGCTCTGGCTGGTGCCGAGGGCTTCGCCGAGCTGGGCCTGGGACCAACCACGGTGCTGACGCGCGGTACGGATGAGGGTGCCGATACGGGTGAGGTAGTCGCCTGTCACCCGCCAGACCATATCTCATGCTTGAGATATCACCAGAATCCGGGGTGGGCGTGGCGAACTATTTGTCCTTTTACAGGGCTTATCTGCGCCAGTACATGACGCCAGCAAGGGCGTCGCCGCCTTCGGGCGCAGACCCGTCCGGCAGCACGGCAGCACGCCTCCGCCCAGTCGTCCTCCGGCCCGTCGAGGGTGACGCACTGCCAGGTGACGGACGCCTCGGGCAGGACGGTGGCAATCTCATCCACGATATGGAAGGGCAGGCGCCCTCGGCTCCTGCCCCGGAGAACCGGGTGCCCGTTCGCTCAGCCGGCGGCCGGCCCGAGCGGCTCCGCCCGGCCGACGAGGGTGCCCGCGCGGTCGATGCAGATGACGTCCACCGCGACCGGCGAACCGACCAGCACGCCGAGCGCGGTGGCGCGGGCGGCCTCGGCCACCAGGTCGCCGAGCGGGACGCCGGCCGCCCGGCAGAGCTGGACCGCCTCCAGGCCCGTGTTGGCCGCGGCCACCGCCTCGGCGAGCGCCGCGTCCGCACCGCCCTTGCGGGCCAGCCCGGCCAGGTACCCCTTGTCGACCTGGGAACGCGCCGAGTGCAGGTCGAGGTGGCCCGCGGCCAGCTTGGAGAGCTTGGCGAAGCCGCCCGCGATGGTCAGCCGGGGCACCGGGTGGCGCTTGAGGTACTTGAGGACGGCGCCGGCGAAGTCGCCCATGTCGAGCAGCGCGTCCTCGGGCAGCCCGTGCACCGCGACGGCCACCTTCTCGGACGTCGAACCGGTGCAGCCCGCGACATGGGTCCGCCCGGCGGCCCGGGCCACGTCCACCCCGCGCCGGATGGAGTCGATCCAGGCGGAGCAGGAGTAGGGGACGACGATCCCGGTCGTGCCGAGGATGGACAGCCCACCGAGGATTCCCAGCCGGGGGTTCCAGGTGGAGCGGGCGATCTCCTCCCCGTGGTCGACGGAGATCTCCACCACCACGTCCCCGGTGCCGCCGAACTCGGCCGCCACCTCGGCGACGGCGTCCCGGATCATCTGTCGGGGCACCGGATTGACGGCCGGCTCCCCCACCGCCAGCGGCAGCCCCGCCTTGGTGACCGTCCCCACCCCCGGTCCGGCCCGGAACACCACCCCGCTGCCGGGCTCCCCCGCCCACACGGTCGAACGGATCAGCGCGCCGTGCGTGACGTCGGGGTCGTCGCCGGCGTCCTTGACCACCCCGGCCATCGCCCGGGGGCCCAGCGGCTCTCCGGCCGCCGGGCCCCCGGCCGCCAGGTCCTCGGCTGCCGGCTCCTCGGCGGTCAGTTCCTCGACGGCCAGTTCCTCGACGGCCAGGGCGAACGCGGGCCGCTGGCCCTTGGGGAGCGTGATCGTCACGGGGTCGGGGAAGCCGCCGTCGAGCAGGGCGGTGTAGGCGGCCTTGGTGGCCGCCGTGGCACAGGCGCCCGTCGTCCAGCCGTGCCGCAGGCCGCTGCTCTTCAGCTGCCCGGCCCGGCCTCCCGATTCGGCCACGTGCGCCCCTTTGTCTCGGGACCGCCCGCCGGTGCCACCGGAACCGGGCCGTCCGCCACTGCACGGCCGGGTCGGCCGCCGGGGTCGATTTTCCCCCATTCGCCTGGCGGAGCCCCGGCGGGGTCGCTCGCTCCCACCCTGTCCCCACGCGTTCCCGAAGAGTTCTCCGCCCGGGCCTCGCACCGCACCCCTACCAGTGAGTAATCTTTCGCTCCGCCAGAAGTCGGGTTCATGACATGACGATCCGCCCAACCGGACCGTCAGAAGCGTGGGGGTTGTTGTGGCTGGGATGAGTCGGCGCACGTTCGTCACGGGCACGTCGGTGGCCGCGGCGTGGACGGCGCTGTCGGCGGGCGGCGCGCGGTTCGCGTCGGCGGTGGAGCGGGACCGCGCGCTGGCGGCCACCGCGGCGCGCGCCGTCCAGGTGAAGGGGACGACGCTCGACCAGGTCGCCACTCCGGTCGGCAGCGCCGCGTACAAGCGGCTCACCGCGGGGCCGGGCCGGCCGCTGGTGGTCCGCGGCGACGTGGCCGCCCCGGGCGCCGGACGGGACGACCGCCGCACCGGCCTGGCCAGCTTCGTCCAGTTCACCGACCTGCACCTGGTGGACACCGAGTCCCCGGTACGGTTCGAGTACCTGGCCCGGTTCAACGACAGTGCGCACCGTCCGCAGGAGACCCTGAACGCGCGCGGCGTCTCCGCGCTCGTCGAGCGGGTCAACTCGCTGGCCGGCGGCCCGTACACGGGGATGCCGTTCAGCCTGGTGATGGCCACCGGCGACAACACCGACAACCACGAGCACATCGAGCTCGACTGGTACCTGACCGTGATGGCCGGCGGCCGGCTGGCCCAGAACACCGGTGACACCTCCCGCTACGAGGGCGTGCAGAACTCCGGCAGCGCCGCCTACTGGAACCCCGAGTCGACGTTCCAGGACGGCTACAAGGCCAAGGGGTTCCCGCAGGTGCCCGGGCTGCTCGCCGCCGCCGGCCGCCCGTTCGACGCGCCCGGCCTGCGGACGCCCTGGTACACCACGGTCGGCAACCACGACGACAGCCTTGAGGGCTCGTTGCCCGACTTCGGGCTGCTGGACTCGCTCTACACCGGCGAGTACAAGCTGGAGGGCTGCAACGACGCGGACGCGGCCAAGCTGATGGAGGCGCTGCGACGCGATCCGGCCGGTGCCGCGCTGCTGCTGGGCCGGCTGCTGTCGGACGGCGACGCGGTGCGCCGGATCACCCCGGACGAGCGCCGCCGGCCGTTCACGCTCAAGGAGTTCGCCAAGGCGCACCTCGACCCCGCCTACACCGGCGCGGGCCCGCACGGCCACGGCTTCACCTCGGACGCGGTGGGCAGCGGCAAGCTGTACTACACCTTCCGGATCTCGGAGAAGGTGCTGGGCATCAGCCTGGACACCACCAACCAGGCCGGTTTCGCGGACGGTTCGCTCGGCACCGCCCAACTGCGCTGGCTGGAGAGCCGGCTCAAGGCGAACAGCGGCCACTGGTACGACGCGGACGGCCGCAGGGTGCGCGGCGGCGGCAGCGACCAGCTGATCGTGGTCTTCAGCCACCACACCAGCGACACCATGGGCAACCTGCTGCCGGACCCGCGCAACATCTTCGAGAAGCGGCACGACGGCAACGAGTTGGTGGCCCTGCTGCAGCGCTACCCGAACGTGGTCGCCTGGGTGAACGGCCACACCCACATGAACAAGATCACCGCGCACGGCCACGGGGTGCCGGAGCGCGCCTTCTGGGAGATCAACACCGCCTCCCACATCGACTACCCGCAACACGCCCGGATCATCGAGATCGCCGACAACGGGGACGGCACGCTCTCCCTGTTCACCACGCTGATCGAGTCCGCCGCACCGTACGCGACCGACTTCGGCAACACCTCGGACGCCGGACTGGCCGCCCTGTACCGGGAGTTGTCGTACAACGACCCGTACGCCAACCCGGCGAAGCTGCTCGGCTCCGCCGGGGACCACAACACCGAGCTGGTGCTGGCCAAGCCGGCGGGCTGACGGCTGACGGAGTGCGGGTAACAGCCGACAACTAACAGATAACAGATTTCGAAATCTGTTATCTGTTAGTTGTTCGCCGTTTGTCGTTTGCCGTTCGCTGTCCGCCCGCTACTCCGGGTACCGGCGCGGGGTCCAGACGACCTCGGTGCCGTTGCCACGCTCGACGGCCTGGGTCTGCGAGGAGCCGATGAGCAGGATGGTCCGCATGTCGACCTGCGTGGGGTCCAGCTCCCCCAGCCGCACCGTCCGGACGCGCTCGGTCGGACCGCCGACATCGCGGGCCATCACCACCGGCGTCCCGGGCGCCCGGTACTCCAGCAGCAGGTCGCGCGCGCGGCCGACCTGAGTGGTGCGGGACTGCGAACCGGGGTTGTAGAGGGCGAGCACCAGGTCGGCCTCGGCCGCGGCACGCAGGCGCTTGGCCACGACGTCCCAGGGCTTGAGCCGGTCGGACAGCGAGACCACGGCGTAGTCGTGGCCGAGCGGGGCGCCGGCCCGGGAGGCGGCCGCGTGCGCGGCGGTCATGCCGGGGACGATCCGTACCGGGACGTCCCGGTACGTCTCCTCGCAGGCGACCTCCAGCACGGCGGTGGCCATCGCGAAGACACCCGGGTCACCGGAGGACACCACGGCGACGCGGTGTCCTCGCCGGGCCAGGTCGAGCGCGAACTCGGCGCGCTCGGACTCGACCTTGTTGTCCGAGCCGTGCCGCTGCTGACCGGGTCGGACGGGCACCCGGTCCAGGTAGGTGGTGTAGCCGACCAGGTCGGTGGCGGCCGCGAGCGCACCGCGTGCCTCGGGGGTGAGCCAGAGCGGGCCGGCCGGGCCGGTACCGATGACGGTGACACTGCCGGCACCCACACCCTCGGGCTCCGAAGCCTCGGACTCCGAAGCCTCGGGCACGGAGGCCGCGGGAACGGAGACCACGGCCTCCAACGGCGCGACCTTGCTCGGCAGCACGGCCACCGAGAAGTACGGCACGGTCTCGGCGTCGACGTCCGCCAGCGGCGCGGTGCGCTCGCCGTCCATGAAGGCGCGCTCCACGTACTGCGCGTCGTCGAGCCGCCCGGCCCGCTCCAGGGCGCGACGGACGGCCGGGAAGGTGCGGCCCAGCTTCATGATCACGGCGGAGTCGGCGGAGGCGATCCGCGCGGTCAGCTCCTCCTCGGGCAGGGTGCCCGGGATGATGGTGAGCGTCTCCTCGGCCTCGGTGAGCGCCTGCCCGAGCCGGGCGGCGGCCGCGCTGACCGACGTCACGCCGGGGACCACCTCGGTCGGGTAGCGGTGCGCGAGGCGCTTGTGCATGTGCTGGTACGAGCCGTAGAACAGCGGGTCGCCCTCCGCGAGCACGACGACGTCGCGCCCGGCGTCCAGGTGGGCGGCGAGGCGGACGGCCGCCTCCTCGTAGAAGTCGTCCAACGCCCCTCGGTAGCCGCCGGGGTGGTCGGTGGTCTCGACCGTGATCGGGTAGACCAGCTTCTCCTCGATCTGACCACCCGTCAGATATCGCTCGGCGATGGAGCGGGCGATCGAGCGGCCATGCCGGGCACTGTGGTACGCCACCACGTCGGCCTTGCCGATGAGTTCGGCGGCGCGAACCGTCACCAGGGACGGGTCGCCGGGGCCGAGACCCACTCCGTAGAGCCGGCCGGTGGCGTTCTGCTGCTCCGTCACTCTTCTTCGCTCGCAATCGCGTTGATGGCGGCGGCGGCGATCGCGCTGCCGCCGCGACGGCCGCGCACCACCAGGTGCTCCAGCCCGGACGGATGCCCGGCCAGTGCGTCCTTCGATTCGGCGGCACCGATGAAGCCGACCGGGACGCCGATCACCGCGGCCGGGCGCGGGGCACCCGCCTCGATCAGCTCCAGCAGCCGGAACAGCGAGGTGGGCGCGTTGCCGACGGCCACCACCGCGCCCTCAAGCCGGGGCAGCCACAGTTCCATCGCGGCGGCGCTGCGGGTGTTGCCCGTCTTCCGGGCCAGCTCGGGCACCGACGGGTCGGTCAGGGTGCAGATCACCTCGTTGTCGGCGGGCAGCCGCTTGCGGGTGACACCGCTGGCCACCATGTTCACGTCGCAGAGGATCGGCGCCCCGGCGCGCAGTGCCCGGCGGGCGGAGGCGACCACGCCCGGCGAGTACACCAGGTCCTCGACCAGGTCGACCATGCCGCAGGCGTGGATCATCCGCACCGCGACCTGGGAGACGTCCGCGGGCAGGGCGGCCAGGTCGGCCTCGGCGCGGATGGTGGCAAAGGACTGGCGGTAGATGGACGCGCCGTCCTTCTCGTACTCGATCACTTCGTGGTCCTCCTGGCCTCGGCGACCGCCTCGGCCATCTCCTCGTTCGTCACGTCGTTCGTCACGTTCGTCACGCCGCTCGTCAGGTGACTCGTCGGGTGTGTCGTCAGATGGCTCGTCACGTCACTCGTTTCGCCGCTCTTCACGCCCGACGTTCCGTCGGTCACCGTCACCCGGTAGCCCCGCCCGGTCGCCAGCACGTCCACCCATCGTCCGGCGGGGTGCCCGCAGCGCCGTTCGCAGCCGGACCAGTGCACGGGCAGGCCGGCGCCGCTCATCACGTCCAGCGCCCGCGCCGCGTCAGCCCGGACATCGGCCACCGACCGGGCGCAGCCCGGCAGTCCGGTGCAGGCGGTGGCCCGCGCCCACGGCGATCCCGGCTCGGTACGGAAGCCGGCCGCGGCCAGCGCGGGCAGTCGCCCGGGCGGGGCGCCCGGCAGGACGGCGCCGCGCCAGGGAGTCAGTCTGAGCTCGCCCTCGGCGGCGTCGGCCAGGGTCCGCCACTGGTCGGAGCCGACCCGGCCGAAGCGCATCCCGACCGACAGGCCGCCGGGCACCACGCCCACCTCGGGATGTGCCCCGCCCACCGGGGGGAGCGGCACGACACCCGCGGAGGCGTCCGGCAGGTCCGGCGCATCGGGCAGGCCGGACAGGTCGGGCAGCCCGGCCAGCAGGTCCGGCAGGAGATCGGGCACCTCGCGCAGGTGCCAGGCCTTGCGGCCGTGCGCCCGCAGCGCGTCCAGGAAGCCGCGGGCCGCGGCCAGCACCGCGTCCACCGCCCGCCCGGCCGGCACGGGCCGCGCGACGGGGGCCCGGCCGAGGCGCAGCAGCGCCGTACCGCCCGGGCCTGCGATCAATGTCACATCGGCGTCGAGCGCGGCGACATCGCCCCGCCCGTCGTCCAGCGCGAAGAGGAACTTGCCGGAGAGACCGGCCGCCCAGGCGCTCGCGCAGAGCCGGCCGTCCAGTTCCCGCACCCAGGCCCGCATATCGGCGAAGCCCGCCCGGTCCAGCCCGGCGAGCGGGGAGGCGACGATGTTCCGGACCCGTTCATGGGTCTCGGAGGGCAGCAGGCCGACGGCGCGCAGCCGGTCGGCGAGCTCGCGTCCGCAGTCCGAAGCGAGGCCGCGCAACTGGACGTTGCCGCGCGAGGTGGTCTCCAGGTCGCCGTCGCCGAGCGCGTCGGCGGCGTCGGCCAGCGCGAGCGCCTGACGCACCGTCAGCAGACCGCCGGGTATGCGCACCCGGGCCAGGGCTCCGTCATCGGCGGTGTGCAGACGAAGGGCTCCTGGACAGGCGTCCGCGCGCCCCCGGTCGGGCACCGCGGCGCCCGGCACGGTGGCGTCGGGTGTCGGTGGCATGGCCGCGAGCATACAGATGATCCGATCGGTTGCCTCCGTCCGTCGGGTCACACCCACGGCCTCCGCCGGGTCACATCGCCGGGTCACACCCACGGCCTCCGTCCGGTCACTCCGCCGGTTTCCCCCGGCCGCGTCCACGGGCTGCCGCCCGACCGCACCCGCCGCTCCCCCACAGGCCGGATCCACGCCTCCCGCCCGGCCGTGACCCCGGCTGCGGTCCGGATCACTCTCCCCCGGGTCGGCCGCACCCCGTACGATGCTGGCGGGCGGTCCCCGCGGACCGCCCGCACGCCAGCGACGGCGCAGGGGAGGAAACCGGTGCAAGCCCGGTGCGGTCCCGCCACTGTGACCACGGTTCAACCGCCGTGGAAGCCAGGAACTCCTGCCGTCCTCCACCGGCCCGGGGCGCGGACCCCGAGGAAGGCTTGAAGCTTTGCGCTGCCGCATGCCCGCGCCCCTGCGCGTCCCCGTGCCCGCCATCGAGGCCGGGAGGGCCTTCGCATGATCCTGCTGCTGTCGACGTCCGACACCGACCTGCTCAGTGCCCGCGCCTCCGAGGGCCCGGTCCGCTACCGCCTCGGCAACCCGGCCCGGCTCTCCGCCGAGGAGCTGCCCGCCCTGCTGGAGGGCACCGACCTGGTCGTGGTCCGCCTGCTCGGCGGCCGGCGCGCCTGGCAGGAGGGCCTGGACGCACTGCTCGCCGGCCCCCGCCCGGTCGTCGTGCTGACCGGCGAGCAGGCGCCCGACGCCCAGCTGATGGAGCTGTCCACCGTCCCGGCCGGCATCGCCGCCGAGGCGCACGCCTACCTCGCCCACGGTGGCGCGGCCAACCTGGCCGAGCTGGGCGCGTTCCTCTCCGACACCGTGCTGCTCACCGGTCACGGCTTCGCGCCGCCCGCCTCCGCCCCGGCCTGGGGCCCGCTGGAGCGCGAGGCCCGGACGAGCGAGGGCCCGACCGTCGCCGTGCTCTACTACCGCGCCCACCACATGAGCGGCAACACCGCGTTCGTCGAGACCCTCTGCCGGGCCATCGAGGACCAGGGTGCGCAGGCGAAGGCCTACTACTGCGCCTCGCTGCGCGGCGCCGAGCCCGAG
This sequence comes from Kitasatospora sp. NPDC092286, assembly GCF_044755565.1. Taxonomy (NCBI): domain Bacteria; kingdom Bacillati; phylum Actinomycetota; class Actinomycetes; order Kitasatosporales; family Streptomycetaceae; genus Kitasatospora; species Kitasatospora sp. NPDC092286. Next base: position 294,792 of record NZ_JBIVRD010000002.1, on the reverse strand, counting down.
CTGCTGGCCGCGCTCGGCACGGCCGACGTCCTCGTCACCACCGTGCTGGCCGCCGGCGGCACCCGCCCGGCCGACGCGCAGGCCGGCGGCGACGAGGAGGCCTGGGACGCGGGCGCGCTGGCGGCGCTGGACCGGCCGATCCTGCAGGCGCTCTGCCTGACCTGGTCGCGGGCACAGTGGGAGGCCAGCGACGACGGCCTCTCCCCGCTGGACACCGCCACCCAGATCGCCGTGCCCGAGTTCGACGGCCGGCTGATCACCGTCCCGTTCTCCTTCAAGGAGCTGGACGAGGACGGCCTCACCGTCTATGCCGCCGACCCCGAGCGCGCCGCCAGGGTCGCCGGGACGGCGGTCAAGCACGCCCGGCTGCGGCACATCCCGGCCGCCGAGCGCCGGCTCGCGCTGGTCCTCTCCGCCTACCCGACCAAGCACGCCCGGGTCGGCAACGCGGTCGGCCTGGACACCCCGGCCAGTGCGATCCGGCTGCTGCACCGGCTCCGCGCGGAGGGCATGGACCTCGGCCACGACCTGCCGGGCCTGGACACCGACGCCGATGACGTCCCGGCCCGAGCCGGCTCGGAGACGACCGGACAGGCAGCGCTCCACGAGGGTGACGCCCTGATCCACGCCCTGATCGCGGCCGGCGGCTACGACCAGGACTGGCTCACCGAGGAGCAGCTGGCCCGCAACCCGGTCCGGATCCCCGCCGCCGACTACCGCCGCTGGTACGCCACGCTCCCCCAGGGCCTGCGCGACACCGTCGAGGAGCACTGGGGCCCGGCCCCCGGCGAGCTGTACGTCGACCGCTCGCAGAATCCGGACGGCGACATCGTGCTCGCCGCCATCCGCTCCGGCAACCTGCTGGTCCTGATCCAGCCACCGCGCGGTTTCGGCGAGAACCCGGTCGCGATCTACCACGACCCGGACCTCCCGCCGTCGCACCACTACCTGGCCGCCTACCGCTGGATCGCGGCCGCCCAGGCGGACGGCGGCTTCGGCGCCGACGCGGTGATCCACCTCGGCAAGCACGGCAACCTGGAGTGGCTGCCCGGCAAGACCGCCGCGCTGTCGGCCGAGTGCGGCCCGGACGCCGTCCTCGGCGACCTGCCCCTCGTCTACCCGTTCCTGGTCAACGACCCGGGCGAGGGCACCCAGGCCAAGCGCCGCGCCCACGCCACCCTGGTCGACCACCTCGTCCCGCCGATGGCCCGCGCCGACTCCTACGGCGACATCGCGCGGCTGGAGCAGCTGCTGGACGAGCACTCCAACATCGCCGCGATGGACCCGGCCAAGCTGCCCGCCATCCGCGCGCAGATCTGGACCCTGATCCAGGCCGCCAAGCTCGACCACGACCTCGGGCTGGACGAGCGCCCCGAGGACGACGGCTTCGACGACTTCCTGCTGCACGTCGACGGCTGGCTCTGCGAGATCAAGGACGCCCAGATCCGCGACGGCCTGCACGTCCTCGGCCAGGCCCCGGCCGGCACCGACCGGGTCAACATCGTGCTCGCCATCCTGCGTGCCCGGCAGATCTGGGGCGGGGTCAGCGCGCTGCCCGGCCTGCGTGAGGCGCTCGGCCTGGACGAGGCCGCGCTCACCCTCGGCGCCACCGACGCGGCCGAGGCGCAGGCCCGCGCCCTGGTCGAGGCGATGGAGGCCGAGGACTGGTCGCCCGAGGCGGTCGAGAAGGTCGCCGCCGGGCTGCCGGAGGCCGTGCACGAGGTGCTCGCCTTCGCCGCCACCCAGGTCGTACCGCGCCTGGCCGCCACCACCGACGAGCTGGACGCCGTCCTGCACGCGCTCGGCGGCGGTTTCGTCCCGGCCGGACCGTCCGGCTCGCCGCTGCGCGGTCTGGTCAACGTGCTGCCGACCGGGCGCAACTTCTACTCCGTCGACCCCAAGGCCGTGCCGAGCAAGCTCGCCTGGGAGACCGGACAGGCGCTCGCCGCCTCGCTGGTCGAGCGGTACCGGGCCGACAACGACGGCGCCTGCCCGCCCTCGGTCGGGCTCTCGCTCTGGGGCACCAGCGCGATGCGCACCGCCGGCGACGACATCGCCGAGGCCTTCGCGCTGCTCGGCGTCCGCCCGGTCTGGGACGACGCCTCGCGCCGGGTCACCGGCCTGGAGGCGATCTCCCTGGAGGAGCTGGGCCGCCCGCGCATCGACGTCACCCTGCGCATCTCCGGCTTCTTCCGGGACGCCTTCCCGCACGTGGTCGCCCTGCTGGACGACGCGGTGCGTCTCGCCGCCGCCCAGGAGGAGCCGGACGTGGACAACTACGTCCGTGCCCACGTCCAGGCCGACCTCGCCGTGCACGGAGACGAGCGCAAGGCCACCGTCCGCGTCTTCGGCTCCCGCCCGGGCACGTACGGCGCGGGCCTGCTCCAGCTGATCGACAGCCGCGACTGGCGCACCGACGCCGACCTCGCCGAGGTGTACACGGTCTGGGGCGGCTACGCGTACGGGCGCGGGCTGGACGGGCGCCCGGCGCGCGAGGAGATGGAGACCGCGTACAAGCGGATCACCGTCGCCGCGAAGAACACCGACACCCGCGAGCACGACATCGCCGACTCGGACGACTACTTCCAGTACCACGGCGGCATGGTCGCCACCGTCCGCGCGCTCACCGGCAAGGCCCCGACCGCCTACATCGGCGACTCGACCCGCCCGGAGACGGTCCGCACCCGCACCCTGACCGAGGAGGCCGCCCGGGTCTTCCGCGCCCGGGTGGTCAACCCGCGCTGGATGGAGGCGATGCGCCGCCACGGCTACAAGGGCGCCTTCGAGATGGCCGCGACGGTGGACTACCTGTTCGGCTACGACGCCACCACCGGCGTGGTCGCCGACTGGATGTACGAGAAGCTGACCCAGGAGTACGTCCTGGACCCGGTCAACCGCGAGTTCCTGGCCGGCGCCAACCCCTGGGCCCTGCACGGCATCAGCGAGCGTCTGCTGGAGGCGGCCAGCCGCGGCCTCTGGGAGCAGCCCGACCCGGCGCTGATCGAGCAGCTCCAGGCCGCGTTCCTGGAGACCGAGGGCGACCTGGAGGGCGGCGACGAGGGCTGACGGGCGTCCGGTGACCCGCCTCGGTGAGGCCTGACCGCGTGGCTCCCGGGCTCTGGGCCCGGCCCGTACGTTGATGGCCGGCCCCTCGTGATTCGACTGCGAGGGGCCGGCCATCTCCGCGGACGGTGCTGATATCGAGTCAGGATCCGCCGGTGATCCGGCTCACGAACACGGACCGCACGCCTTCATTCCCTGGTGGACCGGCGCCGGTTCTCGTGGCCCCCGGCTGCGCCCAGGTGTTGCTCATCCCGTTTCGTTGTCGGCGTCCTTCTGGGCCCGGTCAAGGATGTCCTGGGCCACGCTCTCGGGGTTCTGGCCGTGGAAGGGAAGGTCGGAGAGCCAGGTGTAGAGCATTTCCCGGCAGATCTGCGGCTGGTAGGCTGGCACTTCGTGTCCGGAGTCGGGCAGAGAGACCTGCGTCACGTTTTTGAGGGTACGGACGAACCCCTTCGGGTTCCCCTGTGCCTGCTTCCAGATCAGCCGCTTGGCCTTGCGCCAGTCGTCGGGCGGCGTCAGGATGCCGTCCAGGATCTCCTCGGTGCTCTGATATCCGCAGGCGGTGTCGAAGTTCCCGGTGTAGAGGAGGGTCTTGTAGCCCTTGCCGATGAGCTTGGCGTACAAGGGGGAGGCGTCGGCCATGTTGTCGCACTTCAGCGCCGTGGCCACCGGGCCGGCATTGTCCTGGCACAGCCATTTCCTGTTGACGTGCAGGGCTTTCTGGACCTCTGCGCTGTCGAGGTAGGGGTGCAGCGCTCCCATGGACAGGTCGTCCCAGCGCCGTACGTCGTAGACGTCGAAGTTGACCCCGTAGGCCAGGGCCGCGTTCACCAGGCCGTTGCCGAGGTCGGTGGCCTGCTTCAGCTTTTTGGCGTCCTTGGTCTTCTCGCCGTCCTCGAGGACGCTCTGGAATGTGGCGTAGTGGTCGTCCAGGATCTTCTTCTGGTTCTTGCCGATGAATCCGGACACGTAGGCGTAGTCGATCATGATGCGGATCGACAGTTCCGGCTTGATCCATCCGTTGCCTACGGCGATCCCTTTCAGTTCGATGTGTTTTCCGGCCTGCTTGTTGTTCTGTTCGTCGATCTTCAGGGCGATCGCCGGCACGTACTTGCCCGCGTAGCTCTCACCGCAGACATACAGGGGGCACTTCACGTACTCCGGGTACGTTGTGAAGAACTCCTGCAGGGCCTGCCAGAACATCTGGCTGAGGGTTTCCTCGTCCTCGACATACTTCTTCGGGTCGTCACAGTAGCTGTATCCCGCGCCGATGGGCTGGTCCCAGAAGACGACGTGCGCTTCCTGGTTCCAGGTGTCGGGGCTCACCGACACTGTCCCGGCGGCGTCGTCACCGATGCGCAGCGGCCCGTTCTCAATGAACAGTCCCGCCAAGGAGGAGGCGCCGGGCCCGCCGTTGAGCCAGATCAGCAGCGGCGTTTTTTCGATCAGGTCCTGCTGGTCCTTGGGGTCGAGGTTGGGGTCGCAGGTCTGGCTTTCGAAGAACCAGTAGAACAAATGACTCTGCGCTGCGCCCGGGCCGTCGACGTCCGCATATCCGGCGTAGGAGCGGACCTTCTTCTGGACGTCGGCATCATCGGGATTTTCGGGGTCTGGGTAGAAGTGGATCGTCTGCGTGCTGGAGACGTTGGCGGGGATCTTGTACACGGGGCTGCGAGACATGGTTCACCTTCCGTTCGGAATCAGGGTCAGGAAGTCGGCGGAACACGCCGCGGCCGAGTGCGGCGGAAGTTTTCGAAGAGACGCTCGGTCCGCCTCGATTCCTCCAGGACCCCGATGCGCTGCCCCATGAGCAGTTGCAGTGCGGGGAACCGCCCCTTCTCGAACAGCAGGATGTTCAACGACCCGCCGTACTGGAAGTAGCCGATCTGATTGCCCTTTTGCACCTCTACCGGAGTCGACTCCTTTGTGATGTCCCTGAACTTGTCGAGGAACTTCACGGAGCCGATCGAGTTGAGGCCTACGGGCACCAGGGCGACATAGCCATCACCGTCCGGATTCCCCTTGTGATCAAAATACGGCGTTTTGATGATGACGTACCCACGGCGGAAGTAATCGAACATGCTGTAGTCGTACCCGTATCCGACGTTTCCCTTGTTGAGCAGTTCCGGGAAGTCCCGCATCCCGTAGTAGTCGCCGCCGATGTCATCGCGGGCCTCCACCACCTGGCCGCTCACCGGGGCGTGATACCAGTGGTAGGTGTCGGGCATCAGGATGCACGACACGGCCGTGCCGCCGCCCGGGTTCGCCGGCCTGCCGCGGGTGAAGTACGTCGCGTACTCGGAGCCGTCGAGCAGCTGCCGGACGTTCATGGTCACCCCCTTGCACGGGATCCGCGTCGACTCCGTCAGCTCATCAACAATCATGTTGATGACACAGTCGGTCGGGGCAACCACCACACTGGGGTCGTCCTCGCCGTCGATCGGCCGCACACCAGGCGCCAGTTCCCTGATGAAGAACTTATTGAAGGTCGACCAGTCTCCTTCCTTGTAGTTGGCCATGACCTTCGGACCGAGGTCCTCCTTCCACTTGTCAACGAGGCTCTTCGATGACGGGTCATCCATCTGCATGCCTTGTAGATGCGTAAAGTCGGCCAGCATCTCGCGCCCCGACCCTTCGGTCACGAAATACATTCCGGCGCAATTATTGTAATTGATCCAGCTGAACTTCTCGATATAGTTCAGCCCGTCCTGGAAGTACTGCTTCAGCCCCCAGTCGTACCACTCCTGGAAGAAGTCGCACAGGGTGTCGACATTCGCGTCCGCCCAGTCTTTCCAGACGTCGTCCGACGTGCCATCCGGACGCGGCTGAACGCCCTCGATCGCCGCTTCGAAATCGGCCTTGAAATAATCCGCTTCGTCGTCGTAGCGCTTTCTGACGTTCTTGAGAAAGTCCTCGACGGTCTTGGAGTAGGGGTCGATTTTCGGGCTCACGTACCGCTTCCTTCCGTGGCGAGCGAATCCCCCGTGCGGCTGCACCTCGCGCTTTCACTTCCCAATCCGTACACGAATTTGACTGCGGTTACCCCGTTCGCCCGAAACAATCATCCGCATGGCGGGACACCTAGACTGACCTCAATTCATCTGCTTTCCGGATCAGCTTACGATCTTGCCGATTCGCCCCTTTCGCCCTTTCATTCCTCGTGGTAGCGGGCTGGGCCTACGCGTGTCGCCGTGGACCGACATCTGGCAGCGATCGGCTCCGAAGTGGACAATGCGGGACATGTCGCGCCGCCCCGCCGCCAGTCGTCCCGCCCTTGCCGGGCCCGTCCCCAGCAGGCCCGTCCCCAGCAGGCCTGACACGGCGGGCCGTTCGGACCGTTCGGGCCGGGGGCGGCGGTACCCGGCCCGGGTGGCGGCGCTCGCGGCCGGGGCGGTGCCGGTGCTGGCGTTTCCGGCCCCCGGACTGGCCTCGCTGGCCTGGGTCGCGCTGGTGCCCGGGCTGCTGCTGATGCAGCGGGCGCCCGGGGCTCGGGAGGCCGCGGTGCGCGGGTGGTGGTTCGGGGCCGGGTTCATCCTCACCACGATGTACTGGCTGATCCCGTCCGTCGGACCGGCGCTGCCAGTGCTCGCGGTGCTGTTCGGCACCCTGCAGGCCGGGGTGGGCCTGGCCGTCCACCGGCTGCTGCACCCGCCGCTGACCGCCCGTCGGGCGATGCTCGCACTGGTGGTCGTCCCGGCGGTCTGGCTGACCACCGAGTACGCGCGGTCCTGGCACGCGCTCGGCGGCCCGTGGGCACTGCTCGGTGCCACCCAGTGGCAGCACCCGACCGTCCTCGCGCTGGCCTCGGCCGGCGGGATCTGGCTGGTCAGCGCCGCCGTCGTGGCCGTCAACACCGGGGTGCTGATCGTCCTGACGGCCACCGGGTGGCGACCGCGCGCCCTCGCCGCCCTGGCCACCGTCGTGGTACTGGCGGCCGGGCCGCTGCTGTTCGCGCTGCGCACGGCGCCCGCCCGTGCCGGGGCGGTGACGGTCGCACTCGTCCAGCCCGGCATCGTCGACGATCCGCAGGCCCGGTTCGAGGCCAGTGCCGAGGCCACCGCCGCCCTGGGCGGGCGACCCGTCGACCTGATCGTCTGGGGCGAGAGCAGCACCACCGCCGACCTGGACCGGGACCCCGCCGCACTGGCCCGGCTCCGCCGACTCGCCGCCGACACCGGCGTCGGGATCCTGGCCGGCGAGGACGCCCGCAAGGCCGACGGACGGATCTCCAAGGACGCCGTCCTGGTCTCGCCGACCGGCATCGTGGACCGCTACCGCAAGATCCGGCTGGTCCCGTTCGGCGAGTACATCCCGCTGCGGCCGGTGCTCGGCTGGATCGCCGGTGTCAGCCGGGCGGCGGGGGAGAACCGGGCGCCCGGCACCGCCTTCCGTCTGCTGCCGGCCACCGACCGAGGCGGCGGCCCACTGCCGGTCGGCGCGCTGATCTGTTTCGAGTCGGCCTTCCCCGACATGTCCCGGACGGCCGCCCGGGACGGCGCACGGGTGCTGGTCTACCAGTCGTCGACCTCGACCTTCCAGCACACCTGGGCGCCCGAACAGCATGTCTCGCTGGCCGCGATCCGGGCCGCCGAGACCGGGCGCCCGGCCGTCCAGGCCGCGCTCACCGGTGTCTCGGCGGCCTTCGACGCCCAGGGGCGCGAGCTGGCCCGGCTCGGCACCGACCGCACCGGCGCGCTGACGGTGCGGCTGCCGCTGACCGCGCCCACCACGCTGACCTGGTACGACCGGGTCGGCGACGTGGTGCCGGCCGCGGCGCTGCTGGTGACGGCGGGTTCGGTGGTCGCCCTCTGGCGCGACCGGGCGCGCCGGGCGAACCGCCCGGACCGAGCAGACCGGGCAGGCCGTGCGGGCGGCGCGGGTGATACGGACGGTACGGGCGGCGCGGGTGGTCAGCCCTCGGTGCCTGCCGGGTAGACGCCGAACACCGCACCCACCGGGTCTCGCAGGACCGCGATCCGCGGGCCGTCCGGCACCGAGGTCGGCGGCATCAGCACATCGGCGCCGAGGCTGCCGGCCCGGAAGGCCGTCCCGTCGACGTCCGCGACCGCGAAGTAGGGCAGCCAGTACGGCGGCAGTTGCGGCGGGAAGTTCTCGTCCATCGCCATCATCCCGCCGAAGTCCAGGCCGGCCAGGCCCCACTGGGTGTAGGTGTCGGACGGGTTGACCGTCCAGCCGAACACGGCCGGGTAGAAAGCGGTCGCGCCCGCGGTGTCCCTGGTGAGCAGTTCGACCCAGCCCAGCGCGCCGGGGGCGTTGAGCAGGCCGACGCCCGGCAGGCCGCGCGCCTGCCAGAGCGCGAAGACCGCGCCGGAGGGATCGGCGGCCACGACGAACCGCCCGAGGTCCGACACGTCCGCCGGTCCGGCGAGGACGCTCCCGCCGGCCGCGGCCACCTTGGCGGCGGAGGCGTCCGCGTCGGTGACGGCGAAGGAGACCGTCCAGGCCGTCGGCTGCCCCTCCCCCTCCAGCGGGGTCACGGCGGCGATGGTCGCGCCGTCCAGCGTCATAAAGGTGTAGCCGTCCGTCCCGTGGCTTTCGCCGGCCTCGGCCCGCCAGGCGAACAGCTCGCCGTAGAACCGCTTGGCGGCGCCCGGGTCGGCGCTGGCGTGCTCCACCCAGCAGGGACCGCCGACGGTCACCTCGTTGATCTTCATCGTCCGCTCTCCTCCTCGGCCGGGGTCCGGGGCCTCATCCGATGTCCAGGACGAGCTTGCCGCGCGCGTGCCCGGACTCCACCAGCGCCAGTGCCTCGGCGGCGCGGTTCAGCGGGTACCGCCCGGTGATGTGCGGGTCCAGTTCTCCGGTGGCCACCAGGGCGGCCAGCGCGGCGAGAGTCTCCGAGGTGGTGGAGCGGGTGATGTACCGCCCGCCCAGCTCGGCGACGGTGTCCGGGTCCACGGTGCTGACCAGCTTGGCGCGGTCGGCCAGCGTCTCGGCGGCGGCCCGCAGATCGTCTCCGCCGACCAGGTCGAGGATGCCGTCCACGCCGTCCGGCGCCGCGGCCCTGATCCGCTCGGCCACCCCGTCGCCGTACCGCACCTGCACCGCGCCCAGTGACTCCACGTACTCCCGGTTGGTGTCGCTCGCCGTGCCGATCACCCGCAGGCCCCGGCTGCGGGCGATCTGCGCGGCGGCGCTGCCGACGCCGCCCGCGATGCCGAGGATCAGCAACGTCCGGCCGGAACCGAGCCCGACGTCCCGCACTCCGTCGTCCCCGGTCGCGGCCGCCACCGGCAGTGCCGCCACCTGATCGAACCCGGCCCCGAGCGGCCGCAGCGCGCTCATCGCGGCGAGCAGCAGGGTCTGCTCCGCGTAGCCGCCGGCGGCCGCGAGACCGAACACCTCGTCTCCCGGGGTGAAGCCCTCCACCCCTGGACCGACCCGCTCCACCACCCCCGCCGCCTCCTGCCCCAGCACGGCCGGGAGCGTACGGTTCTTCCCCAGCCGTCCGGTGCGGATCTTCCAGTCCACCGGGTTCACCCCGGCCGCCCGCACGGTGATTCCCAACTGGCCCGGTCCGGGCTCCAGCACCGGTCGGTCCAGGAACTCCTGATTCTCCGGCCCGCCGTAGTCGACGAACCCCAACGCCTTGACCATCGTTGATCCCGTTCCTCAGCTTGCCGGCCCCCTTCCCCGCCCCAGCATGCGGCCGCCCGCAGCTCTCGGCCCGCCGCTGCTGCGCCGAACGGGGGCGCCTGCGGGGAACGGGGAACAGATAACGGATGACAGATTTCAGATTCTGTTATCCGTTATCTGTCATCTGTTAGTTGTCACTTGTCGCCCGACCGCCGACCGGCTCTCCCGGCCACCCACCGGCCGGGCGCGACCGGGCCGACCACCATCTCCCCTATTGCAAAAGGGAGTTGACGAATCACCTCGCCGTCGGGTTGATTGGTGCCGACCGCAAAACACCCCAAACCAGGAGAAATCATGACCCTACCCACCGTTACCGTCTTCCGCGACGTCCGCCCCTTCGGCGCGGCCGCCGTCGCCGACCTGGTCGCCGTCGACGGCCTGCTGGTCGCCGCGGTGCCGGAGGGCTCCCGGGTGGAGGTGGTGGAGGGGCGCGGACGGATCGCGCTGCCGACGCTGGTGGACGCCCACATCCACCCGGACAAGACCGCGTGGGGCGAGCCCTGGTACAGCCGGCGCCCGGCCGGCGGGCTGCCGGAGTACGTACGGGGCGATGTGGAGCTGTACGAGCACCAGCGAACGCCGCTCACCGAGCGCGCGGGCCGGCTGCTCGCGCACGCGGTGGCCCAGGGGACGCGCGCGGTGCGGGCGCACGTGGATGTGGCGCCCGCGTACGGACTGGCGGGCGTGACGGGGCTGGCCGCCGCACGGGAGCGGCTGGGCCCGGCGCTGGACGTGCAGGTGGTGGCGTTCCCGCAGCACGGGGTGCGGCGGACGCCGGGGGCGGGGGCGCTGCTCGCCGAGGCGGCGGCGAGCGGGCTGATCGACGCGGTGGGCGGGATCGACCCGGCCGGGTTCGACGGGGTCGGCGAGGACGGCGAAGGCCCGGCCCAGCTCGACCAGGTCTTCGGCCTCGCCGAGAAGCACGGACTCCAGCTGGACGTCCACCTGCACGACACCGGCGACCGGGGCCTCGCCCCGCTGCGTGACATCGCCGCCCGGACGAAGGCGGCCGGGCTGGGCGGCCGGGTCGTGGTGAGCCACGCGTTCTGCGTGCCGGAGTTGTCCGGCGGCGCGCTCAGTGAGCTGGCCGAGCTGCTGGCCGATGCCGGCATCGGCCTGACCACCGTCGCGCCCTCCACCCACCAGGTGCTGCCGTTCCGGGAGTTGGCGGCCCACGGGGTCAAGGTGGGCCTAGGCTCGGACGGCGTGCGGGACTCCTGGAGCCCGTTCGGCAACGCCGACATGCTGCACCGCGCGCATCTGCTCGGCTGGACCACCGACGCCCGCACGGACGCGGAGCTGGCCGACTGCTTCGCCCTCGCCGCCGCCGGGGGCGCCGAGTTGCTCGGACTGCCGGCCGCCGACCTGACGCCGGGCTCCCCGGCCGACTTCATGCTGGTCGACGGCGAGTGCCTGCCACAGGTGGTGGTGGACCTGCCGAGGCGCGAACTCGTCGTCCGCGCCGGACGGGTGGTCGCCCGGGACGGCCGCTTCGAGGGCTGAGACCGGACGGCGGTCCCCCTCCGCGCGGAGGGGGACCGCACCGGGTCAGCCACGCTCGACATCGACCTCGGTCAACCGCGCGAACCGCTCCGGATCGGTCCGCCGGATGTGCCGCGCCACCGCGAACCCGGCCAGCGCGACCAACGGCAGCGGCACCAGCAGCAGCGCGTTCACCAAGTCCGAAGCCCCGGTCAGCAGACCGAAGTTGAAGACGGCGAGGACGGTGAGCACGGCCAGCCCGGCCGCCGCCAGCAGCGGCGCCCAGACCACCCGCAGCGCCGACATCCCGCGCCGGTCGCGCCGGAAGAACGCCCACACGGCGACCGCCGCCAGTGCCTGCATCGCCATGATGCCGAGCACACCGATGCTGTTGGACCACATCAGCACCACCAGATACGGATCCGCCGCCAGCACCGCGCCCAGCAGCACCACCAGCGCGTTGAACGAGCTCTGCACCACGACCGCCGCACCGGGCGAGCCGAACCTGCCCGACACCCGCCCGAGCCGGCGCGGCAGCAGCCCCTCCCGTCCGAGCGCGTACAGGTAGCGGGCGGCCGCGTTGTGGAAGGCGAGCGCGGAGGCGAAGGCGGAGACCACGATCAGGACGTGCATCGAGTCCGAGAGCCAGACACCGACGAAGCGCTCGGCCGCGGTGAAGGTGAGGTCCGGCCCCTCGGCGGCGCGGGCCGCCGCCACGGCCTGGTCCGTCCCGTAGGCGCCCATCACGATCCAGGTGCCGAGGGCGTAGAAGACGGCGAGGAAGCCGATCGCGATGAACGTCGCCCGGGGCACCGTCCGGCGCGGGTCACGCACCTCCTCGGCGTAGATCGCCGTCGCCTCGAAGCCGGTGAAGGCGCCGATGACCAGCACGAACATCCCGGCGACCCCGCCCTGGGTGAGCAGCGAGGGGTCGAAGGAGACCGGGTCGAGCGCGGCCGTGCCCCGGTCGGCGAGCACCCCGCCCTCCATCACCAGCAGCGCCAGCACCTCCAGGACCAGCGCGACGCCGAGCACCTTGGCGCTGAGCGTCACCTTCAGCCAGCCCAGCACGCCGACCACCACGACGCAGCCGCCCGAGAGCAGCCACCACGGCACGTGCGCGCCGGTGCGCTGTTCGATGTGCCCGGCGGCGAAGTAGCCGAAGGCGGCGGCCACGCCCGGGGTGATCAGGTTGTAACAGACCACCGCCACATAGGCGGTGACGACGCCGAACGTCCGGCCCAGGCCGCGCGCGACGTACGCGTAGAAGGCGCCCGCGTTGCGCACGTAGCGGCTCATCGCGGTGAAGCCCGCCGCGAACAGGACCAGCAGCACGCCCGAGATCAGGTAGGCGGCGGGGGCAGAGGCACCGCCGACGCCGATCGCGAAGGGCGCGATGCCCGCGAGGACGGTGAGCGGCGCGGCGGCGGCGACCACGAAGAAGACCAGGTCGGTGGTGCCGATCAGGCCGCCCGCGAGCCGTTGCGGCGACTGCGAGGCCGACTGCCGGGCCGACTGCGGGCCGGCCGGCGGGGCGATGGCCTGGGATCTTTCTGCGGAGACATTCACGGTGGGGGCGTCCTTCCGGCAGGGGCGGGGGGTGCGGGGTCCGCCGACCGGGGTGGGGCCCGGCCAACGGATGGAAGGGGGAAGAGGGGAAGGCGAGAAAGGAAAGGTCAGGTCCGCGGCGTGCGGTCGAGGACGACCCGGCCGCCGTGCAGGACGAGCAGCCGCTCGGGGTGCGCCGCGACGGCCTCGGGGACGGATCCGGCCGCGATCGCCACCAGGTCGGCACGGGCGCCGACGGCGAGCCCGTAGTCGGCCAGCCCGAGCGCCACCGCGGCGTTCTCCGTCACCAAGTCCGCTGCGAGAAATAGCTCCTGATCGGTCATCAGTTCACCCTGGAGGCCGATGACGGTGGCGCGTTCGAGCATGTCCCCGGTGCCGTACGGCCACCACGCGTCACGGATGTTGTCGGAGCCGGCGAAGACCCGGACGCCGGCCTCGTGCAGCAGCTTCACGGGCGGCATCGAGCGGCTCGGGCCGTTGGTCATCACGGCCACCCCGGCGTCCGCCAGCTTCTGTACGGTGAGCATGAGTTCAGAGGAGTCGAGACCGCTCCCGAGCGCGTACGCGTGGCTGACCGCGACCCGCCCGCCGAGCCCGAGGGTGGCCGTCCGGTCGGCGATGTCACGCAACTGGGAGGCACCGACCGGGCCACCGTCGTGCAGATGGATGTCCACGCCGGCGTCGTGCCGCTCGGCGAGGCCGAAGACGATGTCGAGCTGGCCGTCCACGTCGCCGTCGAAACCGGCCGGGTCGAGGCCGCCGATCAGCTCGGCGCCCTCGCGCAGTGCCGCGTCCAGCAGGTCGGCGACGCCGGGGGCGGTCACCACCCCGCTCTGCGGGAAGGCGACGAGCTGGATGCCGATCACGTCCCGGACGCGCTCGCGCACCTCCAGCAGGGCGTGCAGGTGGTCGAGCCCGGTGTCCGGATCCACGTCGACGTGCGAGCGGACGTACCCGGTGCCGAGCGCCGCCATCCGCCGGGCCAGCGCCTCGGCCCGGTCGGCGACGGGCACGGCCGCCGCGACCTCGCGGCGCAGCTCCCGCTCGGAGGCGATCTGGGTCCGGAGACCGGCGGTGGCACGATGGGGCTGCCAGGGCGCACCGAGGAAGGTCTTGTCCAGGTGCGCGTGCCCGTCCACCAGGGCGGGCAGCAGCAGCGCGCCGTCCAGCCGCAGGCCCCGGCCGGCGGCCTCGGGCGCACGCCGGGCGGGCGCGGTCAGGGCGGCGATCCGGCCGTCGGCGAGGTGGACGTCGGCCGCGGTGCCGTCGGGCAGGGTGGCGTCCAGGAGGAGGGCGGGGTGAAGGGGCGAGGTGGGGGTCACACGGGCACGCTAGCTGGTATACCGAATACCAAACAAGAGGTGTCCGCCAACGGATCCGAAACGAGACCGGAAGCGAGATGGAGCCAGCCGGAGCCGGCTGCCGACCGGCATCCCGGGTCGGATCCCGAGCAGGCCCCGGCACGGGATCCGCACCGGTACCGCACCGACACCGCGGACCAGATCCGGCACCGGGCCCGGCGAACGGATCTGAAATGATCTGCACTGCCCCCACCGCCCGCGCGGTCCCCCACCCGACTGGAGCCCCGATGCCCGACACCCCCGGCGACGCCCACCAGTCGCTCCGGGACCTCGTCTACGTCCAGCTCCGCGAACGGATCATCGAGGGCGAGTACCCGGCCGGCCGACGGCTCGTGGAGCGCGAGCTGGCGGAGACGATGAACGTCTCCCGCGTCCCCGTCCGCGAGGCCATGCAGCGGCTGGAGCAGGAGGGCTTCCTCACCGTCCAGGCCCGCCGGGGCGCGGTGGTCGCCGAGTTCGGCCCCGCCGAGGCCGAACACTTCTTCGCCGTACGGGAGTCCCTGGAGGCCCTCGCCGCCCAACTGGCCGCCCAGCACGCCACCCCGGCGGGCCTCAAGTCCCTCGAACGCATCCTGACCCGGACCAGGAAGGCCGCCGAGGCGGGGCGGCTGCGCGAGACCGTGAGCCTCAACGCCGACTTCCACCGGGCGATCGTCGAGCTCTCCGGCAACCCGCTGCTCCAGGACATGATGGCCCCGCTCGACGGCCGGCTGCGCCGCCTCTTCCGGCTCACCTCCGGCCCCGAGAGCACCACCCCGATGTGCACCGAGCACGAGCAGTTGCTCGCCGCCATCCGCTCCCGCGACCCGCAGGCCGCCGCCGACCTCGCCCGCCGCCACGTCGCGGGCACCCGGGCCTTCGCGCTCAGCGCGCTCGGAAGCTGACCGCGCTCGAAAGCCGGCCGCGGCCGAAACAGGCACGTGGCCGGAACAGGCGCGCGGCCGGAGCAGACACGTGGTCGAGGGGGCGGACAGCCCGGTGGGGAAGGCGGCCGCCCCGGCCCGGTCACCCCCGGCTGTGGTCTCCGGTCCGCCCGTCGATCAGCTCCCGCAGGATGTCCATGTGGCCCGTGTGCCGGGCGGTCTCCGTCGTCATGTGGATCAGCACCCAGCGCAGCGACACCTCGTCCCCGAACCAGGCCCGGCCGACGTCGTCCAACTCCAGCTCCCCGATGACGAGATCGGCCGCCGCCCGGGCACGGGCGTAGAAGGTCAGCACGTCCGCGGTGGACTCGTCCGGCCGCACCCGGAGATCGGACTCCTCGTCCTCGGTCAGGTCGAACGGCAGCGGCCCGGTCGCACGGCCGAACGTCTCGCAGAACCAGCCGAGTTCGACCCCGCCCAGGTGCTTCACCAGGCCCAGCAGATTCGTCCCCGACGCCGTCACCGGCCGCCGCAACTGCTCGTCGTCCAGCCCCTCCAGCTTCCACAGCACCGCGTCGCGATGCCGGTCGAGAGCCGTGAACAGGCTCTCCTTCTCCCCGCCCCGGAAGGGCACACGCTTCGTCATGCGCGGACCCTAACAGGCCCCCGGGCCGGGCGGACCCCCACCGACCCTGGGCCGGTGGGAGATCCAACCTCCCACCGGCCCAGGGCTGTTCAGCGAGCCGCCCGCTCGACCGGGACCCAGAGCTGGGCCTGCGCCCCGCCGCCGTCCGGCAGGAAGCGGGTGCGCAGGATCTCCGGTCCCGAGCAGGACTCGTACGGGTTGGACGGGAACCACTGGGTGTAGACGTCCCGCCACATCTCCTGCAGGGCCTGCGGGAACGGGCCGGTGCTGGTGAACACGGCCCAGCTGCCGGCCGGCACCACCCGGACGTCCAGGTCGTCCGGGACGACGGCCTCCGAGGACGCCACCACCGCGTGGTAGTAGTCGAGTTCGGACCCTTCCTCGCGGCTCTCCGAGAGGTGCTCGGTGACCGAGACGATGCCCTCCGGCTCCGGGCCGGAGAGCGCCGAGATCCGGGCGACGGTCTCCTGGTCGAGACCCTGGATGAACGCGGCGATGGCCGGGTTCACCCCCTCGCAGACCAGCGGCACCCGGGTCCGCCTGCCCACCACCCGGAACTCGGGCTTCTCCACGATGCGGTACTCCATACTGCTACTCCCTTCCACGACGAGTCGGAAGGACATCCGGGGCTGGGACCGCAGCGCCGCACCACCGCGCCGGGCCTCCCCGGGCCCGACGCCGTGCATCGCCCGGAACGCCCGGGCGAACGCCTCCCCCGAGGTGTAGCCGCAGCGGACCGCCACCTCCAGCAACGTCCGTTCGCCGGACAGCACTTCGGCCCCGGCAACGGTCAGCCGCCGACGCCGGACGTACTCCGACAGCGGCATCCCGGCCAGCGCGGAGAACAACCGCCGGAAGTGGTACTCCGACGTCATCGCGATCCGCGCCAGTTCGGCCACCTCGACCGGCTGGTCGAGCCGGTCCTCGATGTGCTCCATGGCCCGGTTCAGCTGCTCCAGCATGCCAGCCCCCGTCCTTCCCTTACTGCTCACCACCGTAGAAAGGACCCACCCTGCCGCACCCGACATCCTGTGCCCGCTCCGGTCGGGTCCGGCAGACGGCACGGCACCACCGTTCCGGCCCAGCCCCCGACGAACGACGAACGGCAAGCATCGAGCGGCCAACGGCGAACGGCCCGGGCCCCCGGCCGGTCACGAAGGACCGACCGGGGGCCCGGGTCAGCAGAGCCGCGGGAGGACCCGCGGAAGGGTGCGCAGGATCAGATCAGGCCCTGCGCCAGCATCGCGTCCGCGACCAGCTCGAAGCCCGCGATGTTCGCGCCCACCACGTAGTTGCCCGGGCTGCCGTAGCGCTCGGCCGTGGTGAAGCAGGAGTCGTGGATGTGCCGCATGATCTCGGCGAGCCGCTCCTCGGTGTGGGCGAAGGTCCAGGAGTCGCGCGAGGCGTTCTGCTGCATCTCCAGCGCGCTGGTGGCGACGCCACCCGCGTTGGCCGCCTTGCCCGGCGCGAAGGCCACGCCCGCCTCCTGGAGGACCCGGACGGCCTCCGGGGTGGTGGGCATGTTGGCGCCCTCGGCGACCGCCTTGACGCCGCCCCGGACGAGCGCGAGCGCGTCCGTCTCGTCCAGCTCGTTCTGGGTGGCACAGGGCAGCGCGACGTCGCACGCCACGCTCCAGACGCCCGGACCGGCGACGAACTTGACGTGGCCGCCGCGCAGTTCGGCGTACTCGGAGATCCGGCCGCGGCGGACCTCCTTGACCTCCTTGAGCAGGGCGAGGTCGATGCCCTTCTCGTCCACGACGTAGCCGGAGGAGTCGGAGCAGGTGACCACGGTCGCGCCGAGCTGCTGCGCCTTCTCGATCGCGTAGATGGCGACGTTGCCCGAGCCGGAGACGACCACCCGCTGGCCCTCCAGGCTCTCGCCCCGGCTGCGCAGCATCTCGGCGGTGAAGAGCACGCAGCCGTAGCCGGTGGCCTCGGTGCGGGCCTGCGCGCCGCCCCAGCCGAGGCCCTTGCCGGTGAGGACGCCGGACTCGTAGCGGTTGGTGATCCGCTTGTACTGGCCGAAGAGGTAGCCGATCTCGCGGCCGCCGACGCCGATGTCACCGGCCGGGACGTCGGTGTACTCGCCCAGGTGGCGGTGGAGCTCGGTCATGAAGGACTGGCAGAACCGCATGATCTCGGCGTCCGAGCGGCCCTTCGGGTCGAAGTCGGCACCGCCCTTGCCGCCGCCGATCGGCATCCCGGTGAGCGCGTTCTTGAAGATCTGCTCGAAGCCGAGGAACTTGACGATGCCCAGGTTGACGGACGGGTGGAAGCGCAGGCCGCCCTTGTAGGGGCCGAGCACGCTGCTGAACTCGACCCGGAAGCCGCGGTTGACGTGGATGCCACCCTTGTCGTCCGACCACGGCACCCGGAAGATCAGCTGGCGCTCGGGCTCGCAGATCCGCTCGATGATCCGGGCGTCGACGAACTCGGGCCGCCTGGCCAGCACCGGGCCGAGGGTCTCCAGGACCTCCCGGACAGCCTGGTGGAACTCCAGCTCGCCCTGGTTGCGGCGCAGAACCTCGGCGTAGAGGGACTCGATGACACGGTTCTCGGCGTCGTGGGACGCGGAGGAACGAGAGGTGACCGGCATCAGATTCAGGACCTTCCGTGGTCGTCAGTCGCGCGCGAGACGTCCCGTATCGGGGAACGCCGGCGGTCCCCCTCGCCATTGAGGGCATCGCGCTGTCCTTGCGCGCCGAAGCGGCATACAGGACCGCTGTTATCCGGGTAGTGTCCCAGTGTTAACACCCCATGTACGACCCCATCCACATGGTGGAACCGCTCTGCCACGATGCGGCCCGCGCCCAACTCTCCGAATAGCGGACATTCCCCGGCGCCACGCCCCCTCGACCGACCGCTCGCCCCGCCACACCCCGCCCGACCGTGAGCAAGCTCACAGCCGGCGGGCGCCCCGGGTGCCGGTTCCCGGGGGAGCGCCCCCGGTGCGTTTGACGGAGCGGTGTCCGGGGCCGCATTGTTCCGACCCGAACATCCGTCCGGGCATCCGGGCGGCCGTCCGGGAGGAATCGCCACCGCGCCATGCCGAACAACGACGCCGACACCACCGGCAGCACAGCCGAACCCGCGCCCGCACCCGAGACCTCCGCCGACCGGTTGAAGTCCCGCTGGGCGGAGCCGGAGGGGCCGGTGCCGCCGTGGTACCGGCGGGTGTCACGGCGGACCTGGAAGGTGTCGGGCGGCGTACTGGCGGCACTGGTGGCGGCCGGACTGCTGGCCACCGTGCTCGGTCCGGACGACCCGGTGCGGAACCGGCTGGACCCGGTGCAGAGCATCGGCGACCTGACCAGGGAGCCGGACACCTCGGGCTCGTACGCCGCCCGGAACGCGGAGATCTTCCCCGACACCCTCGCCTACCTCCGCTTCCGCGAGCACTTCGTCACCGGCTACCGCCGACCCGGTTCCACCGGGACCGATTTCATCGTGATCGGCGCCACCGGCAACTTCTCCAGCCCGGTCCGCGAACTGGACGACCTGCTCGGCGGGCCGGACCCGTCGCTCGCCCCGGTCACCGTCGGCGGCCACGCCCCGCAGGCCCCCACCGCCCCGTACACCGCCTTCCCGGCCGGCCCGCTCGGCGGCGCCCTCAAGTGCTCCGCCACCCCGAACGGGCACGGTGGCGTCCTCGCCGTCTGCGCCTGGGCCGACTTCACCACCGTCGGCAGCGTCACCGACCTCACCCAGAACGCCGCCGACCTCGACCTCCCCGGCCTCGCCGAGCGCGCCCGCACCATCCGCGCCGCGATGACCAGCCGGGTGAAGTAGCGTCCACCGCCGCGCCCTGGCGCCGGCGCCGGCCCCAGCGGTCGGCGCCGGCGCCGTTTCCTTTCCCGCCCCGTCCCGCTTCCCGCTCCCCGCCGCTGCCGCTGCCATTGCCACGGCGGGGGAAGGACTCGCGGAAGCTTGTTGTTCAAATTGGAACTACCTAGTACGGTCGACTACCGGAACACCACCCCAGTAACGGAGGCCCCACCCATGCCGCAGCCCGCCACGCCGCAGCCCGGCCCCGCCACCGTGCGTTCGCGTGTGCGCATCCCGCTGACCTTCCCGGACGGCTACCGCGCCGAGGCCGAGGTCTTCACCTTCCACGGCCTGGCCGACGGCGCCGAGCACCTGGCGCTGGCCTTCGGCGAGGCGCCGCAGGGCGGGACGCCGCTGGTCCGGCTGCACTCGGAGTGCCTGACCGGCGACGTGTTCGGCTCGGACCGGTGCGACTGCGGACCGCAGCTGCGCGAGTCGGTGGAGCGGATCAGCGAGGCGGGCGGCTACCTGCTCTACCTGCGGCAGGAGGGCCGGGGCATCGGCCTCTACAACAAGCTGGACGCCTACGCCCTGCAGGACTCCGGCCTGGACACCTACGACGCCAACACCGCGCTCGGCCTGCCCGAGGACGGGCGCGACTACACCGCCGCCGCCCAGATGCTCGCCGCGCTCGGCGCCACCGGCATCGACCTGCTGAGCAACAACCCGGACAAGGCGGCGCAGCTGGCCGGCCTCGGCATCGCCGTCGAGCGCCGGGTGCCGACGGGCGTGCACCTGTCGGCGAGCAACGTCCGCTACCTGCGGGCGAAGGTGGAGCGCACCGGCCACTCGATCAAGCTGTCCCGCCTGGTCGGCTGAGCGGCGGACGCGCGGACGGTCCGGCGCGGGAGGGTCGGCCGGCTCAGTCCTCGACCGGTCGTCCCTTCGGCTCCTCGGTGATCCGGCGGGCGATCTCGCCCGGCCGCACCGGGCGGCCGAAGTGCCAGCCCTGGGCCCAGTCGCAGCCGATGGTGCGCAGCCGCTCGGCGTCCCGCCGGGTCTCCACGCCCTCGGCCGTGACGGTCAGGCCCAGCGCGTGCGCCATCGACACCAGGCCGCTGACGATCCGCCAGCCGGTGGACTCGTCCTTGCCCGGGTCGTGCAGGTCGCCGACGAAGGAGCCGGCGATCTTCAGGCCGGAGACCGGCAGGTCGCGCAGGTAGGCGAGGTTCGACCAGCCGGTGCCGAAGTCGTCCACGGCGAGCGAGACGCCGAGGTCGACCAGCCCGTGCAGGGTGCGCAGCGCCTCGTCCTCGGGGCCGACCACGGTGGACTCGGTGATCTCCAGCTGGAGCCGGGCCGGGTCCAGGCCGGTGGAGTCGAGGATCCGGCCGAGGTCGGTGACCAGAGCGGCGCTGCGGGCCTGGCGGACCGCCAGGTTGACGTTGAGCTGGGGCGCGTCGTCGCCGAACCGCTTGATCCAGTCGGCGGCCTGGCCGCAGGCCTGCTCCAGCACCCACCGGCCGAGCGGCATGATCAGGCCGGTCTCCTCGGCGGTGGTCACGAACTCGTCCGGTCCGAGCACGCCGAGCTGCGGGTGACGCCAGCGCACCAGCGCCTCCACGGCGGCGAGCCGGCCGTCGGCCAGCGCGTAGAGCGGCTGGTAGTCGATGAAGAACTCGCCCCGGTCGAGGGCGGCCGGCATCCGCACCGAGACGGCGTAGCGGCTGACGGCGCGGGCGTTCTCCTTGGGGTCGAACAGCGTCCAGCGGCCGCGGCCGGCCTCCTTGGCCCGGTACAGCGTCAGGTCGGCGGCGCGGACGGCGGCGCCGGGGGTGGTGGTGGAGACCCGGCGCTCCAGCACGCCCACGCTGGCGCCGACGGCGAGCTTGTGGTCCCCGATCAGCACTGGCCCGGCCAGCGCCTTGAGGACGGTCTTGGCGGCGGCGACCGCCTCCTGTTCGCCCCGGCAGTTCTCCAGCAGCACCACGAACTCGTCGCCGCCGAGCCGGGCGACCAGATGGCCGAGCGGGGTGAGGGCGGCCTTGAGCCGGTCGGCGACGGCGGAGAGCAGCTGGTCGCCGGTGTCGTGGCCGAGGCTGTCGTTGACCACCTTGAACCCGTCGAGGTCCACGTAGCAGAGGCCGAACCGGGCGCCCGGGTCCGGCTCCTCGAAGAGCTTCTCCAGCCGTTCGAAGAAGGCCGCCCGGTTGGGCAGGCCGGTCAGCGGGTCGTGGGTGGCCTGGTGGCGCAGCCGCTCCTGGAGCCGGTAGCGGTCGGTGACGTCCTCCAGCATGGCGACCTGGTACACCGGGCGGCCGTCGTCGTCGCGGATCAGCGAGACCGTGAGGTGGGTCCAGACCACCTCGCCGTCCTGCCGGTAGTACGGCTTGTCGAACTGGAAGTAGTCCCGTTTGCCGCTGATCAGCTCCTCGTACGCCTCCCAGACGCCGGGGGTGTCCTCGGGGTGGACGAGGTCGCCGACCCGACGGCCCTGCATGTCCTCCGGGCCGGCGCCGAACAGCTCCTGGAGGGCGCGGTTGACGGCCAGGATGTTGCCGTCGGTGTCGCCGATGCCGATGCCGATGGCCGCGCTCTCGAAGAGCGCGCGAAAGCGGGCCTCGGAGGCGCGCAGGGCCCGTTCGGCCTCCTTGCGGGCCACGTCGGCGGCGGTCATGATCGCCTCCTGCTCGCGCAGGGTGCGCTCGCGCAGGGCGTCGGCCCAGCCGGCCGCGAACGCGCCGCAGAGGGCGGGCCCGCGGCCGTCGGCGACCGGCTGTTCCTGTAGCAGTTCGACCGCCCGGGCCAGCACCACCGGGTCGGTGAAGTGCGCGTCGACGAGCTCGGCGCCGGCCCGGGCGGCCAGGTGCGGTTCGAACGGCTCGTCCAGCTGGGCCCGGTGGAGCAGCGCGGCGGTCCGGGAGATCAGCCGGCCGAGCAGGCCGGGGTGGACCGCCGTGCCGTGGTCGCCGGAGAGCAGCCGCGCCCAGTCCTCGTGGAACCGTTCGGGGCTGCTCGGCACCGGCGCTCCGCTCACGGACGGAACCCCACGCCCGCCACCCCGGTCATCCGCTCGGGGTGCTGCCCGACCGCCTCCGGCTGGTCGGGGCGCCACTGCGGCAGGTAGACCACGCCCGGCTCGACCAGCTCGAAGCCGGTGAACATGGCGGTGATCTGCTCGTGGGTGCGCATGGTCAGCGGGGTGGGGGTCCGCTGGTAGAGCTTCTGGTGGTCCTCCGCCTGGTCGGGGCGGCCCTCCAGGGAGGCGTGCGAGAGGACCAGCGCGCTGCCGGGCGGGAGGGCGTCATGCAGCACCGAGAGCAGCTTCCGCGGCTCCTCGGCGTCGCTGACGAAGTGCATGACGGCGACCAGCAGGACGCCCACCGGTTCGCCGGCCGCCAGCAGCGCCTTCACCTCGGGGCGGCTCAGCAGGTCGTCGATGTCCCGGAGGTCGGCCTGGACGACGGCGCTCTGCGGGTCGTTCTCCAGCAGCAGCCGGCTGTGCGCGACGGCGACCGGGTCGCGGTCGATGTAGACGACCTCGGTCTCGGGGCGGATCGCGCGGGCGTGCTCGTGCACGGCGCCGAAGGTCGGGATGCCGGAGCCGATGTCCAGGAAGCGGGTGATGCCCCGCTCGGCGAGGAACTGCACGGCCCGGCGGAGGAAGGCCCGGTTGGAACGCATGATCTGGGGCAGCTCCGGCCAGAGGGCGATCGCCTTGCGGGCCATCTCCCGGTCCACCTCGAAGTTGTGCGATCCCCCGAGGTAGTAGTCGTAGACCCGTGCGGCGTTCGGTTTGTCCAGGTCCGTGCCCTCCGGTACCCAGTTCGGTCGCCGCATCTTCGGGACTCCTTCACTCCGGTTCTGAGGACGCAGCGATCTGAAGAGATGGCTGCGACAGATGAGACTACAAGCACAAAAGATCCTCCTCTGCACGCTGAACGCGTGCAAGCGGAGTTCTGCCGTCCTGCCCGGGTGGCAGCGGGGGCCGGAAACGGACCTGACCGCCGGACGGAACGAGAGCGGACGCCCTAGCCTGACGGCGGACCGGGCCGTCTCACACCCTACGGAGGCTCCCATGACGACCGCGCCGGACGACTTCGGCTTCGGACTGCCCTTCGACCGGGCCGGGACGGGGAGCAGCAAGTGGGCGCGGACGGCCGGCGGGCCGGACGGGGTGATCGCACTGGGTCTGGCCGACATGGACCTGCCCGGTCCACCGGCCGTCGCCGAGGCGCTGGCGCGACGGGCGCGGCACCGGGCGTACGGGTACACGGTCTGCGATCCGGCCGGGCGGGCCCTGGTGGCCGACTGGTACCGGGCGCGGCACGGCGTCGCGGTGGACCCGGCGTGGGTGCTGCTGCTGCCGTTCGGGCCCCGGACCGCCGTCCGGCTGCTGCTGGAGGCGGTCCGCCCGGCCGGGCCGGTGCTGTTCCCGACGCCCGAGTGGGGCGGCTTCGCCCAGCTCTGCCGGGCCGCCCGGCTGCCGTACCGGGAGATCCCGCTGGTCCACGACGGTAACGACGGCACCGGCGACCGCACCGGCACCGGCTACCGGCTGCCGCTGGACGCCTTCGCCCGGCACCGGCCCGGGGCGGTGCTGTTGAGCAGCCCGCACAACCCGTCCGGCCGGGTCTGGACGGCGGCGGAGATCCACGGGCTCGCCGAGGCCGCGGCGCGGGCGGGCGGGGTGCTGCTCTCCGACGAGGTGCACGGCGACCTCACCCACCCCGGCCACCGCCACCCCGTCGCGGTGGCCGTGGCGGGCCCGCTGCGCGACCGGACGGTCACCCTCAACTCGGTCGGCAAGACCTTCAACACCTCCGGCATCCCCAGCTGCTTCGCACTCGTCCCGGACCCGGCGCTGCGCGGGCGGCTCGGCGAGGTGATGGCCGGGTACGGCCTCTGGGAGGGCGGGCTGCTGGAGCAGGTGGTGCAGCGGGCGGCGCTGCGGCACGGCGGGCCGTGGCTGGACGCCCTGCTGCGTCATCTCGCCACCGCCCGGGACGAGTTGACCGCTGTGCTCGGTGACGCCGTCCGCTCCGCGCCACAGGCCTCGTACCTGCTCTGGCTGGACGCCGCCGCGCTCGGCCTGCCGGCCGCGGACGCCCGGGCGGCGCTGCTGGAGCGCTGCGCC
Organism: Kitasatospora sp. NPDC092286; assembly: GCF_044755565.1. Classification (NCBI taxonomy): domain Bacteria; kingdom Bacillati; phylum Actinomycetota; class Actinomycetes; order Kitasatosporales; family Streptomycetaceae; genus Kitasatospora; species Kitasatospora sp. NPDC092286. The sequence continues at coordinate 270,246 of NZ_JBIVRD010000002.1, read as the reverse complement.
CTGGAGGTCTCGGACGGCGCCGACTTCGGGCCCGGCGGGCGCGGCGGACTCCGGCTCAACTACGCCCTGCCCGGCCCGGAGCTGGCGCGGGCACTGGCCCGGCTGGCCCGGCTGCGAAAGCCCTGATTCACCCGATTGCACCACCTCTGACCTGCGGATACATCTCTTCACGAGATGTTTGCGGAGCAGGCCCGCATGGTCCGTAGCAGACTGGGCAGAGTAGACCGGGCCGCAATCGTGATCCCGAGGATGGTGAGTCCGGTGATACCCGTTCGCCCGACCAGCCCACCCACCAGCCCACCCGACCGGCAGAGCGCGGAACCGCCCCCGGGCGGGGTGACGCCACTGACCGAGTCGGCGGCGCGCAGCCACATGTCAGGTGTCTGCTTCAAGATCGGACCTCCCCGGCTGGTCGGCATCGAAGTCGAGTGGTTCGTCCACGACAACCGATGTCCGACCGGCCCCGTCCTACCGGAGCGGCTGCACGCCGCGTTGGACTCACTGCCACTCGGCGGCCCGGACGGGACCTCACTTCCCTCCGGCGCCCGTCTCACCCTCGAACCCGGCGGTCAGGTCGAGCTCAGCTCCCCGCCCGCCCCCGGCCTCACGGCCTGCGTCGACGAAACCCGGCGCGATCTCGCCGCCCTGCGGGCCGCCTTCGCGGCGCAGGGCCTGCGTCTCACGGGTACCGGTACCGATCCGCTGGCCCGCCCCCGTCTGATGGTCCTGGACCACCCTCGCTATCTGGCGATGGAACGATTCTTCGACTCGGCCGGGCCCTGGGGCCGGATCATGATGACCGGCACCGCCTCCGTCCAGGTCTGCCTGGACGCCGGGGCCGAGGAGGGCCCGCAGGCGCTGGACCGGCGCTGGCGGCTGGCCCACCGGCTGGGCCCCGTCCTGGTCGCGGCCTTCGCCAACTCCCCTTTACTCGACGGGAAGCCGACCGGCCACCGGTCCACCCGGCAGACCGTCTGGTCCAGGATGGACCCCTCCCGCACCCTCGCCCCCGGCCCGGACCACGGCGACCCGCGCGAGGCCTGGTCCCGCTACGTGCTGGACGCCGAGGTGCTCTGCATCCGCCGACCGGGCGGGCTGCCCTGGACGGCCCCGGCCGGACTGACCTTCCGCGACTGGCTGGCCGGCGCCGGCGAACGCCCGCCCACCCTGGCCGACCTGGACTACCACCGCACCACGCTCTTCCCTCCGGTGCGGCCGCAGGGCCACCTGGAGCTGCGGATGATCGACGCCCAGCCCGGTGACGGCTGGATCGTCCCGACCGCCCTGGTCACCGCGCTGCTGGAGGACCCGCCGGCCGCCGACGCCGCGCTGGCCGCGCTGGACCCGCTGGGGTGCGCCGACGGCCCGCTGCCACCGCGCAGCGACGTCTGGCGCCGGGCCGCCACCCTGGCCGTCGCCGACCCGGGGCTGCGCCGCGCCGCCCTCGCCTGCTTCGCCGCCGCCGACGCCGCGCTGGGCCGTCTGCCCGGAGCCGAGCGGCTGCGCGCCGTCGTCGCCGAGTACGCCGAGCGCTACCCCGCGCGCGGCCGCTGCCCCGCCGACGACCAGCTGGACGCCCTGCGCGCCGGCACCCGCCCCACTCCCCCGGAGGAGGCCGCACCATGATCGACGACGCCCGCCCGACCCACGCCCCCGCCGACGCCCCCGCCACCCCGGAGGCGCTGCGCGAGACGATCGCGAACGAGCTGCTGGCCGCCCGGGCCCGGACCGCCGCGCTGACCGACTGCGTCGGGGAGCGCGACCTCACCGCCCAGCACTCCCCGCTGATGTCCCCGCTGGTCTGGGACCTCGCCCACATCGGCAACCAGGAGGAGCTCTGGCTGCTGCGCAACGTCGGCGGCCGCGACCCGATGCACCCCGAGATCGACCCGCTCTACGACGCCTTCGAGCACCCGCGCGCCGAGCGCCCCAGCCTGCCGCTGCTGCCGCCCGGCGAGGCCCGCGCGTACGCCCACGAGGTCCGCGGCCGGGTGCTCGACCTGCTGGCCGCCAGCCCGCTGGAGGGCGCACCGCTGCTGGACGCCGGATTCGCCTTCGGCATGATCGCCCAGCACGAACAGCAGCACGACGAGACCATGCTGATCACCCATCAGCTGCGGTCGGGCGAGCCCGTCCTGGCCGCTCCCCCGCCGCCGCCCGCACCCGCCGACGCGGCCACGCTGCCGGCCGAAGTCCTCGTCCCCGCCGGGCCGTTCACCATGGGCACCGACACCGAGCCGTGGGCGCTGGACAACGAGCGCCCGGCGCACCGGGTCGAACTGCCCGCCTTCCTGCTGGACACCACGCCCGTCACCAACGGCGCATATCAGCGGTTCATCGCCGACGGCGGCTACGACGAGCCGCGCTGGTGGACCGCCGAGGGCTGGGAGCACCGGCAGCGGGCAGGGCTGACCGCCCCGCTGTTCTGGCACCGCGAGGACGGCCAGTGGCTGCGCAGGCGGTTCGGCCTGCTGGAGCCGGTGCCCGGGGACGAGCCGGTGCTGCACGTCAGCTGGTACGAGGCGGACGCGTACGCGCGGTGGGCCGGCCGGCGGCTGCCGACCGAGGCGGAGTGGGAGAAGGCCGCCCGGCACGACCCGGCCACCGGCCGCTCCCGCCGCTACCCGTGGGGCGACGGCGCACCCTCCCCCGGGCACGCCAACCTCGGCCAGCGGCATCTGCGCCCGGCCCCGGCCGGCAGCTACCCGGGCGGTGAATCCCCTTACGGGGTACGTCAGTTGATGGGCGACGTCTGGGAGTGGACGGCCAGCGACTTCCGGCCGTACCCGGGCTTCCGGGCCTGGCCGTACCGGGAGTACTCGGAGGTCTTCTTCGGGCCCGAGTACAAGGTGCTGCGCGGCGGCTGCTTCGCCGTCGCGCCGGTCGCCTGCCGGGGCACCTTCCGCAACTGGGACTATCCGGTCCGGCGGCAGATCTTCGCCGGCTTCCGCACCGCCGCCGACCCGGCGGCCGGCTGATGTGCCGCCATCTCGCCTATCTGGGCGAGCCGGTGGCGCCCCGGGAGCTGCTGGTGGAGCCGCCGTTCGGGCTCTACCGGCAGTCCTGGGCGCCCCGGGTGCAGCAGTACGGCACGGTCAACGCGGACGGCTTCGGGCTCGGCTGGTACGCGGACGGCGACGAGGTGCCCGCCCGCTACCGGCGGGCCGGGCCGATCTGGGCGGACGCCTCGTTCGCGGACCTCGCCCGGGTGATCCGCACCCGGGCGCTGCTGGCGGCCGTCCGCTCGGCCACCGAGGGCTGCGCGCCGGGCGAGGCGGCGGCCGCGCCGTTCGCCGCCGGGCGCTGGCTGTTCAGCCACAACGGCGCGGTGACGGGCTGGCCGGAGAAGCTGGACGCGCTGGCCGGACTGCTGCCGCCCGCCGAACTGCTGGACCTGGAGGCCCGGACGGACTCGGCGCTGCTCTGGGGCCTGGCGCTGCACCGGCTACGGGCGGGCGCCGAGCTCGGCGCGGCGCTGGCCGGCACCGTCGCGGACGTGGCCGCGCACACCACCGGCCGGCTCAACCTGCTGCTCACCGACGGCCGGACGCTCGCCGCGACCGCCTGGGGCGACACCCTGCACCACCGGACCCTGCCGGGGCGCGGCGTGCTGGTCGCCTCCGAGCCGTACGACGACGACCCGGCCTGGACCGCCGTCCCGGACCGCTCGCTGCTGCTGGCCGGCCCCGAGGGCGTCACCATACGCCCGCTCCCGGCCGGCTGAGGCCCGGCCGCGCGAACGTCACACTCCCCCTCTCCTTCACCTTTTGAATAGAGGATCGACCTGTCATGAGCACATTTGATCTCACCCGCCTGCTGCCCGCCGACCACTTCAGCACCGCCCTGCGGCACGACGTGCGGCGGGGCCTGACCGCCGAGCCCAAATGGCTGCCGCCGAAGTGGTTCTACGACGCCCGGGGCAGCGAACTGTTCGAGGAGATCACCCGGCTGCCGGAGTACTACCCCACCCGGGCCGAGCGGGCCATCCTGACCGCCCGGGCCGGCGAGATCGCCGCGGCCACCCGGGCCCGCACCCTGGTGGAACTGGGCTCGGGCTCCTCCGAGAAGACCAGGCTGCTGCTGAGCGCGCTGCGCGACCTCGGCACCCTGCACACCTACGTGCCGGTGGACGTCAGCGAGAGCGCGCTGGCCTCGGCCGGCGAAGCGCTCGCGGCCGAGTACCCGGGGCTGGCCGTGCACGGCGTACTGGCCGACTTCACCGCCCGGCTCGGGCTGCCCCCGGACGGCGGACCCCGCCTGGTCGCCTTCCTCGGCGGCACCCTGGGCAACCTGCTGCCCGCCGAACGGGCGACCTTCCTGCGCGGGCTGCGCGCCGCGCTCGACCCCGGCGACTTCCTGCTGCTCGGCACCGACCTGGTCAAGGACCCGCGGGTGCTGGTCGCCGCCTACGACGACGCGGCCGGGGTGACCGCCGAGTTCAACCGCAATGTGCTCAACGTGCTGAACCGGGAGCTGGAGGCGGACTTCGACCCGGACGCCTTCGAGCACGTGGCGGTCTGGGACGCCGGGCAGGAGTGGATCGAGATGCGGCTGCGCTCACTGCGCGCGCAGACCGTGAAGATCCCGGCCCTGAACCTGCCGGTCCACTTCGACCGGGGCGAGGAGCTGCGGACCGAGGTCTCGGCCAAGTTCCGCCGGGAGCGGGTCACCGAGGAACTGGCCGCGGCCGGGCTGCGGCTGGACCACTGGTGGACGGACGACGAGGGCCGGTTCGGGCTGTCGCTGGCCACCCCGGCCTGACCTGCCCGCACCCCGGCCGCCCGCACCCGGCCTGCCCGCACCCGGCCGAGTTTGATCGTTCACTTTACTAATACTCAGAGCAAAATCTGAGCTTCCCGATGTACAACACTTGAACATTGAGGGGTTACGATCTCGGCTACCGAACTCAGCGTTGAGTACCAGGAGTCAAGATCGTGAGCGTCACCAAGCAGCCCTTGGAGTCCGCCGGGTCTCCGTCTCCGAGGCCCGCCGGGCCCTCGGGGACGGAGACCGCGTCCTCCGGCCGCCTCGGCTTCGTCGTCTTCATCACCGCCGTCGCGGCCCTCGGCGGGTTCCTGTTCGGCTACGACAGCTCCGTGATCAACGGCGCCGTCTCCGGCATCCAGGAGAAGTTCGGCGTCGGCGACGGCGTGACCGGTCTGATCGTCTCCTCGGCACTGCTCGGCTCCGCCGTGGGCGCCGCGCTGGCCGGGCGGTTCGCCGACCGGTACGGCCGGATCACGGTGATGAAGGCGGGCGCGCTGCTCTTCGCGGTGAGCGCCGTCGGCTCGATGCTGCCGTTCTCGGCCTGGGACCTCGCCTGCTGGCGGGTCCTCGGCGGGGCGGCCATCGGCATCGCCTCGGTGATCGCCCCGACCTACATCGCCGAGGTCGCGCCGACCAGGTACCGGGGCCGGCTGGCCTCCTTCCAGCAGGCCGCGATCGTGCTCGGCATCGCGATATCCCAGCTGGTCAACTGGATGCTGGCGAACGCCGCCGGCGGTGAGACCCGCGGCCACCTGCTCGGCCTGGAGGCCTGGCAGTGGATGCTCGGCATCTGCGTCGTGCCGGCCGCCGTCTACTTCGTGCTCGCCTCGACCATCCCCGAGTCCCCGCGCTATCTGATCTCGGCCGGCCGGCTGGACGAGGCCCGCGCCGTACTCGCCGAGGTCGAGGGCGAGGGCTCCGACACCGGGGCCCGGATCGCCGAGATCAGGGCACTGATCGACTCCGACCACCGGCCGCGCTTCCGCGACCTGCTGGGCGGCCGGTTCGGCCTGCTGCCGATCGTCTGGGTCGGCATCGGCCTCTCGGTCTTCCAGCAGCTGGTCGGCATCAACGTGATCTTCTACTACTCGTCGATCCTCTGGCAGTCGGTCGGCATCGACCAGAGCAACTCGCTGCTGATCAGCTTCATCGGCTCGGTCATCAACATCCTGGGCACCGTGGTCGCGATCCTGCTGGTGGACCGGATCGGCCGCAAGCCGCTCGCCCTGATCGGCTCCGCCGGGATGGCCCTCGCGCTCGGCGCCTGCAGCTGGGCGTTCTCCGCCGCCACCGGCAGCGGCGACAACGTCACCCTCCCCGACCTCCAGGGCACCGTCGCGCTGATCGCCGCCAACGCCTTCGTGCTGTTCTTCGCGATGTCCTGGGGTGTGGTCGTCTGGGTGATGCTCGGCGAGATGTTCCCGAACCGGATCCGGGCCGCCGCGCTCTCCGTCGCCGCCTCCGCGCAGTGGATCGCCAACTGGGCGATCACCGTGTCGTTCCCGTCGCTCTCGCGCTGGAACCTCTCGGCGACCTACCTGGTGTACGCGGCCTTCGCCGCGTTGTCCGTCCTCTTCGTGGCGCGGTTCGTGAAGGAGACCAAGGGCATCCGACTGGAGGACATGGGCTGATCCGACAGTCGGACCGGCCCAAACCCTATCGCCAATCGCCCGGGTGCGGGGCCGAATCGTTCACTCCCTGCGGTGGGCCGCACACCTCCGGTACTCCTGTCCGGCAGGAGGGATGTGTCCTTGATCTTCAACCGGCTCCGTACCCGCAGACCCGTGACGGCCCCGGCCGACGGCTGCCCGTTCGCCCATGCGCACCCCGCGCCCGGGCCGCCGCTCGTTCCCGAACCCCCGCCCCGGGCGGGGCACTTCACCGACCCCGGCCAGGCCGCCGCCTTCGTCCGGCAGTTCCACCGCGAGCAGCCCGGCACCGGTGACCCGGCCGCGCGGGTCCGGGCCGTCCTCGACGAGATCGACCGCACCGGGACCTACCGGCAGACGTCCGCCGAACTCACCTACGGCGCCCGGCTCGCCTGGCGCAACGCGGCCCGCTGCATCGGCCGGCTGTACTGGCGCAGCCTGGTGGTGCGCGACCTGCGGCAGCTGTCCTCCGCCGACGACATCGCCACCGAGTGCTTCGAGCACCTGCGGCTGGCCGGCAACGGCGGCCGGATCCGCCCGGTGATCTCGGTGTTCGCCCCCGACCGGCCCGGCCGGCCGGCCGCCCGCGTCCTCAACCAGCAGCTGGTCCGCTACGCCGGCCACCCGGCCGGGGACGGCGGCTGGATCGGGGACCCGGCCGGCGCCCAGCTGACCGCCCGCGCCCGGGACCTCGGCTGGAAGTGCGGCGGGGAGCGGTTCGAGGTGCTGCCGCTGCTGGTCCAGGAGCGGCCCGGCGCCCGGCCCCGCTGGTACGGACTGCCGGACGACACCACGCTGGAGGTCCGGCTCACCCACCCCGACCACGCCTGGTTCGCGGAGCTCGGCCTGCGCTGGTACGCGGTGCCCGCGATCAGCGACATGACGCTGGAGATCGGGGGCGTCCGCTACCCCACCGCGCCGTTCAACGGCTGGTACATGGGCACCGAGATCGGCGCCCGCGACCTGGCCGACGCCGACCGGTACGACATGCTGGCGACGGTCGCCGGCCGGCTCGGCCTGGACACCTCCAGCGCGCGCACCCTCTGGCGCGACCGGGCGCTGGTGGAGCTCAACATCGCGGTGCTGCACTCGTTCCAGGAGGCCGGGGTGACCATCGCCGACCACCACACCGAGTCGGAGCGGTTCCTGCGGCACATCGCCCAGGAGCAGCGGCTGGGGCGGCCCACCCCCGCCGACTGGAGCTGGATCGTGCCCCCGGTCTCCGGTGGGCTCACCCCCGTCTACCACCGGTACTACGACCCGGTGGACCCCTCGCTGCGGCCGGCCTTCGTGGCCCGCGAGCCCTGGTGATCCGGGTGCTCCGGCTGGTCCGGGTAGCCCGGGCGCCCCTGCCGGACGGTCCGTTCGTAGCGTAGGGCGAGGCCGTCGAGGAGCGCCTCCAGCCCGGTCTCGAAGGCGCCCTCGTCGACCGCCCCCCGGTGCTCCGCGAGCCGGTGGGCCTCGCCCAGGTGCGGGTAGTCGGCCGCGTCGTACAGCCCGGCGTCCTCGGGAAAACCGGCCGCGAAGGAGGCCAGCGCCGAGCCGGTGACGAAGTACCGCATCAGCGCGCCGATCCGGGTGGCCTGCCCACGCGGCCAGCCCGCCTCGACCAGGCAGCCGAAGACGGCGTCGGCCAGCCGCAGCGCGTTCGGCCGGCGCCCGGGGCCCTGGGCGAGCACCGGGACGATGTTGGGGTGCGCGGCGAGGGCGGCCCGGTAGGAGCGGGCCCAGTCGCGCAGGGCGGCGGGCCAGGGCACCCCGGCGGTGAACATCGACAGGTCGACCTCGCCCATCACGCTGTCCACCACCGCGTCCAGCAGGTCGTCCTTGGTGGCGACGTGGTTGTAGAGGGACGGCCCGCTGACCGACAGCTCGGTGGCGAGGCGGCGGGTGGAGAGCGCGTCCAGGCCCTCGGTGTCGATGAGCAGCAGAGCGGCGGTGACGATGCGCTCGCGGCTGAGCAGGGGGGTGCGCGGGCGGGCCATCGTCGCGGTTCCTCCGGTCGAGTGGGGTGGGGACCGATTCTGGCAGGCGCCTCTTCCCAGCGCGGCCCGGTCGGCGTTACAGTCCCGGTAAAACTTGCAGCGCTAGTTTAACGAGGCCGCGATGAATCTGGAGCTGTCCGAGGAGCAGGCCGCCGTCCGCGACCTGGCGGCGGCCTTCACCGACCGCGAGATCGCGCCGTACGCCGCCGCGTGGGACCGCGCCGAGTCCGTGGACCGCGCGATCGTCGGCAAGCTGGGGAGGCTCGGCTTCCTCGGCCTCACCCTCCCCGAGGAGCACGGCGGCAGCGGCGGCGACCACCTCGCCTACTGCCTGGTCCTGGAGGAGCTGGGCCGGGGCGACTCCGCCGTGCGCGGAATCGTCTCGGTCTCGCTCGGCCTGGTCGCCAAGTCGGTCGAGGCCTACGGCAGCACGGAGCAGAAACGGCACTGGCTGCCCCGGCTCACCTCCGGCGAGGCGCTCGGCTGCTTCGCGCTCACCGAGCCCGGCACCGGCTCCGACGCCGCCGCCCTCACCACCCGGGCCGTCCGGGACGGCGGGGACTGGCTGATCACCGGCGCCAAGACGTTCATCACCAACGGGACGTGGGCGGACGTCGCCCTGCTCTTCGCCCGCACCGGGGAGGCCGGCCACCGCGGCATCACCGCCTTCCTCGTCCCGACCGGCCTGCCCGGCTTCGCCCGCACCGAGATCCACGGCAAGCTCGGCCTGCGCGGCCAGGCCACCGCGGAACTCGCCCTCGATGCCGTCCGCGTGCCCGACAGCGCCCGGCTCGGCCCCGAGGGCAAGGGCTTCACCGTGGCGATGGCCGCCCTCGCCAAGGGCCGGATGTCCGTCGCGGCCGGCTGCGTCGGCATCGCCCGGGCCTGCCTGGAGGCCGCCGTCCGGTACGCGGGCGAGCGCGAGCAGTTCGGCCGGCCGATCGCCGCGCACCAGCTGGTGCAGGAGCTGCTCTCCGACATCGCGGTGGACGTCGAGGCCGCCCGGCTGCTCACCTGGAAGGCCGCCGACCACATCGACCGCGGCCTGCCGTTCGCCACCGAGTCCTCCGTCGCCAAGCTCTACGCGAGCGAGGCCGCCGTCCGGGCCGCCAACAACGCGCTCCAGGTGTTCGGCGGCTACGGCTTCACCGACGAGTACCCCGTCGGCCGGTACCTGCGCGACGCGCGGGTGATGACCCTCTACGAGGGCACCAGCCAGATCCACAAGCTGCTCATCGGGCGGGCGCTCACCGGCGTCAACGCCTTCTGAGCCGGGGAGAACCCCCCGCCCGGGGAGAACCCCCGCCGCACCGACACCGCGACCGACACCGCGACCGACACCGCGATCGAGATCGAGATCGACACCATGATCGACAAAGCGATATCGACAAAACGATAAGGAGCCCGACGACGTGCGTCCTGTCTACTTCGCCGCAGCCCGCCGCACACCCATCGGCCGGCTGCGCGGAGCGCTCGCCACAGTCCGCCCCGACGACCTCTCGGCCACCGTGCTGCGCGCCCTGCTCGCCGACGTACCCACCCTCGACCCGGCCCGGATCGACGACGTCTACTGGGGCGCCGCCAACCAGGCCGGCGAGGACAACCGCAACGCCGCGCGGATGGCCGTCCTGCTGGCCGGCCTCCCCGACACCGTGCCCGGCGCCACCGTCAACCGGCTCTGCGCCTCCGGCCTGGAGGCCGTCACCATGGCCGCCCGGGCGATCGGCTCCGGCGAGGCCGACGTGGTGCTGGCCGGCGGCTGCGAGTCGATGACCCGAGCGCCCTTCGTCCTCCCCCGCCCCGACGAGGCGCTGCCGCACCGGATCGAGACCTACGACACCCGGCTCGGCTGGCGGCTCACCAACCCCCGGATGGCCGACCTGCACGGCGTGCTCAGCATGGGCGAGACGGCCGAGGAGGTCGCCGTCCGCCACGGCATCGGCCGGGAGCGCCAGGACGCCTTCGCGCTGCGCAGCCACCAGCGGGCCGCCGCCGCCCGCAAGGACGGGCACTTCGACGCCGAGCTGATCCCGGTCCAACGCCCGGACGGGGTGACGGTCCACCAGGACGAGGGCATCCGCGAGGACACCAGTCTGGAGAAGCTGGCCCGGCTGAAGCCGGCCTTCCGCCCGGGCGGCACGGTGACGGCGGGCAACGCCTCGCCGATGAACGACGGCGCGGCCGGGCTGGTGCTGGTCAGCGAGGAGGCCCTGGCCGGGCTGGGCCTCCGGCCGCTCGGCCGGTACGTCGCGGGCGCCTCGGCCGGGGTGCACCCGGACGTGATGGGCATCGGCCCGGTACCGGCCACCCGGAAGGCGCTCGGGCGGGCCGGCTGGTCGATCGACTCGCTGGAGGAGGCCGAGCTCAACGAGGCGTTCGCCGCCCAGGTGCTGGCCGGCACCGACCAGCTGGGCCTCGACCCGGAGCTGGTCAACCCGACCGGCGGGGCGATCGCGCTCGGCCACCCGCTGGGCGGCTCCGGCGCCCGCATCCTCACCACCCTGCTGCACCGGATGCGCCGCACCGGCGCCGGGCGCGGGCTGGCCACCATGTGTGTGGGCGTCGGTCAGGGCACCGCCGTCCTCGTCGAGAACGTCTCTTGAGGGAGTTGCTGTGACTCGTTTCGCAGGCAGGGTCGCCGTCGTCACCGGTGCGGCGCAGGGCATCGGCGCGGCCACCGCGCGGCTGCTGGCGGAGGAGGGCGCGGCCGTGGCCGTGGTCGACCTGAGCGCCGAGCGGGCCGCCGGGACGGCCGGGGAGATCACCGCCAAGGGCGGCACCGCGCGGGCGTACGGCTGCGACGTGGCCGACTACGAGGCGGTGGAGGCCGTCTTCGCCGAGATCGCCCGAGACCTCGGCGGGGTGCACATCCTGGTGAACAACGCCGGGATCACCCGGGACAACCTGTTCTTCAGGATGCCGAAGGCCGACTGGGACGCGGTGCTGACGGTCAACCTGACCAGCGCCTACAACTGCTGCCACGTCGCCCAGACCTACATGGTGGCGCAGAAGTACGGCAAGATCGTCTCGCTCAGCTCGCGCTCGGCCCTCGGCAACCGGGGCCAGGCCAACTACGCCGCCGCCAAGGCCGGGATCCAGGGGCTGACCGCCACCCTGGCGATCGAGCTGGGCCCGTTCAACATCAACGTCAACGCCGTCGCCCCCGGCTACATCGCCACCCCCATGACGGCCGCCACGGCCGAACGGGTCGGCGCCACCGCGGAGGAGCACCAGACGGACGCCTCCGCCCGGACGCCGCTGCGGCGGGTCGGGCGCCCCGAGGAGGTCGCCTCGGTGGTGGCCTTCCTGGCGAGCGAGGACGCCTCGTACGTCAGCGGGCAGACGCTGTACGTCAATGGTGGAGCCCGGTGAGATGATCTGACGTTTCATCAGCATGCCGTCCCCGGTGCCGGGTTACCTTCACCTGGGACGGCCTTTACCTTTTCCCGTGGTCAGGCATGACCATGCCGACGGTTCCAAATGACTATGGCATGATCATGCGGCTCTCGATGGGATGGCCGGACCGACCCGACCGGACCAGGTCGGGCCCTGCGTCCCAAGGAGTCCCATGGGCAGCCCCGCCACCCTCCGCCGCGCCCTGGCCCTGTTCGCCGCCGGGGCCACCGCCCTCACGGCCGCCAGTGTCTCCGTGCCGGCGCTCGGCGCCGCCTCCGCCGCGTCCCCCGCCTCCGCGCACCCTGCGTCCGGCGTCCACGTCCGCCCCGCCTCCAGCGGCCACACCAGCGCCGTCGGGCGGCCGGCCCCGCTGTCCACCTCGCAGTGCGTCAGCCAGATCGGCATCCACTGCTACTCCCCGCTCCAGTACCGGACCGCCTACAACCTGGACCCGCTGTACCAGGAGGGTGTCACCGGCAAGGGCCGCACCATCGTCATCGTCGACTCCTTCGGCTCGCCGACCATCCAGCACGACCTGGAGGTCTTCGACAAGCAGTGGGGCATCCCGGACACCCAGGTCGAGGTGGTCAAGTGGGGCAACGTCCCGGTCTTCGACCCCACCAACCCCGACCACACCGGCTGGGCCGGCGAGACCACCCTGGACGTCGAGTACGCCCACGCCATCGCCCCCGACGCGCACATCGTCCTGGTGGAGACCGGCGTCGCCGAGACCGAGGGAACGACCGGTCTGCCCGAGATGATGGACGCCGAGCGGGCCCTCATCAAGTCCGGCCGGGCCGACGTGATCTCGCAGAGCTTCGGCGCCACCGAGAACACCTTCCCCGGCTACGACAAGGGCGACTTCAAGTCCCTGACCGACCTGCGCTACGCCTTCAAGGAGGCCGCCGCCCGCGACGTCACCGTGCTCGCCGCCTCCGGCGACAACGGCGCGACCGACGCCCAGGAGAACGGCACCGACCTCTACCCGTACCGGGTCAACTCCTGGCCGTCCTCCGACCCGCTGGTCACCTCGATCGGCGGCACCCAGCTCAGCCTGGACGACGCCGGCAAGCGGACCGCGCCCGACAAGGTCTGGCACGACAAGTACGGCGCGGGCGGTGGCGGGGTCTCCGGCATCTTCGAGCGCCCCTTGTACCAGGCCGGCGTCGCCAACGTCACCGGCAACCACCGCGGCACCCCCGACATCAGCATGAGCGCGGCCGTGGACGGCGGCGCCTGGACGTACGAGTCGTACGACCCGACCTCGGTCGGCTGGCACCTCACCGGCGGCACCAGCGAGGCGACCCCGATCTTCTCCGGCGTCGTCGCCCTCGCCGACCAGCTCGCCGGGCACCGCCTCGGCCAGCTCAACTGGCGCCTCTACGGCCTCGACCTGCTCCCGCAGCAGTGGAGCGGCCTGGTCGACGTGACCACGGGCGACAACTCCTGGGACACCGTGACGGGCTACCAGGCCGCGAAGGGCTACGACCTCGCCAGCGGCCTCGGCACCATCGACGGGGCAAAGTTCGTCCACGCGATCGCCGGGCGGTAACCGCTCGACCGGCTCTTGACAGGACGGAGTGGGAAGTCGGCCGGCCGACTTCCCACTCCGTCGTCATGTCCGGGGCGGGCCGGTTCGGGGGCGCCGGCCCCTCAGACGCGGTCGGCCGCGGCGAGCTGGGCCAGGTGGCGTTCGGCCGCGCGGAGCTTGCGGCCGTCCGGGCCCGGCAGGCAGGCGCGGAGCTCGATGATCCCGGGGGCGATCCGGATGGCCTCCGCCCGGTCCTGGATCGCCCGCCAGCAGGCCTCGGCGTTGGTGGCCGCCTGCTGGGTCTCCGGGTGGTCCGGGCCCTGGGAGCGGAGCAGCGTCAGGGCCACCTCGCGGTAGATGTCCGCCGCCTCGGCCGTCTTCCCGGCGAGCCGGCACACATGCGCCCGGACCTGCCGCACCTGGAGCACGGGCGCGGAGACGGCGCCGTGCTCGGCGGTCGCCTCCAGTTCGAGGGCGAGGGCGAGATCGGTGGCGGCGGCGTGCTCCCCCGCGTCGGCGCTGCGGACGATCCGGCCGATCACCTCGCGGTAGTCGGCGCGGGGTGCGGGGGCGAGCCGGGGCTCGGGCTGAGGCTCGTGATCGGGCGCGGGCGCGGGTGTGGCGTCCCCGGGCTCGGCGTCCACCGGCGCGACCCCGGCCGGTTCGGCGTCACCGGGCCGGCCGTCGGCCGACACCTCGGCAGCGGGCTCGATGGCCGGCACGGCGCCGGCCGGTTCCGGGGCGGTCGGCGGCGCGGCGTCGGCGGGCACGGCGTCGGCGGGCACGGCGTCCGACGGTTCGGCCGCCGACGGCAGCGGGTCCGAAGGCACGTCGTCCGGAGGCACCGCATCCGCCGGGAGCGCCTTGTCCAGCGTCACCCCGACCGGGGCCGGCGGCTGCCAGGCGTACGGCTTCAGCAGGCTGACGGGCCGGGCCGGCCGCGGAGGGGTGGGGGCGATGTGGGCCTTCAGCAGGTTCACCGGCCCCTCGGGCGGCGTCCCGGCCCCGGCTGCGGCCGTCACGACAGCCACCGGGGCCATCGGGGCCACCACGGACACGGCCACCGGGGTACCCGCGGCGGCGCCCGGCGCGAACGCGGCCGCGGCGGGCTTGTCCAGGGTGACGGGCGGCCGCGGCGCGGGGGTGTCGTGCGGGGCGGCCGGGCGGGGCAGGACGGCGGCCGGGCCCGGGCCGTCGTACGGGACGGCGTCCGGCAGGGGGCCGTCGGCGCGGCGGGCGGTGTTGCGGAAGATCGGGCGGTCGGGCGCGTGGGTGGCCAGGATGACGACGTCCGGGCGAAGCACCGAGTACACCTGCTGGCGCAGCTGTTCGGGCGCCAGGACGGCATCGGCGCCGGGGCGGCCGCCGTGCAGCGCCTCGATCAGGGCGCGGGTGAAGGTGCCGATCTGCTCCGGGTCCGGGCTGACCACCGCCCAGAGCGGGAGGCCGTCGGCGAGCGGCGAGACGGTGCCCTGGAGGAACGGCCAGGCCTGCTGGTCCGCGCTCAGGTCGGCGATGACGAGGGTCTGCCACTCCGCCGGGCGGTGGCGCAGCTCGGCGGCGATGGACTGCCAGGCGAGGCCGTCCTGCCGGACGCTGCCGGGCTTGGAGTCGCGCAGGGTGAGGTGGAGCTGACCGCCGCGCTTGTCGGCGAGCAGGTGGCCGCCGAGATGGACGAGCAGCGGTCCGGGGTGGCGGGCGGCGGCGCGCAGGTGGGCCAGCACGGTGTGCGGGTCGCTGGCGCCGGGGAGGTGGACGGCGTCCACGGCGTCCGCCGCGAGCAGCACCTGCGGTTGCACGGCGGCGAGCATCGCGGACAGCACGGGCGCCTGCGCGGGCCCGCCGCGGCCCCAGGTGCGGCGGCCGGAGGTGCCGTAGCCGCCTTCGACCACCAGGATCCGCCCGCGCGGCGCGGTGCCGAAGCCGTTGGCGCCGGCCAGGCCGACCACGCCGTGGGCGGGGGTGGCGCCGGGCAGGCCGACCGGCGGCGGCGTCGCCGAGGGCGGTGGGACCACGGCGGGCATCCCGGTGACGGTCCATCCGGTGGGCGGCGCGGGCGGCGGGGCGGGGACCGGCGCCGGGGGTTCGTAGAGGGCGGCGGGGCCGGGTGGATGCTCCTCGTACGGGTTGCGCGGCGCACCGGGCGGTACGGCGTCCCAGGGCCCCGCGTCCGCCAGCGGATCGGGACCTCCCGGGACAGCTGTCGTTTCCGCCATCTCTGGTCACCGCCCACCCCGCCGCTCAGCGGCGTCTGATGCCCTTGCCCCGTGGTGCCTGCCACCACGCCGTTTTCCGCCACCCTACGAGATCCCGGCTCACCCGAGCCAGGCCGGGTGGGCGGTCGGCGGACCGTCAGGGTCCTTCGGGTACACCCGGTCCGACTGTCCGTCCGTCGGAGGCGCGCGGAGGCGTCGCCGCGCGGGGGCGCACTCCGGTGACCACGAGGTCGAGCAGGTGCCGGGCCTGTCGCTCCCGGTCCTGACCGTGGGCGGTGGCGATCGCGATCGCGTTGGCCAGGCCGAGCAGTTCGGAGACCGTGACGTCCGCCCTTGCCGCACCCGCCCGCTGGGCCCGGCGCAGGAGTTCGGCACCGGTCGCGCGCACCCGGTCGTGTCGTGCTTCGACCCGGTCGCCGGGCTCGGCGAGCTCCTCCGACAGGAGCACGGCCAGCCCGCGGAAGGTGCCGCTGTGCCGGACGACGGCCAGCAGCCAGGCTTCCAGGGCCGGGCCCGGCGGGAGTTCGGCCGACAGCCGGTCCGCCCGGGCACACAGGCCGCGGACCTGCTCGTCCAGGACGGCCGCGGCCAGTGCCCGGCGCCCCCGGAAGTGGCGGTGCAGCGTCGCCGAGCCGACCCCGGCGTGCCGGGCGATCCGCTCCAGGGAGACCAGCACCCCCTCGTCGGCGAACATCAGCCTGCTGTTCAGCGGACCGGAGGAGGCGGTCCAGCGGGTCGCCGCCGTGGCGGCCACCCTGGCGGTCTCCGACCTGGCGGCCGCGGTCGAGCGGGGGGGTGGCGGCCGGTGCCGTCGTGGTGATGCCCGCCCAGCCCACGCCCAACGGCCACCGCGCGGTCCTGCGCCACCCCGACGGCGGTGTGTGTACGAGTACGTCGGCCCCTGAACCGACCGAGCACCCGGGCCTTGTCCATCGGCCCGGGAGATCCGGGGCCGTACGCACCGGGCGCCCGGCTCGGCCCGCCCGTCGTGCTCACGGAATCGTGGGTTTCCGTGAGCACGGCGGTGGTCACGAGCCCGAGAGGAGGTCGCGCAGGAGGGCGACGGTGTCGGCGTCGAGGTCGCGGCCGGTGCGGCGGCTGAGGGCGTCGAGCCGGTTGACCGCGCGGACGAGCTGGTCGCGGGCGCCGGCGGAGGCGTAGGCGTAGAACAGGTCGCGGTGCAGGAGTTCGACGTCCGGGGCGACGGCGAGGCCGCGGAAGACGGCGGCCTCGGCGCTGCGGTGGTCGCCGTACTGGAGGCGGCGGGCGGCGAGTTCGTGGGCGGTGTCGACGATCGCGGCGATCATGTCCTGCCGCTCGGCCTCGGCCCAGCCGTACGCGGCGGGCGGGGCCTCGGCGAACGGGGCTCCCCGGACCAGGGCGAGGGCGTGGGCGAGGGCCGCGTCCGCCGTGGCGCTGGTGCTGCGCATGCCCCGGCGGTAGAGGCTGCGGAACTCGTCCCAGTCGCAGGTGACGGTCGGGGCGAAGGCGTAGCCCTCGGTGGTGTCGACGGGCAGGAAGGCGCGCCCCTCGGTCGAGTTGCCGAACCAGGCGGCCAGGTCGGCGAGTTTGCCGGGCAGCGGGCTCTTGGCGTCGGCGACGGTGGGGTGCGGGTCGAGGTGGGCCGCGCCGGGGTGCAGGTCGTGGTCGAGCGCGGCGTGGTCGGCGCCGGGGCGCAGCGCCAGGTAGGCGGCGAGCTCGGTGAGCCGCAGCAGGGCGGTCGGGTCGGCCGTGCCGCTCGTGCACGCCACGTCGACGGGGCCGAGGAGGCGGATCCGGGGGGCGGTGCGGACGGCGTGCGCCTCCGGGGAGCGGAGGATGGCGAGCAGGTCGTCGCTGTCGGAGCGGCCGGAGGAGGTGCGGGCCACCGGGGCGACGGCGGCCGGACCGGGCTCGGCGGCCGAACCGGCAGCCGACTCGGTGACAGGCTCGGCGGCAGGCTCGGGCTCGGCGGCGGCTGCGGCTGCGGCTGCGGCTGCGGGGGACGGTTCGGGGGACGGTTCCGGGCGGGCCGGGACGCGCGGGTCGGTGCCGGTGGGCGCGGGCGCGGGATCGTGGGTCGGCAGGGGTTCGGCGGGCGGCTGCGGCGGCACCGGCCGGGCGGGGTCCACGGGCTCGACCGGCGACACCGGGGCCACCGGGGCCACCGACGGCACCGGGGCCACCGGGACGACCGCCTCGACGGCGGCGGGCAGTCGGAGGTTCTGCGTGGTCTCGTCGATGTCCGGCTCGGCATCCGGCGCGACGTCGAACCCGGCGGCCGGTCCCGCGTCCGGCCCGGCGTCGCCCGTCCGGGCGGGCGGCACGGCGGGGGTGCCGGCCCGCCGGCCGAGGCCGTTGACGATGTAGCGGGCCCCCGGCGCGGCGGGCGCGGCCGGGTCGGTGCCCGCGAAGGGGCTGGCGCCGGTGCCGATGACCCGGGCGATCAGCCGCGGACCGGCCGCCTCGGTGCCGCCGTCCACCTCGCCGGAGGTCTCCGTGCGCGCGCCGACGGCGGCCAGCACCGGTACGCCGGAGGGGAGTTCGGCCGGTTCGAGGTCGGTGCCGGGGCCGTCCAGGGTCCAGGCGGGGGCGGGGTGCTGGGTGGTGTCGTCGGCGGCCCTGAGCAGTTCGGAGACCTGCTCGTACTGCCGGGTGGTCAGGCGCTGGAGCTCCAGGGTGAGGTGCAGCCCGGGGATGGTGGCCTGGCCGGTGGAGGGCAGGGTCCAGCGGGCGACCGGGCCGGTGCCGCGCTCGGGCGCGCGGGTGACCACGGCGACGCACGTCCGGGGGCGGGCGTCGAGCAGGCGGCCGAGTTCGGCCGGGATCTCGCCACCGGGCTGCTGGGCGCAGAGCACGATCTCCGGGACCCAGGACTCGTCGGCCTGGCCGCGGCTGCGCGCGTCCCGGGGGCTGGCGGCCTCGGCGGCGACCAGCGTGGCGCGGGCCTTGGCGGTGCGCGGGCCGAGCGCGGTGAGGGCGGCCTCCAGGGTGGGGTGGCGGTGGACGCGCTCGGCGGCCGGGCCGCTGATCGGCAGCTCCTCGACGAGGTCCACCAGGTGCAGGTGGAGGCGGTCCGCGAGCGGGCTGTGGGCCAGCTCGATGGCGAGGGTGCGCAGCACGTCCCGGGCGTCGTCCGGGTGGCCGGACAGGTGGAGCAGCCGGACGGTCTCCAGGTCGGCGAGGACCACCGAACCGTCCGGCGAGGAGCCGAGGGTGACCAGGGCCGGGTAGGGCGCGGCGGTCTTGCGGGCCTGGGCGGGCGAGAGCAGTTCGCCGGAGTCGGCGGCGCACCACCAGATGTTGGGCGTGTGGGCGGCGCGGAACGGGGCGATCGGGGCGGCCGGGCCGGCGAGGTGCAGCTCGACCGTGCGGCCCGCGGTGATCCGGGCGGCGACGATGGCGGGCAGCCGCTTGCCGCCGCGCACGGTGTTGCGGGCCATGGTGCGCAGGGCGCGGTCGAGCAGGTCGAGGCCGCTGTCGTCCTGGCGGGCCTTGAGCTCGGCCTCGAAGGCGGCGGCCGGGGCGGCGGGCATGGCGATGCGGTGCCGGGGACGGCGGGCGCGCAGCTGGGCGCCGCGCTTGCGGGCGACGGCACCGACCATGACGGCGGCGAGCAGGACGCCGACGGTGGAGGCGGCGAGGGCGACGGTGTAGTCGTCGCTCGTGGCGTCCTCGGCGTGGGCGGCGGGGGCCTGGCCCGGTGCCTGGCCGGGGGCCTGCGTCGCGGGCGCGGGGGCCGGGGCGGGCGCCTGGGTGGCGGGGGCGGACGGCGCGGGGGCCGGAGCCTGGTCGGCGGGAGCCGGGGCCGGAGCGGGTGCGGGCGCGGGAGCAGGCGTGGCCGCCCCCGGGACGGTCAGCACCATCCCCGGCACCACCACGTCCGGGTCCGTCAGCCGCTCGCCGTCCGGCGCCTGGGCGCCCTTGTTCGCCTCGAACAGCTGCGGCCAGGCCTCGGCGTCGCCCAGCTCCCGCTGCGCGATGCCCGACAGACTGTCCCCGGCGGCGACCGTCACCGTGGCGTGCCCGGCGCCGGTGGTCCCGGACTGCGGTGCGGTCGGAGCCGGCGGCGCGGGGGCCGGGGCGGGCGCCGGTGCCGGGGCCTTGGCGTCGCCCGGCATCAGCAGCTCCCAGCCGGGCTGGATCGGCCGGTCCGCGTCGAAGCGGATTCCCGAACCGTCCATCACCCGGCCGTCGTTGAGCTTGGCGATCTCCACCCAGCGCTCCCCCGAGCCGAGTTGACGCTCGGCGATGGACCAGAGGCTGTCGGCCGGGCGGCTGTCGCGCACGGTGTAGGTGGGGTTCTGCTCGGCGGCGGGCGTCAGCGCGGGCGCCGCCTGCGCGGCGGTCAGCGCGGCCCGCTGCACGCCGGCGGTCAACTGGGCCGGGGCCGAGGCGGCCGGGGCCCGGTCGGGGGCGGCGGCGAAGGCCGAACCGGCGACCGGCAGCAGGGCGATCACCGAACCGACCAGCCCGGCCGCGACCCGCTGGCTCCAGCCGAACGCCGGGATCCGCCGGGCGATCCGGCCGCGCAGCTGGGCCGGGATCTCCAGCAGGACGGAGAGCGCGAAGCAGAGCCACCCCAGCCAGCCGATCGCGACCAGCAGCCAGAGGAAGAGCCGCCCGTCGTCCGGGCTGGTCAGCGCCTGGCCGAGGCCGTCCGGCGCGACCTCGCCCATCGCGGCCACCGCCTGGGTGCCGTAGAGCAGCAGGGCGGGGACGCCGACCAGCAGGCCGAGCAGGGCGACCAGCGCGGCGAGCGCGGTGAGTACGGATCCACCGCGGCCGCGGCGGGGCGGCAGCGGCGCCGGCCGGCGGCCGGGCGCCGGGGAGGCTGGCCCGCCACGGGCCGAACGTCCGGCTCGGGCTTGGTCCTTGGCACGTGGCGCGGCCATCAGTCGGTCTCCGCTTTCTCGACTCCGTGGACGAGGGTCGCACTGCCCTTGCCCGTCACCTTCTGTTTGCCGAGTTCGCCCAGCAGGGCCGGCCGGTAGTCC
Organism: Kitasatospora sp. NPDC092286; assembly: GCF_044755565.1. NCBI lineage: Bacteria > Bacillati > Actinomycetota > Actinomycetes > Kitasatosporales > Streptomycetaceae > Kitasatospora > Kitasatospora sp. NPDC092286. Next base: position 249,726 of record NZ_JBIVRD010000002.1, on the reverse strand, counting down.
GCCTGCACCGTGATGGTGACGACCGAACCGTCGCCGGAGAACTCGACGTTGTGGACGGCGAGGCCGTACAGGCCGAGGTAGCTGTTGGCGGCCTCTTTGACGTACTCCTGCTTGACCCGGTACCCCTCGCCCTGGAGCACGGCGGCCTCGTCGAGCTGCTGGCCGCCCACCCGGGCGGCCTCCTGGGCGTAGCCGTCGGTCCGTTCGGCGACCCGCAGCCGGCCGCCTGCGTCGATGACCAGGGCGATCACCAGGACCAGGAACGCGGCGCAGATCGCCACGAAGATCGCGATCGCACCCTGGTCCGACCGGCCGCGCCGGGCACCCAGGGCACGCAGGAAGCCCCGGCCACGCGGGACGCCCGAGTCACCCGGGCCACGCAGGCCGTCCCGCCCGCCCGGGGCACCCCGGCCAGCCGGGCCGTCTCCCACGGGTGTGCGCACCATCACGCCCCCTCCCGCACGTTCGTCTCCCCACCGGCTCCCTCGGGAACCGTTCCGCTTCGTACCGTCATCCCCCGGGCGCTCTCCGCTTGCGTCTCCCCCGCGCGGGCCGTTCCCAATCCCCGGGCTGTCACCAATCCCCGGCGGGGGTATCCCGTCGGGCCCCGCCCGGGCCCACTCCCGGTCACTCGCCGCGGTACCGGTCGAGGACGGAGGTGAACTCCCCGACGAGGTGCTTCGTCAGCGGCATCCTCGGCCCGAACAGCAGGTCGTCCAGGCCGACGTCGCAGCGCACCGTCACCTTGACGGTCCTGATCGCCCTGCCCCGGACCTCGATCTGGCCGTCCGTGGCCTGGACGTCCAGGCCGCGGCAGTCGACGCCCTGCTGGCGCAGGGTGTCCACGGCCGTCGTCCGGGCCAGGTCCCTCATGCTCTCCACGCCGCGCGCCATCGAGACCGTCCGGGCCGCCGAGCGGGCCGCCGCCTCCACCGTGCCGGCCGTGGTCTGCACCCGGCCGGCGGCGATGGCCACCAGGATCAGGCCGACGACGCCCGGGGCGACGATCGCCGCCTCGATCGCCACCCCGCCGCCGTCCCGCCCGCGGGCCGACCGCCGCGCGCGGGTGGTCCGCCACCACCGGGCCGAGCGCCTCACGGCGCCGTCTTCGGGGGGACGAACCGCTCGCGCGGCGCCTCGGCGTGCTGGGTGATGGTCGGCGGAGTGACGCCGGGTATCAGGATCGGCGGCGTCACTTCGACGGTGACCCTGATCAGCACCGGCGTACTCCCGTCCGTGCTCACGCGGTAGTCGCGCTCGCCCTGCCGGCCGAGGAAGTCCTCGGCCTGCCGCCTCGCCGCGGCGTCCTTCACCGCGTCGCTCGCGTTCCCCTGCACCCGGCCGGCGTCCACACCCTCGCGGGCGGCGGTGAGCGCGAGTTGGCGGTTGTACCACCACATCGAGCCCTGGACGACGATCAGGACGAGCAGGAGCACCACGGGGAAGACGATGGCCAGGCTCAGGCTCATCGCCCCGCGGTCGGTGCGGCGACGGGGTCGGCGAATCACCCGGTCGCACCTCCCCCGCCCGCGCCCGGCAGGTTCGGGTCCTCCTTGACCTTGTTCACGACCTTGTCCTTCAGCGCGTACAGGGCCACCGCGACGGCCCCGGCGACGAAGACCAAGGCGATGATCGCCAGGGCGAGTTCGATGCTGATGGCACCGCGGTCGCCACGGGCCCGGGCGGCGCGCAGCCGGCCCACCCGGAAGTGGAAGAGCAGCAGGGCGAACTGGACGGGTAGCAGGGCCGGCCGGATCAACCGGCCTGCCAGGTTCTTCAGTTGGACGTTCATCGGGACTCCCGGGGTGTGGTGTGGTGACTGCTGATCACAACTGCCTGTGTACTGATCTCAGTTGAGCATCTGGTGCAGCGCGGGGAAGACGATCAGGACGGTCATCAGCAGGGTCAGCGCGGCCCCGGGAGCGACCATCCGCTCACTGTCGGCGTTGGCGCGGGCCAGGTCCTCGGCGAGCAGTTCGCCGCGCAGGCCCTTGGCCCGGGCCCGCAGCGTGTCGTAGACGGCGGCGCCGTCGGTGCCGGAGATCCGCATGATGTCCGCGACGTCCTGCAGCGGGGTCAGCCCGAGCTCGACGGCGAGCGCGTCCAGGCCGGCCCAGGGCGGCAGCCGGTCGGTGGCGGCCCGGTCCAGGGCCTCCCGGATCCGGCGGAAGACCGGGCCGCGCCCGACCGAGGCGGCCCGGCGCAGCGCCTCGGCGGGCCCGCAGTCGGCGGCCCGTTCGAGCGCGACGAGCTCCAGGTAGGCGGCGATGCCGTGCAGGTACTCGGTCCGCGCCTCCTTGGCCTCGCCGCGCACGATGGCGTCCGGGACGAACCAGAGCAGCCCGGCCAGCAGCGGCCCGAGCAGCAGCGGCAGGGCGAACGGCAGGCCCATGTCCAGCAGCACCGCCATCGCCGCCAGATAGGCCGGGAGGACCAGGCCGATCAGGGCGAAGAGCAGCTTGTGCGCCATGAACCGGGCGGGGGCGCGGCCGATCAGCGACAGCTCGCGCTGCGGGATCCGCACGCCGCGCAGGCCGATCGAGCGCTCGCCGATCCGGTCGAACCAGCGCGGCCGCTCGTCCGGGTCGGGCACCCGGTCGGCGGGGGTGCGGTGCAGCCGGTCCAGCGCCTGGCCCAGGTCGGGCGGGGCGGGGCGGAGTTCGGACACCAGCAGGGCGACGCCGCCGGCCGCGATCGCGCCGGCCAGCACGGACCAGGGGGAGATCACCGCACCTCCCCGAGGTGTCGTTCGCCGTCGGTGGCGTCGGTCTGTTCCGCGCCCGGTCCGGACCGCCGGCCGGCCCGGCTGCGCCGGTCGGCCTCCAGCAGCCGGGGCACCGGCGGGTGCGAGGCGAGCGCGCGCATCCAGGCGATCACCGCCACGAACAGCGCGGCCACCACGCCGAGCACCACCTGCCCCAGCAGGGAGCTGTACGGCCTGGTGTAGTCGGTGTTGAACGAGCCGAGGGTGACGACCAGCACGATGATGCCGACCAGCCAGCGGATGGTGGTGCGGTGCTTGGCCCGGTCGGCCTCGATGACGCGGCGCTGGCGGACCTCCTCGCGGACCGAGTCGGCCATGTCGGAGAGGGCCCGGGCGAGGCCGGGACCGCTGTCCCCGGCCCGCAGCAGCAGGGCGGCTAGCACCTTGTCCGCGGTGGCGTCGGCGATGCTGTCGGCGAAGGCGCGCAGCGCCTCCTCGGGCCGCCAGCGGGCCTGCAGCCGGGCGGCCAGCTCACCCACCTCCTCCTCCAGCGCGGCCGGGGCGGTCCGGCGGCTGGTGACGATGGCCTGGTTGAGGCCGACGCCGAGCAGCAGCACGTCCGCGATGCGCTGGGTCCACTCGGAGAGCGCCTCCAGCCGTTCGATCCGGTGGGTGTCGGGTCGGGTGGTGTCGAACAGCCAGGGCAGCCCGAAGACGGCCAGCGGCACCAGCAGCGCGGTCAGCGGGATGCCGGTGAACAGCCAGGCCAGGGCCGCGCCGATCAGTGCCAGCGGCAGCTGGACCCGGCGCAGCCGCGCCACCCGGGCGGGGGCGGTGCCGGGGGCGCCGTACCAGAAGACGTGGGCGCGGCCGGCCAGCGGGTTGGCCGGCGTGCGGTCGCCGTCCCCCTCCTCGCCGGTCCCCGCGCTGCCGCGGGCCCAGGCCACCAGGGCGACCAGGCCGGTGGCGACCAGCAGTCCGCACAGGGCGAAGAGCAGCATCATCGCGCGCCACCGCCGATCCGCAGCTGGAGCGGCGCGGTCCAGCTCCCGTACCGGGAGCCGAGCAGCGAGGCGTCGAAGCCGGCCCGGCGCAGGTCGTCCAGGCAGTTCGGCGGGGTGTGCGGGACGGCGCGCGGCTCGCCCAGGTCGGGGCGCGGGCCGAACACCGTGTTCAGCGCGGGCCGGCCGCTCTCGCCGAGGCCGGTGACCTCCATGACGTGCGAGACGAAGCGGTGGCGGCGGCCGCCGACGGCCGTCTCGTCGACCATCGCGACGTGCACGATGAGGTCCACGGCGTTGGCGGTGAGGCGGTAGGCGAGCATGTCGGTCATGTGCGAGCCGTACTCCAGGCAGAGTTCGGCGATCCGGTCGACCACCATGTGCGGGCCGCGCGCGTGCAGGGTGCACATCGAGCCGCCCTCGCCGTTGGTCATCACGCGCAGCATCGGGACGACCTCGCCGGAGCGGACCTCGCCGACGATGATCCGGGAGAGGGTCATCCGCAGCGCGGCCGGGATGAGGTCGCCGATCGTCAGCTCGCCCGCCATCCGGCCCTCGACGCGCTCGCCGTTGCCCTCGCGGGCCTCCATCGGGACGACCTGGCGCAGATGGCCGAGGGTGTGCAGCCAGAGCTCGAACTCCGACTCCAGGGTGCCGATCCGTTCGTCCGGCGGGATCTCGGCGGCCATCGCGCGCAGCAGGCTGGTCTTGCCGACGCCCTGGGTGCCGGTGATCATCACGTTCTTCCTGGCCCGGATCGCCGAGCCCAGGAAGGCGGCCAGGGTGGAGTCCAGGGTGCCGAGCTGGACCATCTCGGTGAGCGTCGCCGAGGCCACCCGGTGACGGCGGATCGCCACGTACGGGCGCGGCGTCACCTCGGTGAGCGCCTGGAGGCGCATGCCGCCCTCCAGCCGCAGCGCGAGCGTCGGGCTGGCGGTGGAGAGGCTGCGCTCGCCGCCGCCGTGCTGCCGGGCGAGGTCCTGGAGCAGTTCGACGAGTTCGGCGTCGCTGTCGGCCACCGGCGGTACCTGGCGCAGGGGTTGGTGCACCCGGGAGACCCAGACGTCGTCGCAGCCGTTGATCAGGATGTTCTCGATGTCCGGGTCGTCCAGGTAGGGCTGGAGCCGGCCGGCCCGGAAGAGCAGGTCGAAGACGGCCTCGGCGAGGGCGCGGTCCTGCTCCCGGGTCGGCGGGATGCCGTGGGTCTGCGCGTAGGCGTCGGACCAGCGGGCGACGGCCTCCTCGATCAGCGCCCGGCCGCGCTGGCGGCGGGTGGCGCGGTCCGGCTCGGCACCGGAGGTGGTGGTCAGCCGGGTGATCTGCTGGTGCAGTTCGGCCGCCACCTGGCGCTTGAGCTCGCGCGCCACCTGCGGGTCGACGGCCGGCCGGGTGCCGGCGCCGCGCCGGTCGAGCGCGGGCAGCTGGGAGGGGACGGCGGTGGGCGTCGCGGCGCCGCCCTGGTGGGCGCCCGGGTACCCGCCCCCGTGCGGCGGCTGGGGCGCTCCGGGCGCGATCGGCCCGGGCCGGACCGGACCGGGTGCGACCGGGCCGGGGGCGACCGGACCGGCCTGGGGCACCGGCTGGGGCGCCGCCCAGGGCAGCGCGGCCGGGTCGGCCGCCGGGTGCTGATGCAGGGGGCTACCGCGCACGGAGCACCTCCCCGTAGGTGACGTGCGGCTGCTGCTGCGGCGCCTGGCCGTGGGGCTGGGGCGGCTGCGCGTACGGCTGCGGGTGGGCGGGCTGCGCGTACGGCTGCGGCTGGACGGACTGCGGCTGCCCGTACGGCTGCGACGGCCCGTACTGCTGCGGTGCGCCCGGCGACTGCTGCGGCTGGACGTACTGCTGTGGCTGGACGTGCTGCTCCGGTCGGACGTGCGGCGAGGGCGCGGCATGCTTCGGCGGCCGGGCCTGCTGCGGGGGCTGGACGTGCTGCGGTGGCTGGACATGTTGCGGCTGGACGTGTGCCGGGAACGGCGCCGGCGCGGCCGGCTGGGGCGCCAGCCCCGCGAGCGGCGCCACCGGCCCGGTGGTGATCACCGGCGGCGCGCCGTGCTGCGGCGGCTGGCCGAACGACGGGGACGGCTGCTGCGGTGGCTGGGCCGCCTGCGGCGGGTACCCGGACGGCTCCCCCTCGGCCGTCGGCGCCGCCGCGACCTGCGCGGGCGCGGCCGAGGGCGCCAGCCGCTGCCGGCGGCGGCGCACCAGCAGCTGCACCTCGTCGGCCGCCGACCGGGCGGTGCGCATCAGCTCCGAGCGGATGAACCGCCGGTCGGTGATGTCCCCGCCGTCCGACAGCACCCGCGCGGTGCGCACCGCGTGCGGCAGCTGCCCGAGCACCGGCAGCCCGAACTCGCGCGCCACCTCCGCCCCCGAGTACGGCCCCTCGGTGACCAGCAGCAGCCCCAGGGCGTCCGCCCCGGTGCCGGCCGTCGCCAGGTCCTCGGCCAGCGCGGCCAGCCGGGGCCGGACCGCGCTCAGCCCGCGCAGCGTGGTCCGTACGGTGGCCGCCACCACGTCGGCCCGCCGGGCCAGCACGGCGCTGGTCCCGGTGGCGCCGGAGCGCCCGAGGTCCAGGATCACGTCGTAGCCCTGCTGTTCGAGGCCGTGCAGCACCTCCATCAGCGGCTCCCAGGTGTAGGCGAGCCCGGGCGCCTGGGTGGGGTCGGTCAGCCCGGGCAGCAGCAGCCGGTCGGCGCCGCCCTCGGGCGAGAGGTCGATCAGCTGTTCCCAGAGCGCCTGGGCGAGCAGCCCGCGCCGGTCCGCGACGGCGAGGTTGCGCAGCCCGTACACGGCCTCGACCCGGCCCTCCAGCGCGCCGGCGAGCACCGCGCCGCCGTCCGGGTCGCACTCCACCAGCAGGACCCGGCGCCCCGGCTGCAGCGGCCAGGCCAGCAGCAGCGCCAGTGCCGTCGTGGTCGCGCCCGGGGCCCCCGGGCCGCCGACCACCGCGATCACGGCCATCTCAGGCCCCACCCGCCCCGGACTGCGACGCGGACGGGGCGGCCGTCCCCGGGGCGGTGCCCGACGGGGCCGTGCCCGACGGCGTGGGGGTCGCCGCGGGGGTGCCGGGAGCGCCGCCCGACGGCGCGCCGCCCGCCGCCGCGCCGCGCGGCGCCAGCACCACCTGGATCCGCCCGCTCGCCACCCAGGCGGCCAGCCGGGCGGCGTCGGCCGCCGGCACCGCCACGTCCACCACCTGGCTGCCGTCGGTGTCCACCCGCCCGATCGTGGTGACCACCGCGGCCAGCGAGTCCGGACGGCCGGTGTCCGGGGTGAAGACCACGACGATCTGCGCGCCCGGCTGGAGCCTGGTGGCCGGCAGCTGGGTGCGCTTGGCCGAGACCCCGACCACCAGCTGCCCCGGCTGCACCGTCAGCGCCTGTGCGAGGTCCGCCTTCAGCAGCAGCGCGCCGCGCCTCAGGTCCGTGGCGGCCCGCATCCCGACCGCGTCCTTCCGGTCGACGGCCCCCAGCGGCTTGAGCGCCGGATCGCTCGCGATCCGCGCCACCACCAGGTCGGCGTCGGTCACCACCTGCCCGTACGGCACGTCCCGGGCGAGCGCCAGCACGGCGACCCGCTGCCCGGTGCTGTTGTAGAGCACCGCGCCGCCCAGCCCACCGGCGGCTATCAGCGCCACCGCCATCGCCAGCACGGCCGGCCGCCGCCGCCTCGCCCGCAGCGTCCGCCCCGGTGAGTGCGGTGTGGCGCGCCCCTGCTCCGGCTCCACCACGGACACCCCCGCCGCCCCGGACGCGCCGGATCCCGGCGTCGCAAATGTACGGTTCTCCACCGGGTTCCGGCCTTCCCACGTCGTTGAGGACTGTGCAGTGTTGAGGACAGTGCTGTGTTCGGACAGTGCCGCGCTCGGGAGGCGCCGCGCCGGTCCCCGCACCGGACGGCTACTCCCTTCGCCCGGCGGTCAGTTGAGGACCTGCACCTCGGCCACCCGCAGTTCGAGGTCGGTCATCCGGGTCATCTGGAGCGGGTCGATCTTCTGGTTGCTGCCGGTGACGGTGACATAGGCCGTCCAGTGCGCCGTGACGCTCCCGAAGAACGTGCCGGTCGGCAAGGTGGCCGAGCCCTTGGCGAACACGTGCCCGCAGGTGGGCGACGCGGCGGCACCGTACGCGGGGTCGTACGGCGTCCCGGGGGCGGCCTGTCCCTCGCACGTCTCGACCCTGCCGTCACCGAGGTCCCAGACCACCCGGTCCAGCTTGGGGGTGACCGTCACCGAGAGGGTGTTGCCGTGCACCGTCACCGGGGCCGGCACCGCGGAACCCTTCGACTGGTCCAGCCAGAGCCAGACCGGCACGCCCACGACCGCCGTGCCCTGGGGCGCGATGCCCGGCACCGGGGCGGGGAAGGTGATGCGGTCGGCCGCCTGCCTGGCGAGCGCGGCCGGGTTGTCCGGCGGCGGGCCGGCCGGCGCCTGGGCGAAGAACGTGGGTTGGGGCGCGCTCTGCCCGCCGTCGGACGAGCGGCAGGTCTTGTCGTAGACCGCCCCGTCCGAGGGCTTGTGGCCCTCCCAGTCGGGCGAGTCCGCCGGGGGCTGCGGGTTGGTGAGCTGGTAGTAGCAGCCGGTCGAGTTGCTGAACCAGCCCAGCTCCGGGTCGTGGCAGGGCCACTCCACGTCGTGGTAGCTGCAGAGCTCGGGACCGCCGCCGCCCCCGCCGCCCCCGCCGCCGGTACCGGGGGTGGGCTTGGTGCCCGGTTCGTTGGTGCCCGCACAGATCACGTTCACCGTGCAGTGGTTGACCTCCCCACCGGGCGTCGGGTCCGCCGCCGCGGGGACCACGGGGGATAACAGCAAAGCGGCGAACACCATCGCGCGGATCGCGAATCGCCGTACGGGTTTCAGCATGTTCGGTCCACCTCCCGCTTGAACTCGTAGATCAGCCACCGGGCATCGAACTTCCGTAGGGAAACCGTCGCGATGTACCGCGTCAGCCGTTCCCGCGGATCCTTTGTCGCACGGGTGGTGGCATCGGCCTGATGCCAGCCCGTCACATCGAGGCAGTCCTCGATCACGGCGGTCTGTGGAGCGGCCGTCAGATCAAGGGTCTTCACCACGGGGGAATTCCGCGGGCTGCCGATCATCACCATTTTGGCGTCGTGGAGCTGACGGAGATTGACGAGGGCTCCGCCCAACGCGCTCCCCGAGGAGTAGGCCTCCAGCGTGGAACCGTCCGAATCGGAACGGCCGAAAGCCTCCGTCTGCGCCGTCCACCAGTCCTGATAGGTCCTCAGCACCGCACGGCCCGCCGCCCCTTCGGGGCCTTCGGTCGGCGCGATCCGGTCGTTTGCGGGACCACCCGAAGGAGCTACCGGGGTCACCGCCGCGACACTGGGCGCAGTCGTCCCCAGGCGGTCGACGGAACCGGCGTCACCGCTGGCCGCACACGCGCTCAGCAGCATCGCCAAAACCACCCCACTGGCCCCAACAACCCCAGGGCGCACCACAATTCCGCGCTGCCGCATCGCCCCACCTCATCGCGACCGACCCCGTTCGTGCTCCGTGGCCGCCAGAAGAATTCCGCCGTCCCGCCGGTGTTGCTGCGAGTGCGTCGATTCTTCGCCAACCCGGCCCTTCACGGCAACACCTCGGGCCCCCTGACCTTACGCGGAAGGCGGATCCGTCGGAGCACTTTCTCGCCACAGAACGGCCAACAGTTCCTCGGAAAGCGACAATCCGGCCAATGCGCCCCGAACCGCGGCCCGATTGCGCATCAACAGGCGCCCGCCCTGCGGCGGTACGAGCAGGCGTGCGCCCGGCGCGCCGCTTCCGGCGGCGGGCCCGCCCCCGTCGAGCAGCGCGGCGACGGCCGGCTGGAGGTCCAGCGGGGCGACGGCGGCCGGCGCGCCCGGGACCCCTTGCCGGAGGACGTCGGTGAGCACCTGGCTGAACGATCCTTCACCGCCGGGCAGGACGGCGTCCCGGCCACGCCGGCCGGGGGTGAAGCGGCCGACCCGGCCCCAGAGCGGGACGCGCGGATAGCTGAGCAGTTCACCGGCCCCGTCCTCGCCGCCCCCGCGTTCGAGTGCCGCCCAGGTGTCCCGGTCCGCGACGGCGTCCACCAGCAGCAGCGCCTCCTCCTGGTCGCCGTGGACCATCGCGCTCACCACCCAGTCCCAGGCCAGCCCGCGCCGGTAGGCGTTGTCGGCGGTGCTGCCACCGGTGACCAGGGCGAGCCGCCGCCCGCGCGGATCGGCGGCCAACTGGCCGACCAGACAGACCACCAGCCACCGGCCGGGGCGCTGGGCCGCCTCCCGGACGGCGGTGAGCATGGTGTTGGCGTCCGCGCCCGGGTCCACCACGGCGACCCGGCAGCCGGCCGAGCCGGCGTCGAAGCACATCCCGGGCAGGACCTCGGCGAGCAGCCGGGCGCCGTCCGCCGCGCGCGCCGAGCCCCCGAAGCCGCGGTCGGGCCCGCCGTCCGCCCCGATCACCACCAGATCGACTCCGCCGACCATCCGCACGCCCCCTCCTCGCCGGCCCCGGGACACCCGGAACCGCCTGTCGCGCCCGCACTCCCGTACGACCGCGCTCTCCCGTACCGCCGCCGGACAAGCTACCGCCCGGGCGCCCGCGAACGGGGCTCCCGTCCTGCCCGCTCAGGGACCATGGGCCCTATCGGCCACCGCACCGACAGGAGGACGATCGGACACATGGACCGTGACGACCGTGTGGAGTCCCTGAGCGAGGCCGAGTGCCTGCGGCTGCTCAGCACCGTGCCCGTCGGGCGCGTGGTGTACACCGAGCACGCGCTGCCGGCGGTCCTGCCGGTCTCCTTCGAGGTCGCGCCGGACGGACGGCTGCTGCTGGCGGTGCGCCGGGGCAGTACGACCGCGCGGGGGCTGGACGGCACGGTCGTGGCCTTCCAGGCGGACCAGCTGGACCCGGTCACCCGGACCGGCTGGAGCGTGCTGGTGCACGGCCGGGCGGACGTGGTGCGCGATCCGGAGCAGTACCGGCGTGCGCTGCGCTCCGGTCTGCGGCCCTGGGTCGGCGACCCGGACCCGATGTTCGTCTCGCTGGTACCGGAGCTGGTCAGTGGCCGGCGGCTGCTGCCGGTCGGCCGCAGCGTCCAGCGGTCCTGAACTCCCGCGCTCCTGCTCCCGGCGCCGCGCTCCCGGGCCCGCGCCTTCCCGAACCCCCCGCCCTCCGACAGGCGTTCGGCGGCCGTTCGGCGGTGCGACCCCGATCGGGACCGGCTCCTGACAGGTGACCGGCGACTGGGCATACTCTGCCGGAGTCCTCACCCTCACCCAGGAGCACCCGTGACGTCCTTCGCCTCCCTCGCCGAGCTGACCGCCGCCGTCGGCACCGAGCTGGGCACCAGCCAGTGGCACACCGTCGAGCAGGAGCGGATCGACCTGTTCGCCGAGGCCACCGGTGACCACCAGTGGATCCACGTGGATCCGGAGCGGGCGAAGGAGAGCCGGTTCGGCTCGACGATCGCGCACGGTTACCTCACGCTGTCGCTCGTCCCGATGCTGGCCAAGGAGTGCTACAGCGTCGGGGGCGTCCGGATGGCGCTGAACTACGGCTCGGAGAAGGTCCGTTTCCCGGCGCCGCTGCCGGTCGGCACGGCGGTCCGGGCGACGGCCGAGCTGGTCTCCGCCACCGAGGTGCCCGACGGCGTCCGGACGGTGGTCCGGTTCACCATCAGCAGCGCGGAGAGCGCCAAGCCGCACTGCGTCGCGGAGGCGATCACCCTCTTCTACGCGTAGGTCCCGGCGTAGGTCCCGCCCCGGCCCCCGCTACGCCGAACGGCGTGCGCGGGGCCGCTCACCAGGTCCGGACGGCCCACGGCGAGTAACCTCCGACGAGATGGTTGTCGTATCGCAGAGGCCCCACCGCCCTCGGTACGCGCCCCGGCATGCCCGGTAGCCGTAACCGTCCTTGGAGGTGCCGTGCCCCGCCCCGTCCCGTGGTTCACCCGCGTCGCCGGTCTCACCCCACAGCTCGCCACTCCCCCGGGTCTGGCCGGACTGTCCCGCGCGGCCTGGCACCGGGTCCGGACGGACGCCTTCGGGGCCGAGCCGCGGGGCGAGCGGCTGTCCAGGATCCACCGCTCACCGCAGTTCGCCGACGGCGCCTTCCGCAACCCGCTGCCCACCCGCCGGCTGGTGTACGAGCGCACCCCGCTGGAGATCACCCGGGCCCAGCTCACCGGCGACAGGACCCGCCGGGCGCCCGGCGCCGCCGTGCCGGTGCACCGGCTGCTCCCCGCCGACCTGGCCCGGCCGCCCGCCTCGGGCCTGCGGCTCACCTGGCTCGGCCACGCCACCGTGCTGGCCGAGATCGGCGGCCGCCGGGTGCTGTTCGACCCGGTCTGGGGCGACCGCTGCTCCCCGTTCGGCTGGACCGGCCCCAAGCGGCTGCACCCGGTGCCGCTGCCGCTCGCCGAACTCGGCCCGGTGGACGTGGTGGTGGTCTCGCACGACCACTACGACCACCTGGACATGGCCACCATCCGCGAGCTGACCGGCACCGGCGCGGTGTTCGCCGTGCCGCTCGGGGTGGGCGCGCACCTGGAGCACTGGGGGGTGCCGGCCGACCGGCTGGTCGAGCTGGACTGGTGGGAGTCGGCCGAGGTCGCCGGGCTGACCCTGACCGCCACCCCGGCCCGGCACTACTGCAGCCGCGGCCCGCGCACCAGCGCGCTGTTCCTCTGGGCGTCCTGGGTGGTGGCCGGCGGCGGGCACCGGCTGTTCCACAGCGGGGACACCGGCTACTTCCCGGGCTTCGCCGAGGTCGGCCGCCGGCTCGGCCCGTTCGACGCGACGATGATGCAGGTCGGCGCGTACAGCGACTTCTGGCCCGAGGTGCACATGACGCCCGAGGAGGGCGTCCGGGCGCACCTGGACCTCGGCGGCGAACTGCTGCTGCCGATCCACTGGTGCACCTTCAACCTGGCGCTGCACCCCTGGGACGAACCCGCCGAGCGGGTGGTCGCGGCGGCCCAGTCGCTCGGCGCCCGGCTGGCGGTGCCCCGGCCGGGCAAGTCCTTCGAGCCGGTGGAGGCCCCGGCCCTGCGTCTCTGGTGGCGGGCGGTCACGACGCGGCCGGCGGAGAAGCAGCCGTCCGAACCGCAGCCGACGGGCCCACGGCCACCGGTCCCGGACGGCGCGGACCCGGCCGGCGCGAACGGGTCGGCGCGGTCGAAGGCCTCGGCCGAGGACGACGGCGTCCCCGTCTGACCGGGCCCGCCGGGGCGGCGGCACTCGGGCCGCCGCCCGAACGCGGGTCCGGTCCCCTGCCGTTCTCCCGCCCTCCTACCGCTCCGCCGCCACCGGCCCGGCCGGCGGCGCGCCCTTCCGCCGCTCGACCAGGTCCACGGTGGCGTGCGGGTCGTCGACCTCGACGATCAGCCGGCTGTACCGCTCGTCGGCGAGTTCGATCACCACGGCCCTGGCCGGGTTCTTGACGTCCCAGAAGACCCATTCGCCGCCCGACCGGAACGTCCCGGCCGTGATCAGCCCGGGGAAGTACGTGCCGCCGACCTTGACGCCCTTGGGCTCACGGAGGATCCCCGGGTCGAGCGTGGCGCCCCGGACGTTGCCGAGCGGGATCTCGATCCTGCTCTTGACCGCCCAGAGCCGGTCGAGCCCTTCGATCTCGACGACGAGCAGGCCGTTGCTGACACTCACGTGAGCCATGGAGCGTTCCCCAGTTCTGTTGCCGGTGACGGTGCGGTGGTGACGGTGCGGTGGTGGTGGTGTGGCGGCGCCCGGCGGGTCAGCCCGTGAGGCGGCCGGCGAGCGCCGCCACGGCGACGGGCGACGGCCCGCCGACCCCGGCGCGGGCCCGTAGGCGCAGACCGAGCACGGTGGCGGCCAGCACCCCGGCCGGCCCGTCGGGCGAACCGCCCGCGGGATCGCCGGAGGCGGACAGGACCCGTCCGATCGCCCGGTCGAGCGCGGCGAACCCCTCCTCGACGAGCGCGGCGACGTCCGGGTCGGACGGCGCCCGCTCGGCCGCCGCGAACAGCAGCAGCCCGGCGGCCCGGCCGCCGTCGTACCCGGCGGCGGCCTGGGCCAGCACGGCGGGCAGGTCGCGGGCCTCGCCGAGGGCCGCCGCGAGCGGCAGCACCTCCTGGTCCAGGTGGCGGCGCAGCGCGGTCAGATAGAGGCCGCGTTTACTGCCGAACACCTTGTAGAGGCTGCCCCGGTGCACACCGAGGCCGGTGACCAGATCGTCCACCGAGGTGCCTTCGTAGCCCCGGGTGGCGAACAGCTCGGCTGCCGCCTGAACGGCCTCGTCCTCGTCGAAGGCGCGTGGTCTTCCCATGCCCAGGACCCTACGAGTTTAAGAACACTCAGTCAAGAACGAGTGTTCTCAAACTCCCGGCCGCCCCCACCGCCGCCCGGGATCAGCCCGCCAGCACCTCCCGCAGCGCCCGCGCCTCCTTGACCAGCCGGCTCGACCCTGAGCGCTGCGCCACCGCGCTCACCTGCTCGATCGGCCCGCGCGCCGAACACCGGCGCGCACAGTCCGCCGCCACCGCGACCACGTCCCCCGCGCCCCGCGTAGGCTCGCCGGCCAGCAGGCCCGGCAGGGCGGCCGCCAGGACCGACCAGACCGTGGCGTACGCGCCGGTCTCGGCGGCCGCCGCCACCGCCTGGCCCAGCCGGACCGGCTTGACCGCGCCGATGGCGACCAGTTCGGCCAGCTCCCGGCCGAGCAGCCCGGCGTCCAGGTCCCCGCGCGCGGCGAGCACCAGCAGCGCGTCCACCGCCGCCGTCCGGTCCTCGGGGAACCGCGCGCCCAGGCCGTACGCCACCGCGAGGTGCACCGCGAGCCCGGCCGGGCCGCCGGCCTCGGCGAGCGGGGGCAGCATCCGGGCCGGGCCGCGGATCTCACGGTCCGCGACCCCGGCGAACCAGTCCAGCCAGCGGGCGGCCAGCTCCTCGCGGTGGTGCGGGAGGAGCGCGGCCCAGTGCGCGGTCGGCTGCCACTGCCACTCGGCCTGCTTCCTGACCCGCGCCACGCTCGGCTCGGTGCCCTCCAGCAGCGCCCGGAAGTCGGCGCCCAGCCGCTCGCCCGCCGGGCCCTCGGGGCCGGCACCGATGCCGGGCTGGGCCACGACGACCCGCTTCAGCTCCTCCCACCAGCGCTCCCAGTAGCGGTGGACCGGCTTGGCCCCCGCCATGGGCGCGAAGACCACCCGCTCGGAGCGCCGGCGGGGCAGCCCGCCCTCGCGCAGCCACCGGGCCACCCAGCGCCCGGCCGGTGAGGCCAGCCGCCCGGCGGCGGCCGGCACCTCGCCGTCCGGGGCCGGGGTCAGCCGCAGCAGCGCGGTGTGCAGGTCCGCCGGCCCCGGTTCGACGCCCGCCGCCTCGTACCCGGCCACCCGCTCGACCAGCACCGCCGCCGCCAGCGCACCGGTCGCGTCGGTGGGCGTGGCCAGCAGCAGCGGCGGCCGGTCCGCCGTCACCCGCTGGGCCGCCTCCGTCAGCCGGGCGGCGAGGACGTTCCCGTGGACGGTGTTGTGCTCACCGCGCAGCGGGGACCGCGCCTGCCGGCGCCAGAACGAGTCCCGGCGGTGCGGATCGACCTCCCCGGTGATCGCGAGCGCGACGTACAGGACGTCCCGCGGCGAGCAGTCGGCCCACCGTCCGGGGCCGTTCCACGGGTGCACCCGCAGCACCGGCCCGAGCGCCTCGGCCAGCGCCGCCCGGTCCCGGTGGGCGTGCCGGACCAGGCCGTCCAGGGTCCGTTCGAAGACGGCGACCTCCGGCTGCTCCGCCGCCAGCAGGGCCGACAGTTCCTCGGCCACCTCGGCCGGGGTGGCGATCGGCTCCCCCAGCGGACGCGGCACCGGGACGGGGGGCAGCAGCTCGGTCCACCCGGTGTCCGGGTCGTCGCCGCCCACCGGCGCGCCGAGCAGCACGCCGGCCCGGGCGTGGTGGGCCGGGCTGAGCCCCTCGGCGGCGAACCGCAGCTCGGGCAGAACGGCCTCGCCGGCCGCCTTGAGGTGGCGGGCCACCACGTTGAGCGCCCGCTCCTGGAGGGCCGTGTCGGGGTGGCCGAAGGCCTCGGCCGCCGCCAGCACCACCGGGCCGGCCCGCTCCGGCGAACGCCGGGCCGCCTTCTCCAGCCAGCCCAGCTGGGCCCGGACGAGCTTCTTCTCGGTCCGGAACAGCACCACCGCCGAGGCCTCGGTCAGCACCTCCGCCTCGACCAGGCCCGCCTCGTCGAGCTCGGTCAGCACCTGCTGGGCGTGGCCGGCCACCGCCGAGAGGCCGTCCAGCAGCGCCACCAGGCTGCGCACCTGCCCCGCGTACTCCCCGGGGGTGGGCGCGAGGGCCTGCAAGGTCACCAGGAAGAGCCGCTGGTCGCCCGGCCTGCCACCGCGCACCAGCCGGGCCAGGCAGCGGTCGATCAGCCCGGCGCGGTCCAGCACGCCCTCGGCCGCCAGCCCGGCGACCGCCTCCGGCCAGAAGTCCCCCGGCCGGTCGCTGCGCCGGTGGTCCAGCATCGAGCCGATGTCGGCGAGTTCGAACACCTTGGGCAGCAGCACCGGCAGGTACGGGTCGCGGCGCAGCCGTTCCAGCAGCGTGGTGGACTCGCCGCGGCGGCCGCCTCCGCCGGAGGAGACCTGGCGCAGCCACTCGGTGGTGAAGGCCTCGGAGTCGGGCACCGGGCAGCCGGTGCGCCGCACCACCCGCTCGATCAGCGGGTAGAGGTCCCAGCCCCACTGCTGGACGGGCCGCGCCGAGAGCCGGGTGACCACCTCGATCTGCCACTCCACCGGCTGCGCCTCGACCACGTCGGCGAGCGCGGGGTGGCGGGCCCAGGACCGGCCGGCGAAGTCCCGCCCGCCGATCCAGGTGGCGGCGGCGGCCGGCCCCGCGTGGCAGCCGGCGCCCGCGAACAGCAGCGCCCCGGACCGCGCGCTCGCCTCCTTGGACCACTCGCCCCGGACCTGCTTGCGCAGCGCCTTCAGCTCCGGCAGGCAGGCCCGCCGTTCGGCCGGGTCCAGTGCGGCCACCAGGGCCGGGATCTGCGGTCCCCGCCCCTCCCGCACCGCCCGCAGCAGCTCCTCGACCCGGCTCCCCGGCTCCGTGACCCCGCTCATCGGGCCACCTCCGCGCCCGTCGCCGGAACCGCGCCGGCCGCGGCCGCCTCGCGGACCATCCCGACCGCCAGCGCGTGCTTGCACGGCCCGCGCCCGCCCCGGTACTTGGCCCACCAGAGGCAGGTGCAGCTCGCCCGGCCCGCCTCGTCCGTCCGTACCCGCTGGAGGTGGTCGTCCACCGTCACCGTGGCGAGCGCACCGCCCGCCTCCAGCCGCACCGCGCCCGCCGCGACCAGGGCCTGCGCGGCCCGCAGCCGCGGGTTGCGCGCCTCCGCCCGGCCGGCGTCGTACGGCAGCTGCCGGTGGAAGTACGCGGCCTCCGCCGTGTCGTAGCCGATCTGCCCGGCGGTGCCCAGCCGGGTGAGGGCGGCCCGCACCCGGGCGGGGGTGAGCCCGGACTGCTCGGCCAGCTCGGCCACCTCGATCCGCGGCTCCCAGGCGAGCAGCACCGCGACCAGCTCGGCGTCCTGCTCGGCGGTGCCGGTGGCCAGCGCGCCCAGCACCCCGCCCTCGCCGGAGAAGCCCCGGGAGGCGTCGGGCGAGAGGGTGAGCGTGAGGCGCATCCCCGGCAGCACCGCCTCCCAGGCCGAGGCCACCGGTCCGTCGGCCGCCACCGGCCCGTACACCCGCAGCGCCAGCGCGTGCCGGAGTACGCGCTGCAGGGCCACCAGCCGCTCCGGGCCGGGCAGGCAGACCGCGCCGGGCACCGGGCGGGTGGTCGGCCGCAGCGTCCGGCCGGCCGGGACCACCCACTGGGCGGTGCGGGCCGCGGCCCGGCCGCCACTGCCGGCGCGCGGCAGCGAGCGCAGGAAGCGGACCGCCTCGGCGGCGGGCAGCTCGGCCCGCAGGTCGAAGCCGGCGGCGGTCACCTGGGTCTCGGCGAAGCCGCGCAGCCAGCGCTCGGGCAGCGGGACCTTCTTCTCCACGACCGGCCCGTCGAAGGTGGTCACCTCCAGCGCGTCCGGTCCGACGGCGAGGTGCAGCGGGTCGGCCGGGCCGATCCGGGTGAGCGCCTCCCGCAGCGGGTTGTTGACGTCCACGTTGGTGGTGCCGTGGCCGATGTCGTCCCCGTCGAGGCCGGCCTCCAGCACGTCGAGACGGGCGTAGACGCCGCAGCAGCCCGAGAAGGACTCGAAGCGCAGCCGGTCCCCGTTGGCGGTGACCACCGGGTCCAGCGAGGCGCGCAGCTGCGGCTGGTAGTAGCGGGCGGCGGCGACATCGGCGACGGCGAGCAGCGCGGCGGCGGCCGGTGCCGGATCGGCGAGGAAGCCCGCGAAGAAGCGCGGGTTGGCGACCGCCCCGAGCGGGGTGGCGCCGCCGGAGGTCTCCAGGGCGAGGCGCGGGCCGTCGGCTCCGTCGAGGACGGCGGACGGGCGCAGATAGGCGTACGCGTGTGCGGCTTGCGACATGGCGAGCACGTTAGGCGGCGGCACTGACAGCCCGTCGGGCCCGGCCAATACTGAAACAGGTTCTATACCTACCGCCCTTTCGAACTGGCCGATCGGCTCACGTCCCCCATAGTGCGGGCTTCTGTCACTATGGGCCTGTGACTGAAGTGACCGAACAGGAGAGACGGGCCACCGACAGCGCCGGATCGTTCGCCGAGCTGCTACGGATCGAACGGCTGGACGAGAACACGTTCCGGGGCCGCTGCCACGCCGGAGCCCCGATGCGGGCCTTCGGCGGCCAGGTCGCCGCACAGGCACTGACCGCCGCCGGGCACACCGTCGAGGCCGGCCGCGTGGCGCACTCGCTGCACGGCTACTTCCTGCTCCCCGGCGACCCGACCCGCCCGATCCACTACGAGGTCGACCGGGTCCGCGAGGGCCTGTCGTACGCCACCCGCCAGGTGACGGCGGTCCAGAACGGGGACGCGGTCTTCACCCTCTCCGCCTCCTTCAAGCGGCCCGAGCCGGCGGACGACCGCCGCCGCGCGATGCCCCCGCTGCCCGGCCCCGAGGAGGTGCCGGACGCGTTCTCGCTCTGGGACGAGGCCGCCCGCCGGGACTTCGACCGCACGGCCGGCTTCCGCACCATGGAACTGCGGTTCGTCCCGCCGGACGCGCCCGGGGTGCCGCCGGCCGCCCCGGGCATGCAGCAGCAGTTCGTCTGGCTGCGCACCGGCTCCCCGCTGCCCGCCGACGACCCGCTGCTGCACGTCGGCGCGCTCACCTACCTCTCGGACCTCACGCTGGGGTCCACGGCCGGACTGGACGTGCAGCCGAGCTATTTCCAGCTGACCGAGCCGCCCCGGCTGATCCTCGCCTCGCTGGACCACTCGATGTGGTTCCACCGGCCGTTCCGGGCCGACGAGTGGCTGCTGTTCGACCAGCGCAGCCCGTCCGCCTCGGACGGCCGGGGCCTGTCGCACGGCGATTTCTACGACCGGAGCGGGCGGCTGGTGGCCTCCGCCACCCAGGAGGCCCTGGTCCGGGAGAGGTCGGCCCGGCTCCGCTGACCACCGGCCGGCCGCCCCTCACGCCCTCACCCGGGCCGGTGTCCGGGGGGCGAACTCCGGGCGGCCGGTCGGCGTCATACTCCTGAGCGGTCCTGAGCCGTATCATGGTGCGGGTGACCAAGGTTGACCTGTCACCACGACCGGTGGAGGCGATGTCTCCGCGTCAGCTCGAACGCCGCGAAAGCCTGATCGCGGCCGCGCTTGCCCTGGTGAACGAGATCGGCGTCGAGCGGCTGCAGATGAAACAGGTCTGCGAGCGGTCCGGAGTCGCCCTGGGGACGGCGTACCGCTACTTCTCCTCCAAGGACCATCTGCTGGCGGCGGCGATCGCCGAGTGGCATCGGCTGCTGCTGGCCGACCTGGTGGCGGAGCTGCGCGGGCCGCGCGCCGGGCTGGGGGCCACCGACCGGGTGGTGCGCTTCGTCCGCGGCGGCATGCGGGCCTACCAGCGCCAGCCCGAGCTGGCCCGGCTCCGGGTGGCCGTCGCCGCCTCCACGGATCCCTTCGCCAGCGAGGCCCTGCAGGGCATGGCCCGGGCCGACAGCGCCGCGCTCCAGGCGGTGATGGCGGAGGTCCCGGCCGCCGCGAGCGATCTGGTGCGGCACATCGTCGGGCACGCCTGGCAGGGCGAGCTGACCGCCTGGGTGACCGGCCGCACCACGCTCGGGGACGCCCGGCGGCGGCTGGAGGACGTGGTGCGGCTGGTGCTGACCCCGTACGAGACGCCGTACCCCGCCCCGTACGAGGTCCAGCCGACCGTCTGACCGGGCCCGGCCGGACCGGTCGCCGCCGGACCGGCCTGCGGCCGAACTCGCCTGCGGCCAGCTGGCGGTGACCGAGCGGCTGCCCGAACTGCGCCGACTGCTGCTGGACTTCGCGGCCGGCCAGGCGGCCCGAGGGCCCGTTCGCACGGCCCGGGGCCGGGGCCCGCGCACCCCGCCCGACGGCCCCTTCCCCGGCGTGCCCTCCCCGCCCTCCCGGCGCGAACTGGACATAGTACGACATGTAGCCAATTTCTGATCATGTCACCGAGCCCCAGTACGCCACGAGAGGCACCCCGATGAGCAGTCATCCGCCGACCCCCGAGCCCGATCCGACGGAACCGGACCAACCGGCCTCGACCCTCCCCACCGACCGGGCGGTGTTCGGGATCAGCGCCGTCCTGGTGCTCGGGGTGGTCGCCTGGGGCGTCTTCGCCGAGGACTCCCTCGGCCGGACCTCCAGCACCGCGCTGGGCTGGGTCCTGCACAACTTCGGCTGGCTGTTCGTGGTCGCCGCCGATGTCTTCCTGGTGCTCGCCGTCCTGCTCGCGTTCAGCCGCTTCGGCCGGATCCGGCTCGGGCGCGACGACGACGAACCGGAGTTCAGCACCATCGCCTGGATCGCCATGATGTTCAGCGCCGGCATGGGCATCGGCCTGATGTTCTACGGCGTCGGCGAGCCGCTCCAGCTCTTCGCCGCCCCGCAGCCGGGCTCCGGCCTGGAACCGCGGAGCGCCGCCGCCGCCCAGCAGGCGCTGGAGTTCTCGCTGTTCCACTGGACCCTGCACCCGTGGGCGATCTACGCGGTCGGCGGCCTCGCGCTCGCCTACACCACCTTCCGCAAGGGCCGGGGCAACCGGATCTCCGCCGCCTTCGTCCCGCTGATCGGACAGCGCGGCGCGGACGGCTGGGCCGGCCGGGGAATCGACATGCTCGCCGTCTTCGCCACCGTCTTCGGCTCCGCCACCAGCCTCGGCCTCGGCGCCCTCCAGGTCGCGGACGGCCTCGGCTACATCTCCTCGGTGCGCAACACCCAGCACGCCCAGCTGATCATCATCGGCTCGCTGACCGCGGCCTTCGTCCTCTCCGCCTTCTCCGGCGTCCACAAGGGCGTCAAGTGGCTCTCCACCGCGAACGTCGTACTGGCCTCGCTGATCATGGTCTTCGTCTTCGTGTTCGGCCCCTCGGTGTTCGTCCTGGACTCGATCCCCTCCAGCGTCGGCGGCTACCTCTCCGACCTGCTCACCATGTCCACCCAGACCGGGGCCTTCACCGACGAGAGCTGGCTCGGCACCTGGACGATCTTCTACTGGGCCTGGTGGCTCTCCTGGGCGCCGTTCGTCGGCACCTTCATCGCCCGGATCTCGCGCGGCCGCACCGTCCGGCAGTTCCTGCTCGGCGTGCTGCTGGTGCCCAGCGGGGCGACGGTGATCTGGTTCTGCGTGATGGGCGGGACGGCGATCCGGCTGGACTCCACCGGCGCGGCCGACCTGGTCGCCACCATCCCGCAGGGCGCCGAGGCGTCGCTGTTCGAGATGCTGCGCTCGCTCCCGCTCGGCTCGGTGACCAGCGTGGTCGCGGTGCTGCTGGTGATGACCTTCTTCGTCACCAGCGCCGACTCCGCCTCGCTGGTCCTCGGCTCGCTCTCCAGCCGGGGCTCCCTGCACCCCCGCACCTGGCTGGTGGTGGTCTGGGGCGTCCTGATGGGCGGGGTGGCCGCCGCGCTGCTGCTGGCGGGCGGGCTCACCGCGCTGCAGAACGCCACCATCCTGGTCGCGCTGCCGTTCGTCGTGGTGATGCTGCTGCTCTGCGTCTCCCTCGTGAAGGAGCTGCGGGAGGACCCGGCGGCCGGCCCGTCCCGGTTCCACCCGGCCCACGGCCTACGGGATGCCGTCCGGGTCGCCGTGGGCGAGGCGATGGCCGACGCCCGCCGGCGCGACCGTCCCCCGTTCAGGTGAATTCGCACCGCCCCGCCCCCGCTCGGGGCGGGGCGGTGCGGGGTGGGGCATATCGGGCCCAATCCGACGCCCGCCCCCCATCCGGACTTCACCCGTGCGTAGCGACCGTTCACACCGCCCTGGAAACCTCCGTGCCATGAACGCCAACCCTCCGGCCGCCCTCCAGGAACCGCGCTTCCCGCTCCCCCAGCGGCACCGCCGCTTCCTCGCGTGCACCGCCGTTCTCGCCTCCGTCATCCTCGGCGCCTGCGGCGTGGCCGTCACCGTCGAGACCGTCCAGCACGGCACCGTGGCCACCGCCACCGCCAGACCGTGAGCCCCGCCGCCCCGGGCCCGCCGGTACGGCCGGGGGTTCAGGCCGCGGGGAGCTTCGCGGCCAGCACGTCGACCGGGCTGACCTCCACCCGGGCGGCCAGCAGGCGCGGGCCCTCGGCGCGGAGGAGGTCGGCGATCCGGCCGTCGATGTGGGCCTGGCGGGCCCCGTCGTCCGGGAAGGCGTCGACGATGGCGAAGGAGGCCGGACCGAGGCGCAGCACGAACCAGACCGTGGTGCCGGTCTCCTCCCGGGCGAGGTCGAGGGCGCCGGTGAGGAGTTCCTGGAGCTCCTGGGCGTGTTCCGGTCTGGCCTCCAGGCGGACGATCAGTCCGACGCGGGTGGTCGCGGAGACGGCGGGATCGGTCATCGGCATTCCTTCCTGAGTGGTTGTCGGGGCCGCTGGCTGCCCACCGTAGGGGCGGGGCCACCGGCCCCTCCAGTGGCGGATCCGACACATCCCTTACCGTTTCCGACATGAGAGTCTCGGTCCTGGTCGCCGACGGGGTCTTCGATTCCGGCCTCGCCGCGGTGCTCGACGTGCTGCGGACCGCCAACGAACTGCGCCGGGAGCTCCCGCAGCCCCCGCCCGCCTGGCAGGTGCGGTGTGTCAGCCCGTACGGCCCGGTGCGGACGGCCGCCGGGCACCTGGTGGACACCGCCACGCCGGAGGCCGCCGGAGCCCCGGACGTCCTGGTGGTGCCCGGGGCCTGGCGGAAGCAGCCGGAACCGCTCACCGCGTGGGTCACCGCCCCCGGGCAGCGGCCCGTCCTCGAAACGGTCCGGCAGGCCCGCGCGGACGGGATCGCCCTGGCGGCGGCCTGCACCGGCACCTTCGTGCTCGCCGAGAGCGGCGTGCTCGACGGGCTGCCCGCCACCACCAGCTGGTGGCTCGCGCCCGAGTTCCGCCGCCGCTACCCGCGGGTGGCTCTGGACGAGAGCCTGATGGTCGCCCGGGCGCCCGGTGTCACCACGGCCGGGGCCGCCATGGCCCACCTCGACCTGGCGCTCTGCCTGGTACGGGACGGCAGTCCGGCGCTGGCCGACCTCGCCGCGCGCTACCTCGTCGCCGACTCCCGCCCCACCCAGGCCGGTTACGCCGTCCCCGGCCACCTCGCCCGCGCCGACCCGACGGTCGGCGCCTTCGAGCGCTGGGTCCGCGAGCACCTCGACCGGCCGCTGCGCATCGCGGACGCCGCCCGGGCCATCGGCACGAGCGAGCGCACGCTGCAGCGCGCCCTCGCCCGGGTGGTGGGCGTCTCCCCGCTTCGCTTCGCCCAGCGGATCCGCCTCGACCACGCGGTGCACCTCCTGCGCACCACCACCCTGCCGACCGAGGCGGTGGCCCGGCGGGTGGGCTACGAGAACGCCACGACCCTCACCACCCTCCTGCGCGAGCGGCTGGGCACCACCCCGGGCCGGCTGCGGCGGCTCGGGTGAGAAGGCACGGGTGAGCACGCGGCAACCGGGCGGCGCACCGGCAGGGGGTACCTCGGCCTCGGCCTCAGCCTCGGCCGGGCGCTACGCCCGCTGCTCCGCCCGCGGGGCCGTGGGCGCCGGGATCGCCGGTGCGTCCGGTGCGTCCGGTGCGTCCGGTGCGTCCGGTCGGGAGTGGCGGCCGCTGCCGGGCGCGGGGAGCAGGTCGGCCGCCGGGGCGTAGCGGGCGGCGGGGGCGCGGAGGAGCCAGCCCGGGGGCCGGGTGCCGCGCGGGGCGGGGGTGATCAGGCCCATCCGGTGGAGCAGGTCCAGCGCGTCGCGGCGCAGGGCGGTGCGGTCGGCGAGGTAGTCGCGGCGCCAGCCGGCCGGGAGGCCGTACTCGTCGGCGAGGTCGCCCAGGACACCGTCTATCAGCGCGTCGGGGATCGGCACCTCGGGGATCGGCAGATCGAGGCCGGCGGCCGGCTCGCCGGGGAGCGGGCGGACCTCCTCGACCAGGCGCTCGACCAGCAGCAGGGTGGCCTGGGCGAGGGTGCCCGCGCCGGGGAGGGCGAGGTCGGTCAGCTCGTCGGCGGGGTCGAGCAGGGCGACGCCCTCGGCGCGCAGCTCGGCCTCCAGGCCGAGGAAGTCGGCGAGGGCGGCCGGGCCGGTGTGGCGGTGGCGGTGCAGCCAGGCGCGCTGCTTCTCGGACAGGTCGGCGGCGAGCACGGCCGGGGTCTCGGCGAGGAGGCGGCGGACGGCCGTCGCGGGCTCGGCCTCGGCGGCGCGGCGGATCAGGTCGGCGGCGTCGTCGGCGAGGGCGGGCGGGCCGGCCGGGACGGCCCGGGCGAGCTCCCGGTCCACCGTCAGGACGGCGGTCCGCGCGCGCGGATCGGCCGGGTCGGCCGGCAGGTCGGTGAGCACCTGCCAGTCCGCCAGCGCGGCGAGGGCCATGGCCCGGTCGGCGGGGGCGGCGGCCAGCGCGGGCGCGGCCTCGTGCATCGCGGCCAGCAGCCGGTCGAGCGGCAGCCGCTCCGGAGCGTCCACCAACAGGGCCAGGGCGAGGGCGAGTTGGGCGTACCCGGCGGGGGTGAACGGGGCACCGGTGACGGGGTGTTCGAGGCGGCGGGCGGCGCCGGGGCCAAGCCCGGCCTTGCAGAGGCGGGCATGCCAGGGGCCGACGACCAGCCGGTAGCCGAGCAGGGTGGCGAAGCGTTCGGTCAGCCAGTCACGGTGACGGCGGATCAGCGGGAAGCCGTCGGCGTGCGGCCCGGAGGCGGTGACCAGCGGGTGGGCGAGCAGCAGGCGGGCGGCGATCCGGCGCTCGGCGGCGGCGGAACGATCCTGCGGTGCGGCCACCGCCCGGGACCGCTCGGGCTTGCGGTGCTTGCCGGGCCGGCCCGGCTTGGCCCCTGAGAGGACGACGGGCAGCGCGGCCGCGTCCCGCCGGGCCCGCCGCGGCCCGCGCGCCGGGCGGGCCTCGCGGGAGCGGAGCACGGCCGGGGCGTGCGCGGTGGGGCCGTGCCACCAGCTGACGTCGGCGTCCGCTCCGGCGCCGGCCGCCGGCTCGGCACAGACGCCGAAGTGGCGGGCCGGGTAGAGGCCGAAGGAGGCGGTGCAGAGGTCGTCGGCGGTGCCCGGATCGGCCGCGGCGAACCAGTGGGCGAGCCGGAGCAGTCCGGGATCGGGCGACGGTGCGGCGGCACTCCCGGCCGACCGGCCCCCCTGCGGACCGTCAGGGCGGGCTTCGCGTACGGCGACGGCGGCGTCGGTGCTGTTGCGCCCCGCCTCGCCCGTGTGCCCGTCCGCCGTGCCACCGGCCACCTGTGTGGTGCCGGTCGCGTACTCCTGCTGCTCCATGTCGTGGACCAGAGTAGACGGTGGGCGCCGCCCCCGGTGGCAGCAACCGGACCAGCCGGCGAATTGGCGGACCGCCGCCGGGACGCGGCCGGGATCCACCGCCGCGCCCTGGCAGGGCGGCCGGCCGCTACGCGCCGGTAACAAGGCTCTTCCCCCGGACGCCGCCGGTCGCCTATCGTGCCACGACGGACCAGCCCACCCCCCGCCGCCCCTTCCGGAGGTCACCGCCGCATGAGCATCCGTACGACCACCCGCGCCGTGCTCGGCGGACGCCTGCGCTCCGCCACCGGGCTGCTCAGCGGCTTCGCCGCCACCTCGGCGGCCCATCTGGGCGCGATCCTCACCGGCACGTCCGTCCTGCAGCACGCCACCAAACCGGCCCTGATGCCGCTGCTGGCCGCACACAGCCTGACCGCCGCCGGGGACCGGGCCGCCGGGGCGCCGAAGCTGCTGGTGCCCGCGCTGCTGCTGAGCGCGGGCGGGGACGTCCTGCTCCAGCTCGGCAACGACACCGCCTTCCTGGCCGGTATGGGCTCCTTCGCGGCGGCGCACGTCTGCTACGTGACGATGTTCGTCCGGCGCGGGGCGCTCAGCGACCGGCGGCGGGCGCTGGTGGTCGCCGCCGCGTACGCGACGGCCTGGGTGACCCTGGTCGGCCGGCTCTGGCCGGACCTCGGCGAGCTGCGGGTGCCGGTGGCCGGCTACAGCCTGCTGCTGGCCTCCACCGCCGTCACCTCGGCCGGGCTCGGCCGGCGGACTGGACTGGGCGGGGGGCTGTTCCTGCTCTCCGACACGCTGATCGCAACCCAGCTGGCGAAGTGGCGGGAGCTGCCGGGACACCAGTTCTGGATCATGGCGACATACATCCTGGCCCAGTACCTGCTGGCCAGCGGCACCCTTCGGGCCCTCCCCGAGGAGGACCAGGAGAGCGCGGAGACCGCCCCGGCCGGTCCCGCGCCCGCCTGAGCGGGGCCCGCGCACCTGAGCGCCGCCGGACCCCCGGGCCCGGCGGCGCTCACGGAGCACTCTCGAACGGAACACTCGCGAACGGCACGCTCGCGAACGGAACAGACGTCAGCGGAACAGACCCGGACGGAGCAGGCCGGGGCCGCTCAGAGGGACCCGGCGCCGCCGCGCCGCCGCAGCAGCCAGAAGCCGCCGACCCCCCCGGCGACCAGCGCCGCGCCGCCGGCCAGCTCGATCGGATCGGCCGCGACCGAGCCGCCGAGGCCGGTCTGCACGGCGCCGTGCGGGGCGACCTGCTGGCCGCCCACGCCGGACTGGCCGAGCGAGCCGGCCCACTCCCCCGCGGCCTTTCCGAATTCGCCGAGGCCCTGGCTGGGTACGGAGCCGCCGGCGTCCTTCACGTTGACGTTGGTGGCGAAGGCACCGCCGTCGGGGCAGTTGCCGTCCACCTTGCTGTCACCGCCGTACTTGCCCGCCAGCCGGACGGAGCCGGTGTGCTTGCCGTCCGACCCCAGCGTGAGGGTGGCCGGGCCGCCCTCGAAGGCCGGGGAGTTGGCGGTGATGGTCTTGGCGTTGGGCTTGTCGGACTTCTCGCAGGAGACCGTGACCTTCACGGTCTGGCCCGGTGCGGCCTGGGACGGGCTGACGGTGGCCGCGCCGTCCTTGGCCAGCGCGAGGGGGGCCGTAAGACCGGTCAGCACCGTCGCGCCGATCAGGGCGGCGGCGGCCGTACGCGTGGGGCGCATACCGGAACCTCCGGAATTCTCGGGCGCAGCCGGGGACTCCGAAGTCCCCGTGATCGAACAACTACACCCAGTCATTCACCGACGGTATGCAGGCCTCACCCGCTCGGCCACCGCTCTGGACCGTTCGGGCGACGGCCACTCACACAGCGTGACTCACCGCGCGTGACTCACAGGTCGAGGTCCACCACGACCGGCGCGTGGTCCGAGGTGCCCTTGCCCTTGCGGGCCTCGCGGTCCACATAACTGTCGGTGACGGCGTCGGCGAAGGCCTTGTTGGCGTAGGTGAGGTCGATCCGCATGCCCCGGTTCTTCGGGAAGGCCAGCTGGCGGTAGTCCCAGTAGGTGTAGGGCCGGTCGTACTTGAGCGGGCGGGGCACGACGTCCTGGAGACCGGCCTCGCCGAGGGCGGCGAGCGCGGCGCGCTCGGCGGGGGTGATGTGGGTCAGGCCTTCGAAGGCGGCGACGTCGAAGACGTCCTCGTCGGTGGGGGCGATGTTGAAGTCGCCGAGGACGGCGAAGGGGCGCGGGCCGGCGGCGTCCTCGACCGAGGCCTTGCGCAGGGCCTCCAGCCACTCCAGCTTGTAGCGGTAGTGGGCGTGGCCGACCTCGCGGCCGTTGGGCACGTAGACGGACCAGACCCGGACCGGCCCGCAGGTGGCGGCGACGGCCCGCGGCTCGACGTCGGGCAGCAGGGCGTCGTCGGCGAGGTAGCCGGGCTGGCCGGGGAGGTCCCGCACCACGTCGTCCAGGCCGAGCCGGGAGACGATGGCGACGCCGTTCCACCGGCCGTTGCCGTGGGCGGCCGTCTCGTAGCCGAGCTCGCGCACCGCCTCGTACGGGAAGGCGTCGGCGGCGCACTTGAGCTCCTGGAGACAGAGCACGTCCGGCTTGGCGCTCTCCAGCCACTCCAGGAGCTTGGGCAGCCGCGCGGTCACGGAGTTGATGTTCCAGGTGGCGATGCGGACGGTCACGGCGGGCGGCCTTCCCGGTGGTACGGACGAGGGGTGGGCGCCCAGCCGGACGCCCACCCCGAATCTACCGCCGCCCACTGACAGGCCGGGCCTGCCCAAGGGATCCGGCGGCCGGGCTCAGGGCGCGGGCCGGACCACCGCCGCCGCGCCGCCGCCCCGGCGCACCGGTTCGGCGGCCGCCACCCAGCGGCCGTCCGGCAGGCGCTCGACGCCGGTCGCGGCGCCGATCTCCGGGGTGCCGCTGAACACGTGCCCGAGCGCCTCCAGCCGGGCCCGCTCGGGCAGCGCGAGGAAGGCCGGTTCGGCCTGGGTGGCGGCCGTGTTGCGCTGGCTGGCGCGCGGCGCGGCGATCGCCTGCTCCAGGCTCAGGCCGCGGTCGAGCCGGCCGAGCAGCACCTGGAGCGTGGTGGTGACGATGGTCGCGCCGCCGGGCGAGCCGGCCGCGAGGAGGGGCTCGCCGTCGCGCAGCACGATGGTCGGCGAGATCGAGGAGCGCGGCCGCTTGCCGGGCCCGGGCAGGTTGGGGTCGGGCACCCCGGGGGTGAGCGGGGTGAAGTCGAAGTCGGTCAGCTCGTTGTTGAGCAGGAAGCCGCGGCCGGGGACGGTGATGCCGCTGCCGCCGGTCTGCTCCAGGGTGAGGGTGTACGAGACGACGTTGCCCCAGCGGTCGGCGACGCTCAGGTGGGTGGTGCTCAGCCCCTCGTACGGCTCGGCCACCGCCGGGCCGTACGAGGCGCAGTCGGCCGGGTGGCGCGGGTCGCCGGGGGCGAGCGGGCTGGTGAGCGCCCGGTCGGGGCTGATCAGGCAGGCCCGGGAGGCGGCGTACCGCTCGGAGAGCAGTTCCCTGGTGGGCACGGACGAGAAGCGCGGGTCGCCGACCCAGCGGTTGCGGTCGGCGAAGGCGATCCGGGAGGCGTCCAGGAAGTGGTGGTAGTACTGCGTGGCGCTCAGCCGGGACAGCTCGCCGTCCTCCAGGATGCCCAGTGCCTCGCCGACGGTGGTGCCGCCGGAGCTGGACGGGGCGACGGAGTAGACGTCGTAGTCGCGGTAGGCGACGTGGGTGGGCTGCTGGCGGCGGACCTGGTAGTCGGCCAGGTCGGTGGCGTCCACCTTGCCGGGGCGGGCGTCGCGCCCGGAGGCCGGGTCCACCGGGGGGTGCTGGACGGCCCGGACGATGTCGGCGCCGAGGTCGCCCTGGTAGAGCGCCTTGGTGCCCTCCTTGGCCAACTGGCCGTAGGTGGCGGCGAGATCGGGGTTGCGCAGGGTGGAGCCGACGGCGGGGAGTCTGCCGCCGGGCAGGAAGAGCTTCGCGGTGGCGGGGAAGTCCTTGAACCGGTCCTGGTTGAGCGCGGTCTGGTCCTGGAAGGTCTGGTCGACGGTGAAGCCCTGCTCGGCGATCCGCCGGGCGGGCGCCAGCGCGTCGCCCAGCGAGTGCCGGCCCCACTCCCGGACGGCCGTCTCCCAGGTCGCGGGGGTGCCGGGCACGCCGACCGAGAGGCCACTGGTGACGGCGTCGGCGAAGGCCAGCGGCCGGCCGTCCTCCAGGAAGAGCGACTCGTCGGCGGTCCGGGAGGCGACCTCGCGGCCGTCGATGGTGGAGACCCGGCCGCTGTCGTGGTCGTAGTAGACGAAGTAGCCGCCCCCGCCGATGCCGGCCGAGTACGGCTCGGTGACCCCGAGCGCGGCCGCGACGGCGACGGCGGCGTCCACCGCGTTGCCACCCTTGCGCAGCACCTCGATGCCGGCCGCCGTGGCGTCGGCGTCCACGCTGGCCACCGCCCCGCCCCAGCCCACCGCCTCGGGCACCTTGGGCGGTGGCGCCGCCGCCCCGGCCGGTCCGACGGTGGACCAGACCAGGGCGGTGGCGAGCAGGAGCGGCGGGGCGATACGGGCCAGAGCTCTCATCCGGGGCCTCCTGAGTGGGCGTCAACTCCGTTGTTTCACAGGAGGCATGGCCCGGACAACAGGGCCTCGTGACTACCAACGGGTAGTTGACGTTCCGCACGGCCCGTGGCCCGCGGCGCCCGTGGCGGGAGCTACAGCACGCTGCGCTCCACCCGGCGGCGCTTGATGGTGCGGAAACGGCGGGCCACCTGGCGGGCCAGGTCGGCGGCGCCGACCAGACCGGCCTCGTTGCCGAGGGCGGCGTGCACGATGGTGGCCTCGGGGCGGAAGCCGCGGCCGGTGAGAGTGCGGCGGAAGGTGTCCCGGGCCGGGCCGATCAGCAGGTCGCCGGCCTCGGAGACACCGCCGCCGATCACGAAGCGGCCCGGGTCGAGGGCGGCGGCCAGGTTGGCGATGCCGATGCCGAGCCAGGTGCCGACCTCGTACAGCAGCTCGGTGGCGGTCGGGTCGCCGGCCCGGGCCGCCTCGGTGACCAGCGGGCCGGTGATGCCCTCGACGGTGCCGCCGGCCCTGGCCAGCAGCGGCTGCACCACCGGCGACTCCTCGGCGACCAGCTCGCGCGCGTCGCGCACCAGCGCGTTGCCGGAGGAGTACTGCTCCCAGCAGCCCCGGTTGCCGCACGGGCAGCGGTGGCCGCCGGGCACCACCTGCATGTGCCCGAACTCCCCCGCCAGCCCGTACTTGCCCCGGTCCACGTAGCCGTCGCGGACGACCGCGCCGCCGATGCCGGTGCCGAGGGTGAGCATCACCATGTGGTCCTCGCCGCGCCCGGCGCCGAACCGCCACTCGGCCCAGGCGGCGGCGTTGGCGTCGTTCTCGACGATCACCGGGAACCGCAGCCGCTCGCTGAGCGCCTGCTGGAGCGGCTCGTTGCGCCAGTTCAGGTGCGGGGCGAAGAGCACCTTGGAGCGGTCGGCGTCCACCCAGCCGGCCGCGCCGATCCCGACCGCGTGGACGTCGTGCCGGTCGGCGAGCTGGAGCACCAGCTCGACGATGACGTCCTCGACCACCCGGGGGCTCTTGCTCCGGTGCGGGGTGTCGGTGCGCAGCTTCTCCAGGATCGTGCCCTCGCCGTCCACCACGCCCGCGACCACCTTGGTGCCGCCGATGTCGACGCCGATGGTGGGCAGCCGCAGGATGCTGGCGGGCAGGGCCCGGCGGCGGCGCTCGGCGCGCGGTCCGAGACCGAGCAGGGTGGGCAGGACGGCCGGCCGGGTGGGGCCGTTGGGGCTGGTCACGGCTGCGGACGCTCCTCACGGGAATCGGGGCCGGGGTCGGACGGGGAGCTGGAAGGGGAACCGGGGCGGGAGTCCGGGCGGGGCTCACTGCGGCCGAGCTCGTGCGAGAGCTCGGCGAGGTCGGAGCCGCCCGCCATCTCGGTGGTGAGCTGTTCGAGGCTGATCTCCGCCCGGGGGTGGCTGCCGGCCATCCGCCCCCGCTTGAGCAGGGTGAAGTGGTCGCCGACCAGGTAGGCGTGGTGCGGGTTGTGGGTGATCAGGACGACTCCGAGCCCGGCGTCGCGGGCGGCGTCGACGTACTTGAGCACCACCCCGGACTGCTTGACGCCGAGCGCGGCCGTCGGCTCGTCCAGGATCAGCACCCTGGCGCCGAAGTGGACGGCCCGGGCGATCGCCACGCACTGCCGCTGACCGCCGGAGAGGGTGCCGATCGGGCGGTCCACGTCGTACAGGTCGATGCCCATCCGGGCGAGCGCCTCGCGGGTGGTGGCGCGCATCCCGTCGGCGTCCAGGCGCAGCGGGCCGAACCGGCCCCAGCGCTTGGTGCCCTGTTCGGAGCCGAGGAAGAAGTTGCGCCAGACCGGCATCAGCGGCACCACCGCGAGGTCCTGGTAGACGGTGGCGATGCCGCGGTCCAGGGCCTGGCGCGGGGAGGCCAGGCGGACCTCCTCGCCGCCGACGGTGTAGACGCCCTCGTCGTGCTGGTGCAGCCCTGCGATGATCTTGATCAGGGTGGACTTCCCGGCGCCGTTGTCGCCGAGCACGCAGCTGATCTCGCCGGCCCGCAGGGTGAGCGAGACGTCCTGGAGCGCCCGGACCGTGCCGTACGTCTTGCCGACGCCGTCCAGGGCGAGCAGTTCGTTCGTCCCGTGGTTCGTGCTGTCGCTCATCGCGGCCCCCGTTCGGCCCGGCGCTTGACCCAGGAGTTCAGCAGGGCGGCGAGCAGCAGCATCGCGCCCAGGAAGAACTTGAACCAGTCCGGGTTCCACTGGGCGTAGATGATCCCCTTGCTGGCCATGCCGAAGATCAGCGCGCCGAGCGCCGAGCCGGCCACCGAGCCGTAGCCGCCGGTGATCAGGCAGCCGCCGATGACCGCCGCGACGATGTAGATCAGCTCGTTGCCGACGCCCTCGCCGGACTGCACGGTGTCGAAGGAGAACAGCAGGTGCTGGCCGAGCACCCAAGCGCCGAAGCCGACGCCGAGGTAGAGCAGGGTCTTGGTCCGGGCGACGGGCACGCCGACCGCGCGGGCCGCGTCCGCGTCGCCGCCGACCGCGAAGATCCAGTTGCCGAAGCGGGTCCGCAGCAGCACCCAGCTGCCGACCAGCAGCAGGCCGAGCCACCACCAGACGGTGGCCTTGATCGTCAGCCCGCCGACGGTGACCTCGGAGGCGAACAGCCAGCGGCAGGAGGCGAAGCCCCGCATGTCGGAGATCGGCTTGGTGGAGACGGTGCCGGAGACCAGCTTGGTGACGCCGAGGTTGGCACCGGTCAGCATCAGGAACGTGCCGAGGGTGACGATGAAGCTGGGCAGCTTCGTCCGGCTGAGCATCCAGCCGTTGAAGCCGCCGACGGCCAGCGCCACCAGCAGCGAGACCAGCACACCGACCCAGGTCACGGCGGTGAGCTGGTAGGAGACCATCGACGAGGTCAGGGCCGCGGTGGTGACCAGCACCCCGGCCGAGAGGTCGAACTCGCCGCCGATCATCAGCAGCGAGACCGGCACCGCCATGATCCCGATGGTGGAGGCCGCGTACAGCACCGTGCCCAGCGAGGAGACCCGCAGGAACGGCTCGGCGACGGCGGCGAAGACCAGGAACACCGCGGCGGCGGCGATCAGCGAGCCGAACTCGGGCCGGGCGAAGAGCCGGCGCAGTGCCGCCGGGCGGTCCTGGGCGAGGAGGTCGGTGCTCACCTGGTCCCCCTCGCGACGTACTCGGCGAGCGCGTCGGCGTCGTCCCGGGTGAGGATCTGCGGGCCGGTCAGGACGGGCTTGCCGCCGCCGAGCGCGTCCAGGTTGGAGCGGTACAGCCAGAGCAGGTCGACGCCCTCGTAGCCCTGGAGGTAGGGCTGCTGGTCGACGGCGAAGCCGACGCTGCCGGACTTGAGGCCGGCCACCACCTGGGCGCCCAGGTCGAAGGTGTCGAGTTCGACGTCGCGGCGGGCGTCCTGGATGGCCTGGAGGCCGGTGGCGGCCATCGGCGCGGAGAGGGTGAGCACGGTGTCGATGGCCGGGTCGGCCTGGAGCCGGGCGGAGACGGCGGCGCGGGCGTCGGGCATGTTGACGCCGTCCACGTAGAGCACCTGGAAGGGGCCGCCGGCCGTGCTCCGGGCTCCGGCGCAGCGCTGCTCCTGGCCCACGTTGCCCTGCTCGTGGATGACGCAGAGGACGTTCCTGCGGCCGCGCGCGGCCAGCTCGGTGCCGGCGGCCTGGCCGGCGGTGGACTCGTCCTGGCCGATGTGGGTGAGCGCGCCGAACCTGGCCGAGTACTCCTGGCCGGAGTTGATGGTGATCACCGGGATGCCGGCCGCCTTGGCCTTGCCGAGGACGTCGCCGAGCGCGTCGCCCTTGGCGAGGGTGACCAGCAGGCCGTCGACCTTCTGGTCGATGGCGGCCTGGACGAGCTGGACCTGGTTCTGGGTCTGCGCGTCGTTGGAGTACAGGAAGGTGATGTTGTCCTTGGCCGCGGCCTGCTCGGCGCCCTTGCGCACGGTGTCCCAGAACGCGTCGCCGGCGCCCGCGTGGGTCACCATGGCGACCTTCCAGCGCGGGGTGGTGACAGCGCTGCCGGCGCCGGCCGCGGCCTTGGCGCGGGCCTGCTCGGCGCGTCTGCCTCCGGTACTGCTGCAACCGGCCACGGCGACCACCAGTGCCAGGGCGGCGCAGGCGGGCCAGAACCGGCGGTAAGGACGAAAGCGGGTATTGCTCATCCCCATAGTCTCGCTTCCCGGCGCGCGCGGTATTGCACCGCCTCGCCCGCTGGCCGGGTCCGTACGCGCGGTATCGTGCCCTGCTGAGTGGCGATCCTGGGAGTTGGCTGGCAACGCCGTCCAGGACAGGGCCGATTGGGTGGCAGACTAGGTCCGGCCCGAAAACGGAACATCCCGGAAACGTGATGTTCCTCTCAGGTTCCGCACAGATTTGAACGGCAACCGATCTCCCGTTCCCCACCGTCTGATGCCATTGGAGCGCGTTCCGGGCGAGTGGGGCCCGGAGCGGCTTGAAACCCGGATACGAGAACTTGATGCAACTGACAGGTACGCCATTCTTCGTCTGCACGGTGATCCTCGTGCCGATCTCCATCGCGGTGGCGATGCTGCTCTGGGGCAAGGTCCGCGGACCTCGACCGGTGCGGATCCTGTCCAGACTCGCCATGATCGTCTTCTGCCAGATCACCGCCGTGACGATGGTCTTCGTCATGGTCAACAACGCCAACCTGATCTACGGCACCTGGGACGACCTGCTCGGCACCGGCAACCACGTCCGGGCCGTGCCCCCCGTCCCGCCGGCCGAGCACGGCACGGGCGCCGGCCACGGCCAGGAGGGCGGGGGCGACGCCAAACCGACCAAGGTGCTGCAGCAGTTCCACGGCGTGGACGACCCGAAGGTGCCGGGCGACGTCCAGAAGACCGACCTCAAGGGCCAGGTCTCCGGGGTCGACGGCGAGGTGCTGGTCTGGCTGCCGCCGCAGTACAACGACCCGGCCTTCAAGGACAAGAAGTTCCCGGTCGTCGAGCTGATCCCGGGCTACCCGGGCTCCTCCTCCACCTGGTACGGCACGCTGAAGGTCTCCGACCAGCTGAAGCCGCTGATGCAGCAGGGCAAGGTGGCGCCGTTCATCCTGGTCTCGCCGCGCACCCTGCTGCTCGGCAACCACACCGACACCGGCTGCGCCGACGTGCCGGGCAAGGTCAACGCCGAGGCCTGGCTGACCCGCGACGTACCGCAGATGGTGCTGGACAACTTCCGGGCCGACCCCGCCCCGGACCGCTGGGCCGTCGCCGGGTACTCGGCCGGCGCGCACTGCGCCACCAAGCTGGCGGTCGCCCACCCCGACCGCTACCGGGCCGGCGTCAGCCTCTCCGGCTACAACGACCCGGCCACCGAGCCGGACTCCCTGGTCGGCAAGGACGCCAAGCTGCGCGAGGCCAACAACCCGGTCAACATCCTCAAGACCGCCGGCCAGCCGCCGAAGGTCGCCCTCTACATGAGCGGCAACAAGGGCGACGGCTACGAGGGCGCGGTCGCGATGAAGGACGTCGCCAAGGCGCCCACCACCGTCCAGCCGGTGGAGACCACCGGCCCGCACTCCAGTGACGTCTGGAAGAACATGGTGCCCGGGGTCTTCGAGTGGCTCACCGGGGTGATCCCGGTCCAGCCGTAGCACCGCGCCGAAGGGCCCGCCACGACGCCGGTTTCCGGCGGTCGTGGCGGGCCCTCGGTCCGTCCGGCCGGTACCTACCGGCTCAGGCCAGTTCCAGGGCCAGGTAGAAGTCCACCCGGTCCTCCAGGCGGGAGAGGTCCCGCCCGGTCAGCTCCTCGATCCGGCCGATCCGGTAGCGCAGGGTGTTGACGTGGACGTGCAGCTGGGCGGCGCAGCGCGTCCAGGAGCCGTCCGAGCGCAGGAACGCCTCCAGGGTGCGGACCAGGTCCGCCTGGTGTTCGAGGTCGTACCCGATCACCTTGTCCAGCAGCCGGCCGCGGAACGCCCGGCGGACCTCGTCCGGGACGGCGGCCAGCAGCAGCACGTGCGAGGCCAGCTCCTCCGGACCGGCGACGCAGACCCGGCCCACCCGGGCGGCGGCGATCCGGCGGGCGTGCCGGGCCTCCTCCAGGGCGCCGCGCAGGCCGCCCGCCTCGGAGGCGGGGGCGGAGACGCCGAGGGTGATCCGGCCCTCCGGACCGAGGCCGGCCTCCAGCGGGGCGAGCAGCTCGCGCAGGGCGTCGGCGGGCACCGGGCTGTCGAGGACCGGCAGCACCACCACCGCGTCGTCGCCGGCCCCGGCGACCAGGGCGCGGTCGGTGGTCCCGTTGAGGGCTTCCTCCAGGATCGGCCGCACCGCCCCCTCCGGCAGACCCGTCCCCTCGGCGCTGAGCACCAGCCAGGAACCCTGCGCCGTCCGGCGCCCGGGCTCGGCGCTCTCGTAGCGGGCGGCCATCGCCGAGGAGGCGTAGAGGGCGCGGCTGATCTCGGCCGGGTCGGCGTCGCGCTGGAGCAGCGTCAGCGCCTCGTCGGCGAGACGGCGGCGCAGCCGGCGGCCCTCGTCCCGGCGGTGGCGCTCGGCGGCGACCAGCCCGGCCAGGTTCTCGGCGAGCTGCTGGCGCTTGGTGGTCCACTCGGTGATGTCACCGGCGACCGCCAGCAGCCAGTCGGCGAGCGGCGTCCCGGTGTCGGGAACGGCGGGCGCGGGCAGCAGCGAGTAGGCGCCGGTGCGCAGCCGGGCCAGGTGCGGGGGGCGACGGCGCCCGCGCTGGGCGCCGAGGTGGGCGCGGACCAGCTGGTCCCGGTCGTCGGCGGAGAGCCGTTCGGCCGGACCGGCGATCACCGATCCGGTGGGGGTGAGCACCCAGCAGTCCAGGTCGAGGTCGCCGCCGAGCAGGTCGAGGACGGCGTCCAGGCCACCGCCGCCGGCCGCGGAGACCAGCAGACGGTGACGGTCCACCAGGGCGGCGAGGTCGGCGGCGCGGTCGGCGGAGACCTGGCGGCCGATGAACTCGGCGACGGTGCCGAACGCGATGTCGTCGGGGACCGCCAGCAGCGGCATCCGGTGCCGGCGACAGGCCTCGATCAGGTCCTCGGGGACGGGCCCGACCTCGGCCTCGCCGGCCGCCAGGGCGACCGCGCCGCCGGCCGCGATGGTCCGCACGAAGCGCTCGGAGTCCGCCGGGCCGGTGCGCCAGAGCATGCCGGTGAGCACCAGCTCGCCGCCGTGCAGATAGCGGCCCGGGTCGTGCAGGTCCGTGGTCATCACACCGCCGACCTGCCGGTCCAGCTCCTCCTCGGCCGCGAGCAGGCGCAGACGCGGGGCACCGGGGGCGAGCAGGTCACGGACACGCATCCGCGGACTCCTAACGGGCTGGGGGTGAGGGCGGCCCGGGCGCTCGGCCGGGCTCACAGTCTGCCCGACCGGCCGGGCTCGGGGGGACGGACCGGCCGGTGCCCGGATCACGGGCCCGCGGCTCGGGAACCGCGGCCGGGTCACGGTCGTCGGTGGTGTCCGCTCCACGGCTGGGATGCGCGATTCCCCTCCTTAGAGGAACGTACAGGATGCCGGGCGGCACCAGAGCCGGGGCTTCATGCCATCGGTGACTGCCGACGGGCCCGTCTCGGCGGTTCACTGTCCACACGCCGCCGGAACGACGCCGGTGACCGGCATCCGGCGCCGAGGCGACGAGGCGGTCCACGCGATCCGGGCACCGGGCGGCGGGCACCGGGCCCACCCGTCCTGGCGCCGACGACGTGAGGAGACCCCCGTATGGAGTTCCTTCGGCCCGCCACCTGGGACGAGGCGCTCGCGGCGAAGGCCGGGCACCCGACCGCGCTGCCCCTCTCGGGCGGTACGGACGTCATGGTCGAGCTGAACTTCGACGTGCGCCGGCCATCCGCGCTCCTCGACCTCAACCGCGTCACCGAGCTCACCACCTGGTCGAACGACGGCGATGTCGTGCGGCTCGGCGCCGCCGTCCCCTACAGCCGGATCATCGACGAGCTGTCCGGCCCGCTGCCCGGCCTGGCGCTGGCGGCCCGCACCGTCGGCTCGCCGCAGATCCGCAACCGCGGCAGCGTGGGCGGCAACCTCGGCGGTGCCTCGCCCGCCGGTGACGCGCACCCCGCGCTGCTGGCGGCCGGCCGGGACGTCCTCGTGGAGGCCGCCTCGGTGCGCGGCACCCGGTTGATCCCCATCGACGAGTTCTACGTCGGGGTGAAGCGCAACTCGCTGGAGCCGGACGAGCTGATCCGCGCCGTGCGGATCCCGGTCGCGGACGGCCCCCAGCAGTTCTCCAAGGTCGGCACCCGCAACGCCATGGTGATCGCGGTCTGCGCGTTCGGCTTCGCCCTCCACCCGGGGAGCGGCACCGTCGGCACCGGGATCGGCTCGGCCGCCCCCACGCCGCGCCGCGCCGTCGAGGCCGAGGAGTACCTCCAGGGCGTGCTCGCCGGGCGCGGCCTCTGGGAGTCCGGCGGCCCGCTGGGCGCCGGGGTGGTTCAGCGGTTCGGCGAGCTGGTGAAGGCCGCCGCCGCACCGATCGACGACGTCCGCGGCACCGCCGACTACCGGCGGCACGCGCTGGCCGTGCTGGCCCGGCGCACCCTCACCTGGACGTGGAACGACTACGGCAAGCAGATCGGGAGCGCGGCATGAGGGTCACATTCACCGCCAACGGCAGGCCGGTCGAGGCCGACGACGTGTGGGAGGGCGAGAGCCTGCTGTACGTGCTGCGCGAGCGCGTGGGCCTGCCGGGCTCGAAGAACGCCTGCGAGCAGGGCGAGTGCGGCTCCTGCACGGTCTACCTGGACGGCGTGCCGGTCTGTTCCTGCCTGGTCGCGGCCGGCCAGGTCCAGGACCGGGACGTCCGCACGGTCGAGGGCCTGACCGGCGAGAACGGTGAACTGGGCCTCGTCCAGCAGGCGTTCGTCGACGCCGGGGCCGTCCAGTGCGGCTTCTGCACCCCCGGCCTGCTGGTGCAGACCGACGCGCTGCTCGCCAGGGACGCCCGGCCGGGCGACGACGACATCCGCGAGGCGCTCTCCGGCAACCTCTGCCGCTGCACCGGCTACGGGAAGATCATGGACGCGGTGCGGCTGGCCTCCGCCCGCATGGGCGGGAAGGCGGTCGCGGAATGAGCATGCGCACCCTCCGGGGCCAGAAGAACCTCCAGGACATCCGGCAGACCGGCGGGGACGGCGTCGGCGGCTCGCCGCTGCGCCCGGACGGCGCGCTGAAGGTCAGGGGCGAGTTCGCCTACTCGTCCGACCTGTGGCACGAGGACATGCTCTGGGGTACGGCCCTGCGCTCGCCGCACCCCCGCGCCACCATCCGCTCGGTGGACGTCTCCGAGGCGCTGCGGCTGCCCGGGGTGTACGCCGTGCTCACCCACGAGGACATCCCGGGCTCCAAGTACTACGGCCTGGAGATCCAGGACCAGCCGGTCCTGGCGATCGACAAGGTCCGCCACCACGGCGAGGCGATCGCGCTGGTCGCGGCCGACCACCCGGAGACGGCCCGCCGCGCGGTGGAGCGGATCAGGGTCGAGTACGAGGTGCTCACCCCGATCACCACCGAGGAGCAGTGCCTCGACCCGGAGACCCACGGCCATGTGCACGAGCCGCACGAGTACAGGTCGCACGGGCACGGCAACATCTGCCACGAGCAGCGGCTGGTCTCCGGCCTCGGGGTGACCGACGAGGTGCGGGCGATGGCGGACGTCACCGTCAGCGGCAGCTACGAGGTCGGCATGCAGGACCAGGCCTTCCTCGGCCCCGAGTCCGGCCTGGCGGTGCCCGCCGAGGACGGCGGCATCGACCTCTACATCGCCACCCAGTGGCTGCACGTGGACCGCCGGCAGATGGCCCCCGTGCTGGCCCTGCCGGAGGAGAGGATCCGGCTCACCCTGGCCGGCGTCGGCGGCGCCTTCGGCGGTCGCGAGGACCTCTCGATGCAGATCCACGCCGGTCTGCTGGCGCTGCGCACCGGCAGGCCGGTCAAGATCGTCTACTCCCGCGACGAGTCCTTCTTCGGCCATGTCCACCGCCACCCGGCCCGGATGACGTACGAGCACGGCGCCACCCGGGACGGCAGGCTGGTCTTCGCCGACTGCCGGATCGTGCTGGACGGCGGTGCGTACGCCTCCTCCTCACCCGCCGTGGTCGGCAACGCGGCCTCGCTCGGCCACGGCCCGTACGTGATCCCGAACGTGCGGATGCACGCCATCGCGCTCTACAGCAACAACCCGCCCTGCGGGGCGATGCGCGGCTTCGGCGCCGTCCAGGCCGCGTTCGGCTACGAGACGCAGATGGACAAGCTGGCCGCCGCCCTGGGCATGGACCCGGTCGAGCTGCGGCGGCTGAACGCGATGGCCGAGGGCGACCGGCTGCCCACCGGCCAGCGGATCGACTCACCCGCCCCGGTCGCCGAACTCCTGCGCCGCGTCAAGGACATGCCGCTCCCGCCACCGCTGGACCCCGACCGCCCGGACATCCGGCGGCTCCCGGGCGCGCTGTCCAACACCTCGCACGGCGAGGGCATCGTGCGCGGTGTCGGCTACTCGGTCGGCATCAAGAACGTCGGCTTCTCCGAGGGCTTCGACGACTACTCCACCGCCCGGGTGCGGCTGGAGGTGATCGGCGGCGAGCCGGTCGCCATGGTGCACACCGCGATGGCGGAGGT
The DNA here is from genome assembly GCF_044755565.1 of Kitasatospora sp. NPDC092286. Classification (NCBI taxonomy): domain Bacteria; kingdom Bacillati; phylum Actinomycetota; class Actinomycetes; order Kitasatosporales; family Streptomycetaceae; genus Kitasatospora; species Kitasatospora sp. NPDC092286. Next base: position 208,954 of record NZ_JBIVRD010000002.1, on the reverse strand, counting down.
CGGCCAGGGCGGGGTCACCGTGCACGCCCAGATCGCCCGCACCGAGCTGGGCGTCGAGCAGGTGACCATCCAGCCGGCCAACACCGAGGTCGGCTCGGCCGGTTCGACCTCCGCCTCCCGGCAGACCTACATGACCGGCGGCGCGGTCAAGCTCGCCGCCGAGGCCGTCCGGCAGGCGCTGATCGAGAAGGGCCGCCGGCGTTACGGCTGGACCCACCACGACCTCACGCTGAGCGCCGGAACGGTGGTCTCGGCGTCGGCCGGCCCGCTGGTGGCCATGGTCGACCTGCTCGGCGACGACGCGATCGACCTCACCCGCGAGCACCACCACCGCCCGACCGTCCCGTTCGACAAGGAGACCGGGCAGGGCTCCGGCCACCTCCAGTACTCCTTCTGCGCCAACCGCGCGGTCGTCGACGTGGACGTCGAACTCGGCCTGGTCAAGGTGGTCGAGCTGACCGCCGTCCAGGACGTCGGCAAGGCGCTCAACCCGCTCTCGGTGGTCGGCCAGATCCAGGGCGGCTGCGCCCAGGCGCTCGGCCTGGCCGTGATGGAGGAGATCGTCGTCAAGGACGGGAAGGTGCGCAACGCCTCCTTCACCGACTACCTGATCCCCACCATCCTGGACACCCCGCCGATGCCGGTGGAGCTCCTCGAACTGCCCGACCCGCACGCCCCGTACGGGCTGCGCGGGGTGGGCGAGGCCCCGACCGTCTCCGCGACGCCGTCCATCGTGGCCGCCATCCGCGACGCCACCGGGCTGGCGCTGCACCGGATCCCGGTCCGGCCCGAGCACCTGACCACCGAGGCCCCCGGGGCGCGGTAGCCCGGCGGGCCGGCCCGAACGTCCCCGGGGCCGCGGCCGTCCTGGGGGCTCGGCCGTCGCCGACTAACCGCGCGCCGGCCGCACCGTCGCCGGGCCGGAATCGTTTCCCGTACGGCGGCCCTTCCGGCCCGCCCCGACTTCGTCGCGCGAGGAGTTCCCCGACATGCAGGACATCGCCGAGCAGCTGCGGGCCTGGCACGCGTCCGGGCGCTCCTTCGCCGTGGCCACCGTCGTCGGGGTCGCCGGCAGCGCGCCGCGCGACCCGGGGGCGGCCCTCGCCGTGGACGCGGCCGGCGAGGCGGTCGGCAGTGTCTCCGGCGGCTGCGTCGAGGGCGCCGTGTACGAGCTGTGCCGGGCCGCCCTCGCCTCCGGCGAACCGGTGCTGAAGCGGTTCGGCTACAACGACGAGGACGCCTTCGCGGTCGGCCTGACCTGCGGCGGCGTCCTGGACGTCTTCGTCCAGCCGGTCACCCCCGGCACCGACCCCGCCCTGGACACCGGCATCGCGGCCATCGCCGCCGGCACCCCGGTGGCCCTCGCCCGGGTGATCGCCGGCCCCGGCGGGCTGGTCGGCGCCGCCCTCGCCGTCACCGCCGACACCCGCCACGGCTCCCTCTCCCCCGCGCGCCCCGCCGCGCACCGCCTCACCGCGCTGGAGCGCGCGATCACCGCCGAGGCGCGGGCCATGCTGGACGCCGGACGCACCGGCCGGGTCGTCCTCGGCCTGGACGGGCGCCCCTGCGGCGAACGTGAACCGGCCACCGTCCGTGAGCAAGGCAGCGTCACCGTCTTCGTCGAGTCCTGCGTTCCCCCGCCCCGCATGCTGGTTTTCGGCGCCATCGACTTCGCCGCCGCCGTGGTGCGGATCGGCAAGTTCCTCGGCTACCACGTCACCGTCTGCGACGCCCGCCCGGTCTTCGCCACCGAACGCCGCTTCCCCGAGGCCGACCAGGTCGTCGTGGACTGGCCGCACCGCTACCTCGACTCCCAGCTGGCCCTCCCGGACGGCGCGGCGGCGATCGACGGGCGGACGGTGCTCTGCGTCCTCACCCACGACGCCAAGTTCGACATCCCGCTGCTGGAACGCGCCCTGCGGCTGCCGGTCGGCTACGTCGGCGCGATGGGCTCGCGCCGCACCCACCACGACCGGCTGGCCCGGCTGCGCGAGGCCGGCCTCACCGACGCCGAGATCGCCCGGCTGCGCTCCCCGATCGGCCTCGACCTCGGCGCCCGCACCCCCGAGGAGACGGCCGTCTCGGTGGCCGCCGAGATCATCGCCCACCGCCGCGGCGGCGGCTGCCGGCCGCTGAGCTCCGGCAGCGGGCCGATCCACCACGACCTGGCGCGAACGGACGGGGCCGGGGCCGGGAAGCCGCGGTCGCACGCGGCCTGAACGCGCTCAGGTCACCACGTTGTAGGCCTGGCAGAGCAGCGGCGGCACGGCCGGGATGCCGACCTCCTGGAGGATCGGCATCAGCACCGCCGCATAGTGTTCGAACGCCTCCCGGGACTCCCACACGTCGGTGACCAGCCAGCCGCCGTCCGGCGTCGGGCCCGCCGTGTGCAGCACCAGCCCGCGCACCGGCCAGTCGGACGGCGCGTTGAGGCCCGCACCGCCGGTCAGCCGGTCCACGGCCTCCTCGTACTGGGCCAGACCGACCCCGGGGAACTCGAACGTCGCGATGATGGCCATGGGGCCGCTCCTGTCTCCGGCCCGCCGGGCCGGGGCCGTGTCGCCTCCAGTGCAGCCCGGACCGGCCCGGGGCGGCCATCGCTGGCCACCACCCGGGTGACGCTGCCCGGTCGCCGCCCCTGCCCCGCTCTGCGGCCCGCCACACGGCCTTACTCGGAGACCGCCAGCTTCAGCCCGAAGCCGACCACCACCGCACCGGTCACCCGGTCCAGCACCCGGCGCGCGGCGGGCCTGCGCAGCCAGCCGCGCACCACCTGGGCGAAGCCCACCAGGACCGTCGACCAGAGCACCCCCTCCACGACGTGCACGCAGGTCAGCGCCACACCGGTGGCGAAGTGCGGCGCGCCCGCCGGGATGAACTGCGGCAGCATCGCCACATAGAAGACGCCGACCTTGGGGTTCAGCAGATTGGTCAGCGTGCCGCGCCGCCAGCCGTACCCGAAACCGCCGTCCGCGGGCCCCACCGCGTCCGCCGCCGGCTCGGCGCCCCGGCTGCGCAGCATCCCCACGCCCATCCAGACCAGGTACGCGGCCCCGGCCCAGCGGACGATCTCGTACGCCAGATGGGAGGCGGTCAGCAGCGCCGTCACCCCGGCCGAGGTGAGGGTGCCCCAGATCAGCGTGCCGGTCTGGATGCCGAGCACCACGCCCCACGCCTGCCGGCGGTGGCCGAGCGCGGAGGTGCGCAGGATCAGCGCGGTGTCGAGACCGGGGGTGAGGGTGAGCAGCCCCACGACGAGGGCGAAGGACCAGAGGGCGGTCGAGATCTCCATGGGCCTCGATCCTAGGCTCCCGACTCCCGGCCCCGGCACACGGCCCCGGCACGCGGTCCCGGCGCCGGGCTCACCGCGGCCGGACGCGCTCCGCGACCGGCCGGCCCTCCTGCTCGGTCGGGTCGTACTCCACCTTCTGGCCCACGGCGAGGCCGCGCGCGCCCCCGTCCTCGCGCGCGCCCAGGATCGAGTCGAAGTAGACGTACAGCGCGGGTCCCTCGTCGTCGGGGGTGATCGTGCCGTAGCCGTGGTCGGCGTTGTAGGACTTCACGGTGCCGGTGGCCATGGGTGCTCCTTCGCTCGCGCCGGGTGATGGCCCTGTGGCACCCATGATCGGTGCAGTGGGGGTGGGGCGCGCGTCCTAGGATCGGGCATCAGCGGGACGACCGGGAGGGAAAGGCGGAGCGGATGCGGGCGGCGCGGGCGATCTCGCTGCTGTTGCTGCTGCAGGCGCGGCGGACCATGACCGGGGCCGAGCTGGCGGCCGAACTGGAGGTGTCCGAGCGCACCGTCCAGCGGGACGTGCTGGCGCTCGCCGAGGCCGGGGTGCCGGTGTACGCGGAGCGCGGGCGGGCCGGCGGCTACCGGCTGCTGGACGGCTACCGCACCCGGCTGACCGGGCTGGACCGGGCCGAGGCCGAGGTGCTGCTGCTCGCCGGACTGCCCGGCCCGCTGGGCGACATGGGGCTCGCCGACCCGGCACTGACCGCCCGGCTGAAGGTGCTGAACGAACTCGGCGAGGCGCCGGCCGCCGGGGTGCGGCGGTTCCACCTGGACGCGCCCGGCTGGTTCCGCACCGCGCCGGCTCCCCCGCTGCTCACCGAGGTCTCCCGGGCCGTCTGGGGCGAGCGGCTGCTGCGGGCCCGCTACCGGCGGCGGGCCGCCGAGCGGACGGAGACCGTGGCGCGGACGCTGCGGCCGTACGGGCTGGTGCTGAAGGCGGGCACCTGGTACCTGGTGGCCCGCCCGGAGGGTGCCACCGAGCCGCGGGTGTACCGGGTGGACCGGCTGGAGAGCGCCGAGCCGCTGCCCGAACGCTTCGAGCGGGACGAGGAGTTCGACCTCGGGGCGTTCTGGGAGGCCAGCGCGGCCGCGTTCGCCCGGTCCCTGCTGCGGGAGAGTGTCACGGTACGGCTGAGCCCGCTGGGCACCGAGCTGCTCCCCCGGCTGCTGGAGCCCGTCCCCGCCCGGCAGGCCCTCGCCACCGCCGGGGAGCCGGACGGCCACGGCTGGGTGACCGTCCGGCTCCCCGTCGAATCACTGGAGGTCGCCTACGACGAGCTGCTGCGGCTCGGACCGGAGGCCGAGGTGCTCGAACCGCCGCCGCTGCGAAGGCGGTTGGCCCAGGCGGCGGCCCGCACCGCCGCCCTGTACGGCGTTTCCGCTCAGCGGTAGCCGGCCGGGTCCAGCGGCCCTTCCGCCGTCTCCGCGTCCACCAGGTAGCGCCAGGCGTCCGGCCGGCTGCCGTCCAGATCGGTGAAGCCGTATTCCCCGGCCAGGGCGCCGCTGGAGAGGGACGTCCCGTTCCAGCGCGCCACGTCCGGGTCGGCGGCCAGCGCCACCACCGCCCGGCCGACATAGCCGGGCGACTCCGAGATGCCGAACTGCGGCTCCCGCTCGGTCGCCTCGCGCCAGGTCTCCTCGGTGACGCCGAAGTGCTCCAGCATGATCTCCGAGCGCATCCAGCCGGGCGTCAGGGCGACCGCCGTCGCCCCGCGCGGGCCGAGTTCGTGCCCCAGTGCGAACGCCATCCGCAGCACGGAGGCCTTGGCGAGGTCGTAGAAGAACGACATCCGGTAGCGGTTCGCGTTGTACTCGGCGGTGCCGTCCGTCATCTCCACCACCAGCCCGCCGGGCCTGCGCAGCAGCAACGGCAGCAGGTGGTGACTGGTGACGGCGTGCGTCTCGACCGCGAGACGCAGCAGGCGCAGCCCCTTGTCGAGGTCGTGCTCCCAGACCGGACGGTCCCAGGCGAACAGTTGCTCGCCGCCCCAGATGTCGTTGACCAGGATGTCCAGCCCGCCCTGTTCGGCGTCGATCCGCTCGGCCACCGCCGCCACCTCGGCCGGCACCAGGTGGTCCGCCCGCACCGCGATCCCCCGCCCGCCGGCCGCCGTGACCAGCTCCGCCGTCTCCTCCAGCGTCTCCGCCCGCCCGTACTCCGACCGGTGCCCCTCGGCACTGCGCCCCGTCCCGTACACCGTGGCCCCCGCGGCCCCCAGCTGGACGGCGATCGCCCGCCCCGCCCCCCGCGTCGCCCCCGCGACCAGCGCGACCCTGCCCTTCAGTGGCTGTGTCATGCCCTGCTCCTTCCCTCGTGCTCGCTCCGACCCCGCCGATGCTGCCGTGGAATCCCGACACCTCCTGTCGGGATTCCCCGCGGTAGTGCGAAGAAGCGCCGTGGGAGGCCGCGAGGCCTGCCGTCAGGTGACGTCGAGGCGGGCGGCGAGACGGAGCAGGCCCGGGGAGAGGCGGCTGAGGAGGCGGGCGAGTTTCGCCTCGGGGGTGACGGGGACGACGGGTTTGCCGGTGCGGACGGCGTGCAGGACGGCGGCGGCGACCTTCTCGGGCGGGAAGCCGCGGCGGGCGTAGAGCTTGGCGGCGCGGGCCTGTTTGGCGGTCTGCTGGGCGGGGGTGGTGGCGGAGAAGGTGGAGGTGCGGGTGATGTTGGTGTTGACGATGCCGGGGCAGATCGTGGAGACGCCGATGCCGTGCCCGGCCAGTTCGGCGCGCAGGCAGTCGGAGAGCATGAAGACGGCGGCCTTGCTGGTGGCGTAGGCGGTCAGCGCCTTGGCGGGCAGATAGGCCGCCGCCGAGGCGAGGTTGACGATGTGGCCGCCCTCGGCGCGCTCGGCCATCAGCGAGCCGAAGGCGCGGCAGCCGTGGATCACGCCCCAGAGGTTGACGTCCAGGACGCGCTGCCACTCCTTCTCGGTGGTCTGCAGGAACGTCCCGGAGTGGCCGATGCCCGCGTTGTTGACGACCACGTCGGGCACCCCGTGCTCGGCGGCGACCTGCTGGGCGAAGGCGTCCACGGCGGCGCCGTCGCTGACGTCCACCCGGTAGGCGTGGGCGGGCGGGCCGATCAGGGCGGCGAGTTCGGCGGTGCGCTCGGCGGCGGCGAGGTCGAGGTCGCAGACCACCACCCGGGCGCCGTCCTCGGCGAAGGCGAGCGCGGTGGCCCGTCCGATGCCGCTGCCGCCGCCGGTGACGACGACCAGCCGGCCGGGGTCCGGGGCCGCGCCGGGCTGTCCGGCGTCGACCCGGGCGGTGAACTCGCGGACCATGGCGGCCACGGCGGACCCCTTCTCCAGCAGGGCGGACCAGTGGGAGGCGCGCAGCGAACGGCGGGTCAGCCGCGGCACCCAGCGCTCCAGCCCCTCGGAGAGGAACTCTCCGACGTAGTGGTCCTCGGTGAGGGTGATCAGCTGGACGGGCACCTCGGTGGGCCGCTCGCGAGGGTGGCCCAGGGCGGGGCGCATATTGGCCCGGTACAGCTCGATGCCGCGCACGGCGTCCCGCCGCAGGGTGGGCTGCGGGTGGCCGGGGCGCGGGGTGACGCCCTCCAGGTCGCGCAGCACCCGGGGCCAGGCCCGGGCGAGGCCGAGCCGCCAGACGCCGGGGGCGAGGAAGGGCAGGTGGAAGGCGGTGATGTACCAGGAGTGCACGCCCTGGGAGAGCAGTTGCCGCAGGTGGCGCGGGGTGGGCCGGCGGTAGCGCTCGCGCAGCCAGTACCCCAGGTGGTCCAGGCAGGGGCCGGACATGGTGGTGTAGGAGGCGATCCGCTGCCCGGCGCCGGGCGCGGTGACGGCCTCCCAGGACTGCAGCGAGCCCCAGTCGTGGGCGACGACGTGCACCGGGCGGTCCGGGCTGACGGCGTCGGCGACGGCGAGGAGGTCGGCGGCGAGGTGCTCCAGCCGGTAGCCGTCGCGGGTGGCCGGCGCGCCCGACTCGCCGGCGCCGCGCACGTCGTAGCGGACCACGTGGTGGTCGCGGGCGAGGTCGGCGGCGATGTCGTCCCAGACCACATGGGTGTCCGGGTAGCCGTGCACCAGCAGGACGGTGGGGGCGGCCGGGTCGCCGTCCTCGAAGACGGCGAGCGGCAGCCCGCCGGAGCGGACGGTCCGGCGGCGGGTGGTCGTCGTCATCGGGTCGCCTCCTGGGCGGTCTGCTGCGGGGTCTCCCGCACGGTCCAGCGCCGGACGTGCGGCAGGTCGTCGTCGAGCCAGTACGCGTCGTCGTCCGTCACCACGAGCAGTTCCTCGAACTTGATGCCCACCTCGCGGAAGGCGATGTGCGGCTCCACCGCCCAGAGGCCCGGGGTCGGCGCGTGCCGGGAGGACCGGCCGTCCGCCCAGAGCGGTGAACGGCCGTGCAGGCGTTCGCCGATCAGCTCGCGGCCGAGCGTCTGGAGGGTCCGGACGCCGAAGCCGAGGACGTTCACCCCGGCCGGGCCGCGGGTGGTCGTCCTGGTCACCTGGTGGCCGATCACCCGGCCGGGGTAGACCTGGTGGCGGTTGTCGTAGCCGTGCGCGGCGATCTGCGCGTCCACCGCCGCGTACACCTCGTCGAGCGGTTTGCGGGCGCGGACCTCGGCGAGGATCAGCTCGCGGTAGACCTTGAGGTCGGCGGCGAGACGGTCCCAGACCGGGTTCTCGCCGACCTTGCCGCCGTAGCCGATGTCGGCGGTGTAGCCGTCCACCACCGGTGCGCAGTCCAGCACATAGGGCATGCCCTCGGCCAGCCGCCGGCCGCCCGCGAAGAACTGGAGCGGGGTGTGGAAGTGCCGGAACGCCGTCCGGTCGCCGAACCAGGCGAACGGGATGTGGAAGAAGTCCCGCACACCGGCCGCGACCAGGCGGCGGCGCAGCTCCGCGGTGGCCTGCCGCTCGGTGACGCCCGGTTCGATCCAGGCGGCGACCTGTTCGGCGCAGTGGTAGGCGAGTTGCTGGGTCTCGCGGAAGCGGGCGAGGTCGTGCGCGGTGAACGGGAAGGACGGGGGCTCGGCCACGACGGGGCTCCTTGCTACAGATCGAGGACCAGGGTCTCGCCCTCGGCGGCCCGGGAGACGCAGGGCAGCAGGGCGCCGGCGGCACGCTGTTCGGGGGTGAGGCGGCGGTCGCGGTGGTCGGGGGTGCCGGCCAGCAGCCGGACCTCGCAGGTGCCGCAGAAGCCCTGGTGGCAGGAGTACGGCAGGTCGGGGCGGGTCTCGCGGAGGATGTCCAGGGCGGAGCGGTCGGCGGGGACGTCCAGCGCCGGGCCGGTCGCGCCGAGGCGGACGGTGAACGGTTCGCCGTCGGTGACCGGGGCGGCACCGAACCGCTCGAAGTGCAGGGCGGCGGCGGGTGATTCGTCCAGGGCGCGCTGGACGGCGGCGAGCATCGGGGCCGGTCCGCAGCAGTAGACGGCGGCCCCGCGCGGGGCGTGGGCCAGCAGTTCGGCGCCGGTGGGAACGCCGTGCTCGTCGTCGGTGCGCAGGGTGACGCGGTGCGGGTCGAGGGCGCGCAGCTCGTCCGTGTACGGGAGGGTGTCGGCGCTGCGGCCGACGTGGAGCAGCCGCCAGTCCAGGCCGTGCCGCCGTGCCTCGCGGGCCATCGGCAGCAGCGGGGTGATGCCGATGCCGCCGGCCAGCAGCAGCACGGCCGGTTCGGCGCAGAACGCGAAGCCGTTGCGCGGGCGGCGGGCCGTCAGGCGGCTGCCGGGGTGCAGTTCGTCGTGGATCTCCACCGAGCCGCCGCCGCCCGCGGGCAGCCGGCGGACGGCGATCCGGTAGGCGGCGCGGTCGGCCGGGTCGCCGCAGAGCGAGTAGTGGCGCTCGCGGCCGGAGGGCAGGGCGAGGCGCAGGTGTGCGCCGGGCTGCCAGGGCGGGAGCGCGGTGCCGGAGGGGTCGGCGAGCCGCAGCTCGACGACGTCGGCGGCGACCTGGCGGCGGCCGGTGACGACGAGTTGCAGCGGCGGGGTGGGGCGGCCGGGCGGGCGCCGGGGGTTGCGGCGCAGCAGCGGGCCGGCGAGGGCCGGGGTGTAGCGGTCGCCGAAGGCGGTGAGGCGCCGCATGAACCGGTCGGCGCGGGGGCGGCCGTAGAGGTCGGGGGGCGGGGTGCGCAGGTCCATCGGGCGGTCGGTCCCCGTTCTCGTCGGGTGGCTCGGGCGTCGGGTGGCACGGGCGGTTGGTGGCACGGGCGGCAGGCGGCCCGGCCGGTGGCGGGCTCAGTGGGCGGCGGCGCGGGCGGCCGGGGAGGTGGCGAGGTAGCCGAGCGCCTGGCTGGAGGAGCCCTCCTGGGTGGGGTGGTAGCCGGGCCGCAGGTACCGCAGGCCGGAGCGGAGCGACGCGACCGGGTCGGGCAGCAGCCCGCGCCGGGCGATCCGTCCCGCCTCGCGCCAGCTGGGCCGCAGCCGCCCGTCGAGGGTGGGGTCGGCGGCCAGCAGGAAGCGGGCGCCGCGCACCCAGAGGTGGACCAGCAGCGGTCCGGAGACGGCCATGCCGCGGATCCGGCGCAGATAGCCCGGGTCCAGGTGGACCATCAGGTCGTAGGCGACGCTGCGGTGTTCGACCTCCTCGGCGCCGTGCCAGCGGAGCAGGTCGAGCATGGTCGGGTCGGCCTTGGCGCGGTCCAGGCCCGGGGAGTTGAGCGCCCAGTTGCCCAGGAAGGCGGTGAAGTGCTCGATCGCCGCGACGAAGGCGACCCGCTCGATGACGTTCTCCCGCTGCTGGGCGGGCGTCAGGCCGGGCCGGTCGCCGAGGACGCGCCGGAACAGCCAGGCGATCTGACGGACGTAGGGGCGCGGGTCGAGGCCCTGGCCGAGCAGGTGGTCCAGGACCTCCTGGTGGGCCTCGGCGTGGATGGCCTCCTGGCCGATGAAGCCGAGCACCTCCTCGCGCAGCTGCTCGTCCCGGATCAGCGGCAGGGCCTCCTTGAACACCTTGACGAACCAGCGCTCCCCCTCGGGCAGCAGCAGGTGCAGGACGTTGATGATGTGGGTGGCCACCGGCTCGTCGGGGATCCAGTGCAGCGGCAGCCCGGACCAGTCGAAGCGCACGTCCCGGGGCTCCAGGACGAGGCTCTCGTGGACCCGGGCGGCGGGGCCGGCGAGGACGGGGACGGTCACGGCGGGGGCGGTCACGGCGGGGGCGGTAGGGACCGCGGGGACGCCGGGGACGGGGGCGGTGGAACGGGGCATGGCTGGGGCCTCCTGACCGGGGGGCGGGTGGCTCGCGCTCGGTTCCAGGGCAACCTACTCGCGGGTAGAGCCCCGCTTCAAGGGTTTCGACACTCTTATCGACATCAAGTCTAATAAGTGATGTGCGCCGGAACGGACCCCGGGAAACACCAAAGCCCCGCCTCGGCCGGCGGGGCTTCGTGGTACGGGCGACCGCTGGGCCGTCAGACGGCCATCGCGAGCATCAGCGGCGCGGCACGGGCCGCGAGCAGTTCGGCGGCGGCCTTGAGCCGGTGCACATTGCCGACCGGCATCGAGGTGGCCAGGCAGCCGACGGTGCTGCCCGCCGTCACCGGGACGGCGGCACAGACCGTGCCGAGCGCGTACTCCTGGAAGTCCAGCACCGGCACGGTGGCGGGCTGGCGCTCCAGCCGGTGCATCAACTGGTCGGCGTCGACGACCGTCCGGGAGGTCAGCCGGGCCACCGGGTGCCGGGACAGGTGGTCCCGGCGGGCGTCGTGGTCGAGCTGGCTGAGCAGGCACTTGCCGATCGCGCTGGCGTGCGCGGTGGCCCGGAAGTCCACCCACTCCTGCACCGCCGGGGCGTCGTCGGCCGCGGCGACCGCCTCCACCGACAGCTCGCCGTCGTGGTAGCGGCTGAAGTACACCGCCGCGCCCAACTCGTCACGCAGTTCGGCGAGTTTGCGGTTCAGCCGGGCCCGCACCAGCTGCTCCCGGTTGTGCTGGCCGAGCAGCGCGAAGGTGCCGCCGAGCACCCAACCGCCGTCCTGGCACTGGAGATAGCCCTCGATCTCCAGGATCTCGGCGAGCCGGCGGACGGTCGGCAGCGCCAGGGACGTCTCCCGGGCGAGAGCGACCAGGGTGGCGCCGTCGGGGTGCCGGTCGACGGCCTCCAGCAGTCTGAGGGCGTGCTGCAGGGAGGTGAACGGACCGGGCTCGCCCTGGTCCAGCGTGGCGTGACGACCCGGGGCTGGTGTCGACATGTCGTCCCCTTCCGATGTCCGCCCGCGAAACCACCCGCGAGCTTCTCCAGCCTAGCCACCCATGGGCTCCGGCAGTTGTCCTCCGCCAATATTGGTGGAGGTTGCACGAAGGACTTGACTGGCACCGGCCCGGCCGTTACGTCCGCGCCGGGGTCCGGCGGCATCCACCCGGGGTGTCGGACGGTCAGATTCCGAGCAGACTCCGGACGGCCGCGCGGCGGCGGGCGGAGTACCCGTCGTCCGGACCGCCGTTCGCGCCGTCATCCGCGCGGTCCGCCGGCCAAAGCGCGGCGACGGCGGCGGTGGCCGCGGACCGGCCGGACAGCGGGCGGGCGGCGGTCAGCGCGGCGGCCTCCTCGCCGGCCAGGCCCGCCCCGGTCAGGGCGGCGACGGCCTCGGCGGCCGGGACGGCGTCGAACCAGCGCAGCGCGAGGGCGGCGCGGCCCGCCTCGGTGAGCCGACCGGTCAGCCGGAGCCGGGCCAGGCCGCCGTCCGGGTGGACGTTGATCCGCACATGGGTCACCGGGCGGCCGGCGTCGAGCCGGAAGCGGTGCCGGGTGTCGGGCTGGAGGCGGGTACGGGGCAGGAGCTCGAACCAGCCGGCCGCGTCCTCGGGCGGGTCGCCGCCCGCGGAGGCGTCGTAGCCGGTCAGGTCGGCCCAGCCGGGCGCGTTGGCGACGAAGTGGGTGGTGTCCACCTCGACGGCCAGGACCTCGCCGCCGGCGGCCAGGGCGATCCGCACCCAGTCGTTGGCCTTGTCGCGCCGACGCCTGGTCTCCCAGCCCTCGCCCATGACGGAGGCACGGCCGGGAGCGTTCAGGTTGTGCGGGGAGGAGAAGTAGCGGTCGGACGCCGCCTCGGCCACGCCGCCGTACTCCTGGGCGGCCAGGTCGAAGGTGAGACCGTCCAGCTCACGGGGGTCGGGCAGCACCTCGCCGTGCACCCGCAGCCGGGCGACGCCGCCGTCCGGGAAGATGTTGAGGCGGACGTGGGTGAAGCGGGCCGGGCTGTCGACGGCGAACTCGTGCGCGGTGTCACCCCGGAGCGGGGTGCGCGGCACCAGTTCGACCCACGCGGCGGCCTGGAGTTCCTCGGGCGAGGGGTGGCCGGGCACCGAGGCGGCCTCGACCGAGGCGCTCTCCGGGTGGTTGCCGGTGAAGTGGGCGGTGTCGACGATCACGCCACGGATCACGCCGCCGGCGCCGAGCCGCACGATCGTCCAGTCGTGGTCGTCGTCGGCGGGGTGCGGCTGGTCGGCGCTGACGCCGCGGCGGCGCTTGGACTCCCAGCCGTCCATGATCTGGCCCTTGTGGCCGAAGGTGTGCGGGCGGAACTCGGCGGGCCGGGCGACCAGCAGGTTCTCGGCGTCCGCGAAGGTGTCCTCGTTGGTGGCGACGACGCCGGCGCCGAGCAGCCGGGACGCCAGGTCGACCAGCTCGGTGAACGGGGCACTCGGGGTGTGGACGGTGCTCACTTCGGCTCCTGGGGTCGGGTGATCTGGCGGCCGAAGGGCTCGGCGGCGGGGTCGACCACCCGGCCGCGGAGCCAGGTGGTGCGGACGGTGCCGGTCAGCGTCCGGCCCGCGTACGGGGTGACGGGGTTGCGGTGGTGCAGTTCGGCGGCGCGCACCGCGAACGCGCCGTCGGGGTCGAAGGCGACCAGATCGGCGTCGCCACCGGCGGCGATGGCGCCCTTGGTGCCGGTCAGACCGGCCAGCGCGGCCGGGCCGGCGGCCATCCAGCGGACCACGTCGGCGAGGGTGTGGCCGCGTCGGCGGGCCTCGGTCCAGACGGCGGGCAGGCCCAGCTGGAGGGAGGCGATCCCGCCCCAGGCGGCCGCGAAGTCGCCGCTGCCGCCGAGTTCGGGCAGCAGCTTGAGGTCCGGGGTGGACGGCGAGTGGTCCGAGACGACCGCGGCGAACTCGCCGTTCGCCAGGGCCTCCCAGAGCCGGTCGCGGTTGGACTCGTCGCGGATCGGCGGGCAGCACTTGAAGGCGGTGCCGCCGTCCGGCACCTCCTCGGCCGCGAGGGTGAGGTAGTGCGGACAGGTCTCGGCGGTCACCCGGACACCGTCCTCGCGGGCCCGGCGCAGCAGCGGCAGCACGGCGGCGGCGGAGACGTGCAGGATGTGGACCCGGGCGCCGGTGCGACGGGCCGCGTCGAGCAGCCGGGCGACGGCGGCGGTCTCGGCGGCGGCCGGGCGGGAGGCGAGGAAGTCGCGGTAGTGCGCGCCGGGCCGCTGGGGCGCGGCGGCCAGGACGGCCGGGTCCTCGGCGTGGACGATCGCCAGGGCGCCGATCCGGGCCTGTTCGGCCAGCGCGGCCTCCAGGGCGGCCTGCTCGACGTGCGGGAACTCGGCCACCCCGGAGGGTGCGAGGAAGCTCTTGAAGCCGAACACCCCGGCGTCGTGGAGCGGTTGGAGGTCCGGGACGTTGCCGGGGACGGCGCCGCCCCAGAAGCCGAGGTCGACCCAGGCCTGGCCCTCCGCGGTCCGCCGTTTGGCCGCCAGGCCGTCGGGGGTGGTGGTGGGCGGAACGGAGTTGAGCGGCATGTCGACGATCGTGGTGACGCCGCCGGCCGCGGCGGCCCGGGTGGCGGTGGCGAAACCCTCCCACGCCGTCCGGCCCGGCTCGTTCACGTGCACATGGGTGTCGACCAGGCCGGGGAGCAGGGCGGTGTCACCGAGGTCGGTCACCGGCCGGCCGTCGACGGGCGCCGAGCCGTGCGCGGCGACCCGCTCGATCCGTCCGTCCCGGATCAGCACATCGGCGGGGCGTTCGCCGTCCGGCAGGACCACCCTGCGGGAGCGGATCACCGCCGGGTGCGGCGGAGTCTCGCTGAGGGGCATCTGAACCTCCGAAACCTGGGGACGGGTGGAGACACCGAAGGGAACGGCGAAGCAGGCGCGGCAGGGAGCGGCGAGGGAACAGCGAAGGCGTGCACGGCAGTTGGTGCCGCGGGTCTGACCCCGACCGGGTCGGCGGCGGCAGCGTGCTGGGAGCCTAGGCCCGCCTTCAACAAAACGTCAACGGCCGATCGCGCGCGGAAGATCAAGCCGCACCGCCCCCGAGGAAGGCGACCGCCAGCCGCTCCCCCGCGACCTCGGCCAGCTCGGCCGCCCTGGTCGTGCTGTCCCCGGGCCGCTCGGCCAGCTCGGTGAGCGCGTACGCCCCGGCGAACCCGGCCGCCCGCCACTCCCGCTCCGACAGCTCCAGCCGTCCCGCCACGGCGACCACCGGGACTTCCGACCGGGCAGCCGCCGCGGCCACCCCGGCGGGGGCCTTGCCGTGCAGCGTCTGCGCGTCCAGACAGCCCTCGCCGGTCACGACCAGGCGCGCGCCCCGCACCGCCTCGGCGAAGCCCAGCAGTTCGAGCATCAACGCGATGCCGGGCCGCATGGTGGCACCCAGCAGGGCGAGGGCGGCGAAGCCCACCCCGCCCGCGGCACCGGCCCCGGGGGCGTCGCGCAGGTCCCGGCCGACGGCGGCGCCGACCAGGTCGGCGAAGCGGGTCAGCCCCTCCTCCAGTACCACCAGGTCGTCGGCGCCGGCACCCTTCTGCGGGCCGTAGACGGCGGCCGCGCCGCGCGGGCCGAGCAGTGGGTTGTCCACGTCGCAGGCCACCACGACGCCGGCCCCGGCGAGCACGTCGGCCGACCGGCCGAGGTCGATCCGGGCCAGCCGGCGCAGCGCGGCGCCGCCGGCCGGGAGTTCGGCGCCGTCGGCGTCCAGCAGACGGACGCCGAGCGCCTGGACCATGCCCGCGCCGCCGTCGGTGCAGGCGCTGCCGCCGAGGCCGAGCACGATCCGCCGGGCGCCCAGGGCCA
Source organism: Kitasatospora sp. NPDC092286 (assembly GCF_044755565.1). Classification (NCBI taxonomy): domain Bacteria; kingdom Bacillati; phylum Actinomycetota; class Actinomycetes; order Kitasatosporales; family Streptomycetaceae; genus Kitasatospora; species Kitasatospora sp. NPDC092286. Next base: position 193,675 of record NZ_JBIVRD010000002.1, on the reverse strand, counting down.
CCGCCCGGCCGATCAACTGGCCGACCCCGTACGAGCCGGCCGCGAGCGGGGCGGTCCGGCCGCCGGGGAGGCGGGCCAGTCCGGCGGCCTGCGCCAGTTCGACCACGGCGGTGTCGCCCCGGACGGCGAACGCGGCGGCCACCGGCAGCCCGGTCGGGCCGGTCACCTCGGCCGGGATCCTGGTGAAGCCGGCCGCCAGCGCGGCCGCCAGGGTGCCCTCGCCGCCGTCGGCGACGGGCAGTTCGCGGACCTCGGTACCGGGTGCGGCCCGGCGGATCCCGGCGGCGATCCGTGCGGCGGCCTCGGCGGCCTCCAGCGTGCCCTTGAACTTGTCGGGAGCTACGACCACATGGCCCTGGCGGGGGGTGGCGGGCATGGTGCGGGCCTCACTTCCGGACGGTCTGGCGATGGTCCGACAAGCATGTGCCCTGGGGGCGGGGCTCGGCGCCTCCGCCGCCCGGCGACCGGGTGCGGCGCCCGCCCAGGGGATCGGCGTACGGCCTGCCGGAGACCGGCCCCCGACCGGGACGCGCCCGCGCTCGTCAGGGCTTGTCCGACCATTCGCGTCACATCAACGCGCGGCGGGAATGGTCAGACAAGCCCTAAAGTGAGCAAGTGCGATTGATGGTGGAGTTCACGACAGAACCGTTCGAACTGGAGACGTTCCCGGAGCACGCCGTGGCGGCCCGGAAGGCGGTCGACGAGGCCGGCCTGACCGTCGCGGTCGGCCCGTTCGGCACCGGCGCGGAGGGCGAGGCCGACCAGGTCCTGGCCGCCGTGACCAAGCTGCTGCGGGAGACCCTGGACGCCGGCGCGACCCGGATCTCGGTCCAGGTCAGCGTGCTCGGCGAGGAGGGCGGTAGGCCGTGACCGAGCATGCGGAGCACCCGCTCGCCGCGGCGGTGAAGCCGCTGCTGGACGCGATCGGCGCGACGCCCGTCCCGCCGGCCGAGGCGAAGGGCGAGGACGTGGTGCTGGAGTGGGAGGGCGCCCCGGCCCTGGCCGTCCGGCTGCCGCACCTGAGCAGCGCGCTGGACCGGCTGCTGGCGGAGATGACCCGCCAGTTCGACGGCCGCCCGCTGGCCGAGCTGGACCGCAGGGAGAAGCAGCGGGTGGTCGCCCTCCTGGAGGAGCGCGGCGCCTTCACCGTCCGCCACGGGGTGGAGACGGTCGCCTCGGCGCTCGGGGTCAGCCGCTTCACCGTCTACAACTACCTCAACCGCCAGGACGGTTCGAAGTCCGGCTGATCGCGGCGGCACCGGGGGCCGGGAGTCGGTCCGGACCGGCCGGGACCGGCCCCCGGCGGGCGCGTTCGGCGTATCGCACAACGGAACGCCCCCGCGACCGGGACCGATTCACACCATAACCACCAACTGTTCAACAAAGTGTTGACGGCCCGGGTGGGCAGATCTAGCTTGTGCGGGTGGCGCCACTCTCCAGGAGGTCCACCCGTGACCAACCGCCCCCACGTCCTCGACGCCCTGGCCGCGGCCGACGCCGCCGACCTGACGGCCCTCCTGCTGGAGATCTGTTCCAGCCCCCGCTGGGCCACCACCGTCGCGGCAGCCCGGCCGTGGCCCGACCGCGAGGCCCTGCTCGCCGCCAACGAGGCGGCCATGGCCACGCTGACCACCGAAGACCTGCGCGACGCGATGGCCGGCCACGCCCGGATCGGCACACCCATGGCGGGCGACGCCACCGCCGAGCGCGAGCAGGCCGGCATCCGGGGGGCGGACGGCGCTCTCCTCGACGCCCTGCACGAGGCCAACGCCGCCTACGAGGCGAAGTTCGGCCATGCGTTCCTGATCTGCGCGACCGGCCGCACCGCGGCCACCATGCTCGCCGCCCTGCGCGAGCGCCACCCCAACGACGCCGCCACCGAGACGGAGATCACCCGGGGCGAGCTGCGCAGAATCAACGACATCCGCATCAACCGGCTGCTCGACGGATCCTGACGTACCGTCAGATCCGACAGGTCCCACCTCTGCCATCAGTAAGGTCACTTCGCCCATGACCGGCATCTCCACCCATGTGCTCGACACCAGCCTGGGCCGCCCGGCCGCCGGCGTCCCGGTCGAGCTCGCACTGCAGACCGAGGGTGGCTGGCAGGTGCTCGGCGCCTCCGTCACGGACTCCGACGGCCGGGCCGAGGACCTGCCGGCCGCGGAGGCGGGCTCGGTCGTCCGGCTCCGCTTCGGCACCGCCGCTTACTTCGCCGCGGTGTCGGACGGGACGCCGTTCTTCCCCGAGGTCGCGATCGTCTTCACGATCGCGCCCGCGCAGCACCACTACCACGTGCCGCTGCTGCTGAACCCGTTCGGATACTCGGTCTACCGCGGAAGCTAGGCCACTTCATTGATTGGGAGCCATGCCATGGCCCATGTGCTCGGCCAGAACCAGTACGGCAAGGCGGAGAACCGCATCGTCCGGATCAGCCGCGACTCGACCCGGCACGAGATCAAGGACCTGAACGTCTCGGTCGCCCTCTCCGGCGACTTCGAGGACGTCCACCTCACCGGGTCGAACGCCAACTGCCTCCCCACCGACACCACCAAGAACACCGTCTACGCCTTCGCCAAGGAGCACGGGATCGAGTCGGCCGAGGCCTTCGGCATCGCGCTGGCCCGCCACTTCGTCGACAGCACCGACCCCGTCCACCGCGCCCGGATCCGGATCGAGGAGTACGCCTGGGACCGGATCAGGACGTCCGACGGCTCGGCCCGCTTCACCGGTCCGGAGGAGACCGGCCACTCCTTCGTCCGCAACGGGCAGGAGACCCGCACCACCGAGATCGCCTACGACGGCGAGACCGTCCGGGTCATCTCGGGCCTCAGGGACCTCGTCGTGCTGAACTCCACCGACTCGGAGTTCCGGGGCTACCTCAAGGACGGGTACACCACGCTGCGGGAGGCCTACGACCGCATCCTCGCCACCCAGGTGACGGCCCGTTGGGCGTACGGCTTCACCGGCCGGGGCGACGAGGCCCGGCCCGACTGGAACCGCTGCTACACCCAGGTCCGCCGCCATCTGCTGGAGGCGTTCGCCGGGACCTACTCCTACTCGTTGCAGCAGACCCTGCACGCGATGGGCACCCGGGTCCTCGACAACCGCGCCGAGGTGGACGAGGTCCGCCTGGAACTCCCCAACAAGCACCACTTCCTGGTCGACCTGGAGCCGTTCGGCCTGACGAACGAGAACGAGGTCTACTACGCCGCCGACCGGATGTACGGCCTGATCGAGGGCACCGTGCACCGCGAGGGCGTCACCCCGGTCATCCCGGTCGCCTGACCCGGAGCGCCCCCGTGACCGCCGCCGGGTACGCGGGGGCCGTCGCACCCCCGCTCAGCGTGCTCCCCCGTCGGCCCTCCCCCCAGGAGCCCCACCATGGCAGTCCAGCCCCCGCCCGCCGGCCGGCGGATCGTGATCGAGAACGTCGCCGTCGCGACGGTCGACGCCGACGACACCGAGTACGCCCGCGGCCACGTGGTCGTCCTCGGCAACCGGATCGAGTCGGTCGGCGACGGCCCCGCCCCGCAGTGGCCGGACAACGTGGTGCGCCGGATCGACGGCGAGGGCCACCTCCTCACCCCCGGCCTGGTCAACACCCACCACCACTTCTACCAGTGGATCACCCGCGGCCTGGCCCAGGACGCCATCCTGTTCGACTGGCTGGTGGCGCTCTACCCGACCTGGGCCCGGATCGACGACCGGCTCGTCCACGCCGCCGCCCAGGGCTCGGCCGCCGCCCTGCTCAAGTCCGGCTGCACGACGGCCGCCGACCACCACTACGTCTTCCCCCGGGACGGCGGCGACATCCTCGGCGCCGAGATCGAGGCCGTCCAGGAGCTCGGTCTGCGCTTCACCGCGCTGCGCGGCTCGATGGACCGCGGGAAGAAGGACGGCGGGCTGCCGCCGGACCACGCGGTCGAGTCGACCGAGGCCGTCCTGATCGCCTCCGAGGCCGCCGTGGACCGCTACCACGACGCCTCCTTCGACTCGATGCTGCGGATCGCCATCGCCCCCTGCTCCCCCTTCTCGGTCTCCACCGAGCTGATGCGCGAGACCGCCCTCCTGGCCCGCCGCAAGGGCGTCCGGCTGCACACCCACGGCTCGGAGACGGCCGAGGAGGAACAGTTCTGCAAGGAGCTGTTCGGCATGGGCCCGACCGACTACTTCGAGTCGGTCGGCTGGCTCGGCGAGGACGTCTGGATGGCGCACTGCGTCCACATGGACGACTCCGACCTCGTCAAGTTCGCCGAGACCGGCACCGGCGTGGCGCACTGCCCCTCCTCCAACGCCCGCCTGGCGGCCGGCATCGCCCGCGTCCCCGACATGCTGGCGGCAGGCGTCCCGGTCGGCCTCGGCGTGGACGGCACCGCCTCCAACGAGTCCGGCGAGCTGGGCACCGAGCTGCGCAACGCCCTGCTGATCAACCGGCTGCACGGCTCCCCCACCGCGCTGACCGGCCGGCAGGCGCTGCGCCTCGGCACCATGGGCGGCGCCCGGGTGCTCGGCCGGCAGAACGAGATCGGCTCCATCGAGGCCGGCAAGCTGGCCGACCTCGCCCTGTGGAAGATCGACGGCATCATGCACTCCTCGATCGCCGACCCGGTCGCCGCCCTCACCCTCGGCGCCCTGCCCCCGCTGACCGCCCTCTTCGTCAACGGCAACGCCGTGGTCGAGCGGGGCCGGCTGACCACCGTCGACGAGGACCGGATCGCCCAGGCCTGCGCCCGCGCCGCCAGGGAACTCGCCACCCGCCCCGGCTGACCCTCCCTCCCCCTTGGACTCACGACCGCGGCGCCGCCCTGCTGGAGCGGCTGGACGGACCGGGCGGAGCGCTCGTCGTCACCGGCGATCCGACCCGCACGGAGCCGCGTCGCGCCACGCACGCCGCCCGGACCGATCCGGTCTCCCGCCGGAACGCCGAGGACTGGCTGGGCATCGCGGCCGTTCTGCGGCTCACCCCGGCCCTCTTCGACCAGGCGGGCCGCCTCGCACCCGGCGGGACACTCCGGTCGCTGGACGGCCATCCATGTGGCCGCCGCGCTCAGCGTGGCGCCGTCGGTGGCCTGGTTCCTCGCCTACGACAAGCGCCTGGTGGAAGCCGCCGAGGCCGTCGGCCTCCGGACGATCACCCCGGCATGACAGCGGACCGCGGCCCCGGACCCACGGCGGGGGTCCGGGGCCGCGGCGTGGCGGGGCAGGCGCGCCGGCCGCCGCCACTGGGCGGAGCGGGGCTCAGTCCAGCAGGGGAAGCGCGGGGAGGGTCAGGAAGTCCACGAACTCCTCGGCCAGGGCGACCTGTTCGAAGAGCGTGGCGGCCTCGTCCCAGCGCCCGCCGGCGTAGGCGTCGGCACCCAGCCCGGCCCGGAGCCCGGCCAGTTCCTCGGCCACCAGCCGCCGCACCAGGGCCGCGGTGGCCTTCTCGCCGGTGTCGGCGAGCACGACGCCGTTGTGGATCCACTGCCAGACCTGCGAACGGGAGATCTCGGCGGTGGCGGCGTCCTCCATCAGGTGGAAGATGGCGACGGCGCCGAGGCCACGCAGCCACGCCTCGATGTAGCGCACGCCGACCTGGACGGCGTTGTGCAGCCCGGCGCGGGTGCAGCTGCCGCCGGCGCCCGCGATGTCCAGCAGCTGGGCGGCGGTGACCGGTTCGGCCGGGCCGGGGTTGTCCTTCTGGTGGGGGCGCTCACCGAGGACGGCGTCGAAGGAGGCGCGGGCGACCGGGACGAGGTCGGGGTGGGCGACCCAGGAGCCGTCGAAACCGTGGCCGGCCTCGCGGTCCTTGTCGGCCTTGACCTTCTCCAGCGCGGCGGCGGTGACCTCGGGGTCGCGGCGGCTGGGGATGAACGCGGCCATGCCGCCGATCGCGTGGGCGCCGCGCCGGTGGCAGGTCCGCACCAGCAGGCGGGTGTAGGCGGCCATGAACGGGGAGGCCATGGTGACGGTGTTGCGGTCGGGCAGGATGTAGTGCTCGCCGGCGTCGCGGAAGTTCTTGACGATCGAGAACAGGTAGTCCCAGCGGCCCGCGTTGAGCCCGGCGGCGTGGTCGCGCAGCTCGTAGAGGATCTCGTCCATCTCGAACGCGGCGGTGATGGTCTCGATCAGCACGGTGGCGCGGACGGTGCCGTACGGGATGCCGAGCGCGGCCTGGGCGTGGGCGAAGACGTCGTTCCAGAGCCGGGCCTCGAGGTGGCTCTCGGTCTTCGGCAGGTAGAAGTACGGGCCGGAGTTCGGGTCCTCGGGGCCGCGCGCGATCAGCCGGGCCGCGTTGTGGAAGAAGTAGAGGCCGAAGTCGAGAAGGGCGCCGGCCACCGGGGCACCGTCGACCAGCAGGTGCGTCTCGTCCAGGTGCCAGCCGCGCGGGCGGACCACCACGGTGGCCAGTTCGGCGGCGGGCCGCAGGGCGTACGCCCTGCCCTGCGGCCCGGTGAAGTCGATCCCGCCCTCGAAGGCGTCGATCAGGTTGATCTGGCCGCCGACCACGTTCTCCCAGGTCGGGGAGGTGGCGTCCTCGAAGTCGGCGAGCCAGACCCGGGCGCCGGAGTTGAGGGCGTTGATGACCATCTTGCGGTCGGTCGGGCCGGTGATCTCGACCCGGCGGTCCTGGAGTGCGCGGGGGGCCTCGGCCACCCTCCAGTCGCCGGCCCGGATGTGGGCCGTCCCGGGGAGGAAGTCCAGGGTGCCGGCCTCGGCGATCTCGGCGCGGCGGGCCCTGCGGCGGGCCAGGAGCTCCTGCCGACGGCCCTCGAAGGCGCGGTGGAGTCCGGCGACGAAGGCGACCGCCTCCGGGGTGAGCACCTCCTCCGCCCGGTGGACGCGCGGACCGGCGACGGTGACGGCCGGAGCGGCGGAGAGGGCGTCCGGGGGCACCCCCGGCCCGGGGCTGCGCGAGGGTCCCTGATCTGTGGCCATGGGCAGGACACTCCTAAGACGGTTGAGCCCGACGAAGGGAGCTCCGGCGGGAACTGCCTCGAACCGAACCCGGCTGCCGGAGGGCCCGATTCTGTAAGGTGGAGACTAGTTTCCGCGATACAGAATTTCAACGGTTTGTTGAAGCGATCGCGGAGGCTCTGATCCTCCCCCACAGTGAAGGGAACGCCGGTGGTCGCCACCCCCGAGACCGCATCGACGACGGGCACGGACCGCGCGAGCGGCGGCGTGCAGTCCGTCGAGCGCGCCTTCCAGCTGCTGGAGGCGCTGGCCGACTCCGGGGGCATCGCGACGCTCAGCGAGCTCTCCACCTCCTCCGGTCTGCCCATGCCGACCATCCACCGCCTGGTTCGTACCCTCGTCCAGCAGGGCTATGTCCGCCAGGACACCACGCGCCGCTACACCCTGGGCCCCCGGCTGATCCGGCTCGGCGAGACGGCCGGCCGGCTGCTCGGCAGCTGGGCCCGCCCGTACCTGGCCGAACTGATGGAGGCCACCGGCGAGACGGCCAACCTGGCCGTGCTGGAGGGCGGTGAGGTGGTCTACGTCGGGCAGGTGCAGTCGCGGCGCTCGATGCGGATGTTCACCGAGGTCGGGCGACGGGCGCAGCCGCACTGCACGGGCGTCGGCAAGGCCCTGCTGGCGCAGCTGCCGGAGGAGGAGGCACGCGCCGTCCTCGGCCCCGACCCGCTGCCCGCGCACACCTCGTACACGCTGACCGACCCGCAGGAGCTGATGGCCCAGCTCGCCGAGGCGCGCGAGCGCGGCTATGTGGTGGACGACCAGGAGCAGGAGATCGGGGTGCGCTGCATCGCGCTCGCGGTGCCGGGCGCGCCGACCCCTGCGGCGATCTCGGTCTCCGGCCCGGAGGCGCGCATCCGGGCGCTGGAGGAGCAGGACGGCAGCTCGTCGCTGGTGCCGGTGATGCACCGGATCGCGACCCGGCTGGGACAGGTCCTCGCGCCCTGACGATCCGCCGGTCCGGCCGCCGGTGAACACCGGAAGTCGGGCCGGCCGACTTCCGGTGCGGGTTTTCCCCCGTTCGAGCGGCCGGGGGCGGGTTGCGGCAGCGGCGGGGAGCCGGTCGGCCAGGCTGTTGCGGACGCGGCCCGCGACGGCGCGGGCACCGGGAACGCAAGGGCAGGGTGAGCGGCGATGTCCCGCAGAGGATCCGTTCGTGGTTCGGTTCAGGGATCGGACGGGGGTTCGGCCCCGGGAACGTCAGGCCGGGGATCGTCGGGCCGGCGGGCCGCGGTGCGCGGCGCTGTCGCGGTGGGTTCCGCGCTGACGGCGGGTTGTGCGCTGACGGCACTGACGGCCGGGCCCGCCTGGGCCGGTCTGCAATGGCCGGCCACGGCCGCACCGTCGACCGCCCCCTCGGCCGGGCCCGGCGCCACGGCCGCGACGGCCTCCGACTCCGACCTGGAGGTCATCGGGCTGGACCCGGACCCCGCCGCACCCGGTGGCACCACCACGGTGCACGCCGTCGTCGGCAACCGCGGCCCCGACCGCACCGCCTCGCCGTTCACGGTGGTGGTCACCCTGCCGGCGGGCGTGACGCCGGAAGGCCCGTACTTCCCGGAGAACTGCGCCCCGTTCCAGGACGGCCACCGGGTGCACTGCACCTTCCCGGCCGGCCTGCCCGCACTGCGGAGCGCGACGGCGCTGATCCCGGTCCGGCTGGCGCGCAGCGTCCCGGCCCCCGGAACGCTGCTCGGGGGCTGGGTCTCGGTGCGCGGCGACGACGACCGGAACACGTCGAACGACAAGCAGCCGTTCGCGATCCCCGTCGTCGAGACGGAGATCCGCTGACGGAGATCCGCTGACGCGGACCGGCTGACGGCGAGCCGGTGACGGCGGCCCGGGCGTTGTCGCGCCCGGGCCGCCGGCGCAGGCGGCCGGTCAACAGGGCTCCGGGGCCGGTCAGTCGAGCCAGGCGTCCACCTGGCTCAGCGACTCCGGCGCCCAGGCCAGTTCCAGGTGGTTGAGCCCGGCGAGCAGCCGGGTGCCGCCGACCGTACCGATCCCGGTGGTGTCCAGCGCGCTCGCGGTGAAGACGATGCCGTCGCTGGGCCCCCGGTTCTCGTTGAGGACGCCCGGGATGTCGGCCGAGCCGCCCGCGAGCAGGTAGCCGCGGACGGCGGCCGGGACCCCGGCCCGCTGGAGCGGTCCGATCAGCGAACCGGCGTCGATGGCCGCCTGGATGCCCTGGCCCGAGGTGTAGAAGCCCTGGCCGCCGTAGTACGTCGTCCACCAGTCCTGGGCGGTGCCGTCCACCCCGTAGGTGCCGTCCCAGCGGGCGAGCAGCTGCCGCTGCCCCGGGTAGCAGTCGTGGCCGCCGCTGGGCAGCACGCCGAGGCAGGGCTGCGAGGTGTACGTGCCGTAGCAGGTCATGAAGAGGTGCGGGGACGGCGCGTTGGCGCTGCCGCCGCAGGCCGGCCAGGTCGCGAGCGAGAAGGCCCAGCCGTGGGCGTACACGTAGTCGAGGCCGCCGTTCGGACCGCCGAGCGTGACCAGGCGGCGGACGTCCCCCGCGTATGCCCGGCCCCAGGAGGGGCGCACCGAGGAGACGTACGCGCGGGCCGCGACCTCGCCCTTGCTCCACGCGACCACGTCCACCTGGGGGACGCCGAGCCGGGCCCGGATCAGCGCGACGGCGTCGCCGACGGCCTGCGCCTGCATCAGGTTGTCGCCGTTCTTGTGGGCGAAGTTGATCGCGAAGACGCGGTGGCCGGTCGAGGCGAGGTACTGGGCCAGGCCGGTGGACGGACAGCCGGACGCACCGCAGCTGCCGCTCTCGCCGGGGTTGGCCCAGGCGCGGTCGGCGTTGTCGTTGGCACCGTGGACGAGCAGGACGGGGGTCTGGCGGCTGCCGGTGTCCCAGCCAGCCGCCGAGTAGAGCAGGAAGCGGCCGGAGAACGGTTGGCGGACGCCGCCGAAGTACGTGAGGCGGGCGCCGTCCTGGTCGCCGCGGCCGTCGGCCGGGTACTGCTCGGCGTGGAAGCCGGCGGTGGTGTCCAGATAGCGCTCGACCTTGGCCCAGCCGTTGCCGGGTGAGGGGTAGGTCGCCTCCAGGGTGAGCGGCGCGGCGGCCGAGGCCCGGGGCGGCGCGCCCAGCAGGAGGGCGGCCAGGGTGAGCAGGACGGCGGCGAGGGCGGCGGCCGGGCGTCTGGAGTCCCTGCCGTTGCGGACGGGGCTCATGCCGCTTGCGGCGTGCGGATCTCTGGCGGGGTTCATGGGCGGCTCCCTGGTCGGGCCCACGTCCCGGTGGGCCGGAGCCTGCACGGTACGGTCGGCCCGCCGGAGCGCCCATGTGCCGGTCGCACACCCGGCGGGCGGCCGTCGTGGCGCTTCGCGCCGTGGCGTCCCCGGGCTCCGGCGCCCCGGGGCCATGGCGATCCCCGTGCCGTGGTGATCCGCGCCGTGGGGACCGGTGCCGTGGGACCGGTGCCGTGGCGGGTGTCCCCGAGTACGCCGGGAAAGGTCGCCGGGTCGGATAAGTTGGAGGTCCATCCGTACCGCTCCGCACAAGAGACGAGGACACGCCCAACCATGACCGCGCCCCTGCCCGCCTTCGCCGGCCGTACCTATCTCTTCCAGGTCGACAACGGCGCGGCCTTCCGCAACGCCTACTCGGCCGACGGCAAGCGGCTGCGCTGGGAGGGCCTCGGCGAGTCGGCGGGCCAGTGGGAGGACGTGACGCTGCACGTCGCCGAGGTCGGGCCGGAGCTGTACTTCGTCAGCTGGACCGAGCAGAGCGGCATCACCGTCAGCCATGTGATGGACCTCGCCAGGCTGACGGTGCGCGCCTTCTGGACGTACGAGGGCGAGGGTGGCCGGGTCGGCGAGCTGCACACCGGGACGCTGGAGCCGGTGGCCTGAGCAGGCCTTGAGCCGAAGCCCCGGCCCCGGCCCCGACGCCCCGCCGGAACCGGCCGGGGCTGTCAGGGACCGTCAGGGGCCGGCAGGGCGGCCGGGGGCTCAGACCGGCTGGCCGGGCACCCGGAGGTGCTGGGAGAGCCACTCCAGCGAGGACGGCAGCAGCTTGCCCCAGGTCTCGAAGTTGTGGCCGCCGGTCTGCAGCATGCTGTACGACACCTTCATCGGGCTGTGCACGGCGGCCACGAACTGCTCGGTGTCGCGCCGGTATTCACCGTCGCCCTCCTTGGTGCCGGCCAGCAGCACGGACGCCTTGGGCTGGGGCAGGTTCTTCAGTCGCCAGATCAGGTCCGCCTCGTTGCGGCGCTGCTCGCTGCCCTTGAAGAGGTCACCGGTGGTCGGGTCGTCGGCCGCCTGGTAGTAACCGGAGAGCGAGACGGCGGTCGGGAAGACCTCCGGGTGGCGCATGGCCAGCTTGAGCGCGCAGTAGCCACCGGTCGAGTTGCCCATGAAGCCCCACGCCTGCGGGTCGGCGGAGACCCGGAACGACGCCTGGATCGCGGACGGGACGTCCTTGGTGAAGTACGTCTCGGACTGTGCGCCGCCGGGGATGTCCTCGCACTCGGTGTCCTGCGGCAGCGCGGGCGACGGGCGCATCAGCACCATCACGGTCGGCTGCATCTTCCCCTCCTGGAGCAGCTTCAGCGCCGCGCCCGGGTAGTTGAGGCGGGTCACCAGGTTCTTGGCGATGCCGGGGAAGCCGGTGCTGACGATCACCGCCGGGAACTGCTTCTGCGCGTACTCCGGCTGGAAGTACTGCGGCGGCAGGTAGACGTACCCCTCGGTGGAGAGCCGGGTGGTGGCCCCGTCGATCCGGACCTCGCGGATCTCCCCGGACTTTCCGGGGTCGCGGCCGAGCGCCCCGCCGCCCTGGACCTCGGCGTGCCCGATGGTCTCCACCCGCAGCCGGCCGGAGGCGTCCACCTTGTTCTGGATGACGACCGGGCCGTTGTCGCCGGTGCCGAGCAGGTCGTCCCAGCTGCTGTAGAAGGCGAAGTAGTTGTTCGCCACCAGGCCCAGCGCGGCGAGCACGGTGAGCTGGGTGGCGAGCAGCGTGCCGATCCGGCCGAGCACCGCCTGCCAGCTCCGCTTCGCCAGTCTCGGCCACAGCCAGACGGTGCCCGCCATCATCACGACGGCGATCAATACGGTCAGCGCCAGCACCTTGTGGCTCGTCAGACCCATGTCCTACTTGCTCCCACGCCTCGAACTCCCCGTCCCCGCCCCTAGGGCCTGTCCGACGGACAACCCCTAGGACATCCAGGACGGCCGCCCCGGTTCCCCCGCTCGTCGCGGAAGCCCCCGCCGAGGCGCGATCAACCACCCTAGCGGTCCGGGAGGCTGCCGCGGACCCGCCGACCAGCGGGTATGCGGGGTGACGGAGGCGACAGGAGCGGGACGGGGGCGCGGGTCGCCGAGGGCGCGCCGGTGGTCGCGGGCGCGGACCCGGCCCGGCGGATCACGAGGAACGAACGGGCCGGTCCGTCAGGGCGCGGCCCACTCGGTGGCGAAGGCGCGGGCGGGGTTGGCGGTGAGGAGCTGGTGCGGGAGGGCGGGGCCGAACTCGCGGGCGAGGCGGGGTGCGAGCGCGGTCAGGAGGTGGGTCGGGCCGGGGCTGTGGCGGGCGCCACGGGTGGTGGTGTCGCCGCCGAGGAGCAGCTGGGCGGCGTGGCCGGCCTCGGCGAGGGCGGCGATGGTGTCGAACAGGTGGTGGTCGGTGGCGTGGTGGGCGCGGGAGGGGCCGTCCAGCGCGAGGTAGGCGCCGGAGGCGGCGAGGTGCCGGTGCAGCCGGAGGTCGGGGAGCCGGTTGAGGTGGCCGAGGACGATCCGCCGGGGCGGGACGCCGTACCGACCGCAGAGCAGGTCCAGGACGTCGGGCGCGGCGGTGCCGAGTTCGTGGTGGACCGCGATCGGCGCGCCGGTGGCGTGGTGCGCCTCGGCGGCGGCCGCCATCACCCGGCGGGTGTGCTCGCCGAGGCCGTGGTAGTCGCCGGCCACCTTGATCAGTCCGGCCCTGGTGCCGGCCGGCGCCCCGCGCAGGCCGGTGGTCAGCTCGGCGGTGAACAGCCCGGCCAGTCCGTCGTACAGGTCGGCGAGCCCGTCCGGGTCGTAGTGGACGGCCTGGTGCAGACCGGTGGCCGCGACGAGGTGGACGCCGGCGCCGCGCGACAGCCCGGCGAGCGCGGCGCCGCCCCGGCCCATGCCGTGCGGGGTCCACTGGACGAGCGCCCGGCCGCCGGCCGCCGCGAAGGCGCGCAGCACCTCGGCGGCGGCCCCCTGGTCGTCCAGTTCCTCGCCGGGCAGCCGGGGGCTGCGGAGGAAGAGGTGGTCGTGGGAGTCGCAGACGCCGAGTTCGGCCGGATCGAGGTCGCCGAGCACCGTCCGGACGGTGGCGGTCACGCGGCATCCGGGTCGGTGGTGTCCTCGGCCGCGGCGGCGTACTCGGCGAAGGCCGCAGTCGCGGCCCGCAGGCCCGCGAGCGCCTTGGGGACGCCGACGTAGGGCGCGAGGTGGACCAGCACCTCGGTGATCTCCTCCCGGGTGAGGCCGATCCGCAGGCTGTTGCGGACGTGGTCGGCGAGCTGCGGCTCGACGCCACCGAGGGCGGTGAGCGCGGCCAGGTTGGCGACCTGGCGGTCGCGCGGGGAGAGGCCGGGCCGCTGGTAGGTGCCGCCGAACAGGCTGGTGACGATCCAGTCGGGGAAGCCGGGTGCCACCTCGTCCAGGCCGCGCAGGGTGTCGGCCTGGGTCTGCGGTCCGGCGAGGTCGTTGAGCAGCGCGTAGCCGGCGGCGCGGTCGAGCGGGGCGGGGGTGAGGTCGGCGGGTTCCATCGGGTCGGGCGGTCCTTTCACCAGTGGCGGCCGGCGGGCAGCCGGTCGAGTTCGGGGCGGCAGAGGTGCAGTACGCGGTAGTGGACGCCGGGCTCGTCCTCGGGTGCGTCGCCGTGCCAGAGCGCGATCCGCAGCAGCTCCCAGCGGGCCGGGTCGACGGCGACGGCGGCCGTGTGCAGGCCGGGGTGGTCGGGCAGCCCGGCAAGGGCCCGCTCGACCGCCTCGGCCGGGTCCGCGCCCTCCGGGAGCCGTTCGATACGGCGGGTGGCGGCGGCCGGGCTCCCTGTCGCGGTGCCCCGGCGCAGTCCGGCTCCGAGCCAGTGCCGGACGGCCGGGCGGCCGAAGTCGGCGCTCACGCCCCGGAAGCCCGGGCCCCAGAGGAAGCTGTTCATCCCCTCGGGGGTGCGCCAGAGGTAGAACGGCGCGTACTGGTTGACCGGTGAGCCTCCCCCGGTCTCCGGCCGGGAGGCGGCCCCGTGTCGGCCGCGCTCGCGCACCAGGTACGCCTTGAGGCCGAGGCCGGGGTAGTCGTCGAGCAGGTGGCCCTTGTCGGCGACCCGCTTCCGGATGATCCCCATGTCGTAGTCGGCGGGGAGGGTGATCTCGTACTGCATGGCGTGCACGGGCGGTACCTCCGGAACGGCCGGGCGGGACGGGGCGGGGCAGGGCGGCGGGCGGTGCGACGCGGGGACCGGGCCTCAGCGGGAGCGGTGGGCGGCGAGCAGGCCGAGGGCGCCCCGGACGGCCTGCTCGAACGGTTCGGCGGAGCCGGCCGCGCGGGCGAGGACGTAGCCGCCCTGCACGACGGCGACCACCGCGGCGGCGGTGTCGGCCGGGTCGGCACCGGGGATCAGCTCGCCGGCGGTCTGCCCCTCGGCCACCAGTTCGGCCAGCCGGCCGCGCAGCCAGTCGAAGGTCTCCTCGACGGGCGCGCGCAGCCGCGGGTCGGCGATCACCTCCGGGTCCTGGGCCATCCGGCCGATCCGGCAGCCGCGCAGCACGTCGCGTTCGCGGTGCAGATAGGCCGCGATGCGGTCGTAGGCGGTGCCGGGCCCGGCCAGGTCGGCCTCGGCGACGGCGCGCAGCTGCTCGGCGCTGCGGCGCAGGGCGGCGGCGGCCAGATCGGGTTTGCCGTCGAAGTGGTGGTACATGCTGCCCTGGCCGACGCCCGCGCGCTGCTGGATGGCCTTGGGGCTGGTGCCGACGTAGCCGCGCTCCCAGAGGAGTTCCTGGGTGCTCTCGATGAGACGGTCCTGGGTTGCCATACCGATCACTGTACATACCAGTAGGTACAGAACGCCAGGGGTGCACCGGGAACGGCCCGGCCGGGCACGACCCGACACACCCCGACAGATCCCGACAGACCTGCCGAGGGCCGTGGGCCGCCCCCCGGCGGTCCACGGCCCTCCCTGTGATCGTCGTCCCCCGGAACGGCGGGCGGCATTCCCCCGGGCCCCGCGGTCCGGGTGAGGTGTACGTCACCCCCGAGGGGCCGTCAGGGCAGCTCCCGCCGGATCACCGGGGCGACCTCGCTCGCGAACAGCTCCAGCTGCTCGTGCTGGACGTCCTCGGTGAGCGAGTCCACGCCGATCCCGACGACCTCGTTGCCGAAGGCCTCGTGGTAGCGGTGGATCTTCTCGATCACCTGCTGCGGGCTGCCGACCAGCGCCGAGCCGCGCTCCAGCGCGTCCTCCAGCGACTCGAACGGCGAGTTGTTGTGCTTGCCGGCCGCCGAGTTGAACAGCGCGTCCCAGTACGGGCGGAAGCCCTCGACGGCGTCCTGCGAGCGCCTGGCGATGAACAGGCCGCCAAAACTGGTGCCGACCCGGACGTCCTTCGGGTCACGGCCGTAGTGCTCCCAGCACTCGCGGTAGTGGTCCACCAGGGCCTTGTACTTGGCCAGCGGGTGGAAGGAGTTGGCGGAGAACAGCGGGTCCCCGTAGCGGGCCGCCAGGTCGGTGGACTGGGTGCTGGTGGCACTGCCGTGCCAGACCGGGATCGGGTCCTGGAACGGGCGCGGCGAGATGGTCGCGTCCTTGAGCGGCGGCCGGGTGCCGCCCTCCCAGGTCACCTTCTCCTCGCGCCAGAGCCGGCGCAGCAGAGCGTAGTTCTCGGCCAGCGCGTCCCACTGCCGTTCCTCGGGCAGGCCGAACAGGTCGAAGTGGCGCGGGTCGTTGCCCTTGCCGATGATCAGTTCGAGGCGGCCGCCGGAGAGTTGGTCGAGCAGGGCGTAGTCCTCGGCGACCCGGACCGGGTCCAGGATGCTCAGCACCGTCACGGTGGTGAACAGCCGGATCGTCGAGGTGCGGGCGGCGATGGCGCTGAGCAGCACGGGCGGCGCCGGGGAGAGGAACGGCTCGCCGTGCCGCTCCCCCACCCCGTAGCCGTCGTAGCCGAGTTCCTCGGCGGTGACGGCCTGGTCGATGACGTTGTGCAGCTTCTCGTTCGGGGTGCGCCGCACACCGGTGACGGGGTCGGGGCCGTTGGCGACGAGGGACGAGACGGTGAACCGCATGGCGGTCTCCTTGTGGGGCACTCGGTGGGAGTTCGGCGAGGACGGCGCGGCGGCCCGGGCTGAGCACTCCGGACACGGCCGCGCTCACCCGGGGGCGGCACCGGGGAGGGATCGCGCGGAATCGGCTCGGTGGCGGCGTCAGCGCGAGGTGCTGCGGGGACGACAACAGCGCAGGGGTACGGCGTACACGGACATACCGACTCTCCCTCGCCTCGCACACACACGATCCACCGCGAGCATATGCACCGCTCAGGAACGGGGCAAGAGCTTGATCGGAGGGCCGGGGCCGGCAGGATGTCCGGCATGACCTACCTCGCGGCGGATGACCGCTATGCCTCGATGACCTACCGCCGGGCCGGCCGCAGCGGCGTACAGCTGCCCGCCGTCTCACTGGGCCTGTGGCACAACTTCGGTGACGCCCAGCCGCTGGAGGTGCAGCGGGCGGTGCTGCGCCGCGCCTTCGACCGCGGCATCACCCACTTCGACCTGGCGAACAACTACGGCCCGCCGTACGGCAGCGCCGAACGCAACTTCGGCTACCTGTTCGCGCAGGACTTCCGTCCGTACCGGGACGAGCTGTTCATCGCCACCAAGGCCGGCTGGGACATGTGGCCCGGCCCGTACGGGGACGGCGGCAGCCGCAAGTACCTGCTGGCCAGCCTGGACCAGTCGCTGGGCCGGATGGGCCTGGACTACGTCGACATCTTCTACTCGCACCGCTACGACCCGGACACTCCGCTGGAGGAGACGATGGGCGCGCTGGACTCGGCGGTGCGCGCGGGCAAGGCGCTGTACGCGGGCATCTCCAACTACCCGGCGGAGCAGCACCGGAAGGCGGTGGAGATCCTGCGGGAGCTGGGCACGCCGGTGCTGATGAACCAGTCGGCGTACTCGATTCTCAACCGCTCCGTGGAGGAGGGCGTGCTGGACGCGGTCGGCGAGACCGGGACCAGCCTGATCTCCTACTCCCCGCTCGCCCAGGGGCTGCTGACAGACCGCTACCTCTCGGGCGAGGTGCCGGCCGGATCGCGGATGTCGGTCGGGCACTTCCTGAACAAGGAGGCGCTGACCGGCCCGAAGCTGGAGCAGCTGCGGGCGCTGAACAAGGTGGCCGAGCGGCGCGGGCAGACGCTCGCGCAGCTGGCGCTCTCCTGGGTGCTGCGCGACGAGCGGGTGGTGTCGGTGATCATCGGCGCCAGCTCCGTCGCCCAGCTGGACCAGAACATCGACGCGCTGAACGGCGGTCCGCTGACGGCCGAGGAGCTGGCGGAGATCGACCGGCTGAGCCGCTGAGGACGGCGCGCGGCGCGGCCCCGGCGCCCCCGGGTGGGGCGTTCGGGCCGCGCCGCGTGACCTGGCCGGCGCCGTTCACCCTGCTGTCCGGTGCGCTACCGGCGGGTGACGCCCAGCGCCGGTAGCACCGTCTCGGCCACCCGGTGGGCCTCTTCGAGCAGCGGGTTGCCGGAGAGGATGAAGGTGTCCACGCCCAGCGACTCGAACTCCTGGAGGCGTTCGATCACCTGGGCCGTCGAGCCGACCACCGCCGTACCGGGACCGGGGCGGAACAGGCTCATCCCCGGCCAGAGGTTCGGGTAGCTCTCCAGCTCCCGGGCGCGGGCCGGGACCTTGCCGCCGTGCTGGCGGAACTGGCGCTGCCAGCCGACCCCGTCCTCCCCCTTGGCACCGCCGAGCTGGCGCGCGTAGGTGGCCTCGCTGGTGACGTCGAGCAGCCGGTCCGCGGCGGCCCAGGCCTCGTCCTCGGTGTCACGGACGATCAGGTGCAGCCGCAGCCCGATCCGCAGGGTGCGCCCGTACGCGGCGGCGCGTTCGCGGACCAGGTCCAGCTTCTCCTTGAGCAGGTGCGGCGGCTCGCCCCAGGTGAGGTAGACGTCCACGTGCTCGGCGGCCATCTCGATGCCGGCCGCCGAACTGCCGCCGAACCAGAGCGGGATGCCGCCCGGCTG
This sequence comes from Kitasatospora sp. NPDC092286, assembly GCF_044755565.1. Lineage (NCBI taxonomy): Bacteria > Bacillati > Actinomycetota > Actinomycetes > Kitasatosporales > Streptomycetaceae > Kitasatospora > Kitasatospora sp. NPDC092286. The sequence goes on along the minus strand of NZ_JBIVRD010000002.1, from coordinate 175,487 downwards.
GACCGGCGTGAGCTCGCGCAGGCTCGCGCCGGCGTTCTTCAGGTTGTAGAACTCGCCCTTGTGGTCGAAGACTTCGCCCGAGGTGAGGCGCTTGACGATCGACCAGTACTCGGCGCTGAGCCGGTAGCGGTCGTCGTGCTCGACGTCCAGGCCGTACTCGCGCAGCTGCGCGGTGGAGCCGTTGACCACGTTGAACCGCAGCCGGCTGCCGTGCAGATGGTCGAAGCTGAGCGCCATCTTGGCCAGCAGGGTGGGCGAGACCAGCCCGGGGTGGATCGCCAGCAACGGCTTGAACGCCGGGGTGGTGGCGGCGGCCAGCGCGTTGCCGAGGTCCCACACGTCGTAGAGGTCGGTGGCGAGCAGGGCGCCCGTGTAGCCCAACCGCTCGACACTGCCCGCGAGTTGCTGGAGGTAGCGGAGGTCCGTCGGGCGGCGCCCGGCCAGCTCCCACGGGTAGTGGCCCTCGCGCGGGATGATGTACCAGAGGAATTCGGAGGCCACGACTCAGACCGCCTTGGCCAGTGCTGCGGCCACCGGGGCCTCCAGCGCGGGCAGATGGGCGTCGGCGACGGTCAGCGCGCGGCCGATGAAGCCGACCCCGTGGAAGATGTCCGCGGCCTCCTGCTGCTCGGCCACGAAGGCGGTCGTGGCGGGCTCCAGCCGCCACGGCAGGACGGCCAGCGCACTCTGCCAGTCCTCGGCGGTGCCACCGAGGTCGTCGGCGGCGATCGCGGCGGCCTCGGCCAGGTTGGCGGCCACCCAGGCGTCGGCCCGGCGCAGCGCGGCGCCGATCGCGGCCACCACCTCGGGGCGGTCGGTGGCGAAGTCCCGGCGGGTGAAGAAGACCGAGCGGTCGGTGATGAAGTCCCCGGTGCGGATCAGCTCGCGGAACTCCCCGGTCCGGCGGGCGGCGGCCAGTTCGGCGCCCTGGGCGATCCAGCCGGCGATCTCGCCGTCACGCAGCCGCTGCGCCGGGTCCTCCCCGGCGGCCGGGCGGACCGGGGTGATGTCGTCGGCGTAGGAGAGGCCCTCGGCGTGCAGCGCCTTGGCGAGCAGGTGGGTCTGCCAGGAACCGATGCCGAGGACGACGGTGCCGCCCCTGAGGTCGGCGACGGCCCGCACCGGACCGTCGGCACGCACCAGCAGCGCGCCGTGGTCGGGGCGGGGCGCGGAGACCGCCGCGTACACCAGGTCGTACCCGGCGGCCTGGGCGGTGACCGGCGGAGTGGAGCCGGTGCCGCCGAAGTCGATGGTGCCGTCGGCGAGCAGTTCGCCGGTGCGGGTGCCGTCCGCGTAGCGGTGGAACACACCGGTCTCGCCGAGCGGGGCCAGTTCCTCGTTCAGGTAGTCCAGGCGGGAGAGGTAGTAGAGCGAGGGGTTGCTGGCGTGGACGCCGAGGGTGATGGCCATGGGGATCAACTCCATTGGTGCTGAGCGGGGTTGCTGGGCGGGATTGCCGGAAGGGTCAGGGTGGTTCGGGGCGGGTCGGATCAGTGGACGCCGAGGTCCGCGAGCAGTTGTCGGCGCAGTTCGGCGAAGGCCGGGTCGGCCGGGTCGCGGGGGCGGTCGACGGTGACCCGCTCATCGCGGACGAGGTTGCCGTCGCGCAGGACGGCGACCCGGTCGGCCAGCCGGACGGCCTCCTCCACATCGTGGGTGACCAGCAGGACGGCCGGGCGGTGGCGGCGGACCAGGTCGCCGACGAGGTCCTGCATCCGCAGCCGGGTGAGCGCGTCCAGGGCGGCGAACGGCTCGTCCAGCAAGAGCAGTTGGGGCTCGCGGACGAGCGCCCGGGCCAGCGCCGCCCGCTGCGCCTCGCCACCGGAGAGGGTGGCGGGCCAGGCGTCGGCGTGCTTCTCCAGGCCGACCTCGGCCAGCGCGGTGAGGCCGGTCTCCCGGGTGGCCGCGCCACGTGGCAGGCCGACGGTGACATTGGCGAGCACCCGCTTGGAGGGCACGAGCCTGGGCTCCTGGAAGACCACGGTGCGCACCGGCGGAACGAGGACGGTGCCGCCGTCGGCCTTGTCCAGGGCTCCCAGGATCCGCAGCAGGGTGGTCTTGCCGGTACCGCTGGCACCGAGCAGCGCGACGAACTCCCCGCGCGCGATGGACAGATCGACGCCGTCGAGGACGGCCCGGGTACCGAACACCCGGCGCAGACCGCGGATGTGCACGGCGGGGGACGCGACGGTGGTCATCGGCCTGCTCCTTGGGTGGCCTTGCGCCAGGGCATCAGGAACCGTTCCAGCACACGGACGATGCCGTCGGCGGTGAGGCCGAGGAGCCCGTAGATCAGGATGCAGACGGCGAGGATGTCGGTGCGGGAGTAGTTCTGCGCCTGGGCCATCAGATAGCCGATGCCCTCGGTGGAGTTGATCTCCTCGGCGGCGATCAGCGCGATCACACTGAGCGTCATGGACAGCCGCAGGCCGGAGAGCAGCGAGGGCAGCGCGCCGGGCAGCACGACCGTACGGACGATCGCCCAGCGGCCGAGGCCGAAGCTGCGCATCGCCTCGATCAGTTTGCGGTCGGTGTTGCGAACGCCGCCGGAGGTGGAGACGTACATCGGGAAGCTGGTGGCGACACCGATCAGGGCGATCTTCGCCGTCTCGGTGATGCCGAACCAGACCATGAAGAGCGGCACCAGGGCGAGGAAGGGCACGGTCCGCAGGACCTGGACGGCGGAGTCCAGCAGTTCGTCGCCGAGCCGGAAGAACCCGGTGACCACGCCCAGCACCAGACCGGTGGCGGCTCCGAAGACCAGGCCGAGGCCGGCCCGGGTGAGCGAGACCGCGAGGGCGTCGGTGAGCTGGCCGTTGCCCCAGAGCTCGCCGACCGCCTCGGCGACCTGGGCGGGCGAGGCGAGCACGTCCTGGGTGAGCACGCCGGTGGCGGAGGCCAGGGCCCAGCCGCCGAGCAGGGCGAGCGGGCCGATGGTACGCAGGATCACGGCGAGGGCGCGCGGGCGGGGCGCGGGCAGCCTGGTCCGGGGGGCGACCAGGCCGGCTTCGAGGGCGGCCGCGGTGTCGGCGGGGGTGTGGCCACCGGCGGCCACCGGTGCCGCCTCTGCCGGTGTCGTTGCGGCCGGTGTTGCCGCTGGTGTTGCCGCTGTCGAGGGGGCAGGGCTCACTTGGCACCGTCCGCGATCTTGCTGATGTCGATCAGGTACGGCTTGACGTCGACCGGCTGCTTGGTGACCTTCTGGTCGGCGAAGAACTGGGCGACGGTGCCGAAGCGGGCGATGTCGGCGTCGGCGATCACGTCGGCGGTCGCGCCCTGCTTGCCGATGTTGACCGCGATGTCCTTCTCGGCCGGGGTGACGGCGGTCGGTCCGGAGTCGGTGAAGACGTTGAGGTAGGCGGCCGGGTCGGCCTTCTCCTTGAGGCCGTTCTCGTGCAGGTAGGTGTAGAAGGCCTTGACCACGTCGGGGTGCTTCTCGGCGAAGCCGTTGCGCACCGCCCAGACCGCGTAGTTGTCGGAGCCCACCTCCTTGCCGTTGACCAGGAAGTGCGCGCCGGAGTTGGCGATCGACGGGGTGGAGAAGGTGTTCCAGGTGGCCCAGGCGTCCACCTGGCCGGAGTTGAAGACGCCCGAGGTCTGGTCGGCGCGCAGGTAGACGCGCTCGACCTTGTCGGCCGGGATGTTGTTCTTCTCCAGCGCCTTGAGCAGCAGGTACTCGCTGGTGCCGCCCTGGGAGACGGCGACCTTCCGGCCGACCAGGTCCTGGACGGACTTGATGGGCGAGTCGTTCTTCACCAGGATCCCCTCGCCGACGCCGTCGGGGGCGGTCTGGGCGAACAGCTTGAAGCCGGGCTTCTGGGCGAGCGCGGCGACGGCCGAGGTGATCGAGCCCAGCGCGACGTCCAGCTGGTCGGCGGAGAGCGCCTGGGCGGCGGGGGCGAACGGGCCGGCGCTGCCGGTCCAGGAGACCTTGGCGTGGACGGCGGCCAGGGCCCGGTCCAGCGAGCCGTCCTTCTTGCCGAGGGCGAGGAAGCCGTTGTTGCCCGGGTCGGGCAGTCGCAGGACCACCTCGGCCTTGCCCCCGCCGTCGGCGGAGGCCTTGGCCCCGTCGGCGGACGAGCCGCAGGCGGCCAGGGCGGTGGTGGCGAGCAGCGCGGTGGCAGCGAGGGCGAGGCGGGGGGTCTTCACGGGTCAACTCCTGATGGATCGGCAGCTGGTCGGGGGCTGCTGATGACGGGCGGTGGCGGAGGGGTGGGCGGGCGGCGAGCGGGCGGGCGGGCGGGCGACAGGTGACGGGTAACAGAAAACGAAATCTGTTATCCGTCATCTGTTTCCTGTTTTCTGTTTTCTGTTCCCTGCCGCCCGTCAGTCGCGCACAGCCGCGCGGCGACGGTCGAGCAGCTCGCGGGCCGCACGCAGCGGCTCGGGGTCGGTCCAGGCACGGATGTCGACGGCCGCGTCGAGGAAGCCCTGGCCGCGCAGGAAGCGCTCCTGCTGCTCCAGCAGACCGAGGCGCTCCTCGGAGAGGTCGAGATGCAGGGTGCGGTGGCTGCCCGCCGCGTACGCCCCGGTGACGCCCTCGGCTCCGGCGCCGGTCTCGGCCTGGAGGATCCGGACCACCTCGGCGGGGTTGTCGACGGCCCAGTCGGCGGCGTCCAGCAGGACGGCGAGGAACCGGACCACCAGGTCGGGGTGGTCGTCCAGCAGACGCTGGTGGACGGTCACCGGGCGGGGCGTGCCGTTGTTCACCCGGGTGCGGCGGTCCGGCGCGGTGTCCAGCTCGACGGCGACCTCGGCGCCGAACCGGCGGGCGGCCTCGACGGCGAGCGCACCCTTGACGTAGACCGCGTCCACCACACCGTCACGCAGCGCGGCGAGTTCGGCGGCCCACTGGCCACCTCCGGGGGCGGCCGGCACATCGACCAACTCGGCTTCGTCCAGGGTGAGTCCGGCGAGCGAGAGGGCGCCGTGCAGCCCGGCCAGGGCCATCGCCCGCCAGAAGTCGATACCGATCCCATGACGTGGGACGGCCAGACGCAGACCGCGCAACTGCCCGGGAGTGGTGATGCCGCTGCCGGCCCGGACCAGGACGACCTGGCGTTCCTCGATCCAGGTGAGGCCGATCAGCCGGGTCTGCTCACCGCGCGAACGGGCCCAGAGCGCCGGGACGTTGCCGCCCTCGCGGAACAGGCCGGTGAGGGCGTGGGTGTAGTGGTGGTCGGCGGCCACCTCCGGCGGCGCGTCCTGGAGCGAGCGGACGGTGATGCCGTCGGCGGCGAACTCCTTGGCGAGCCACCCCTGGTCGGCGGCGATGCCGGTGGCGGTGGGGACGGGGCAGCGAGTGAACCAGAGGGTGTCCGGGGCGGCTTCGGAGGTCGCCTGGGCGCTGGGGGCGTGACTGGGCACGGTGGTGGGGTTCCTCTGCAACGGGGAGTGCGCGGGCGCGGCTGGGCGCGACACAGGGCGTGGAGCTTCAGGGAGTGCGGGAGGCGCGGGGAGGCGTCAGCGACAACAGGCGCAGGGGGCGGGGCACCGGTGGGTCGTCACGGCGCTGCTCCTTCCTGCGGGTTCGGTGGTTCCTGTGGTCCTGCTCGGTAATGCTTGGTGCTGTTCGGTACTGCCCGGTACTGCTTGGTGCTGTTCGGTGTTGCTCGACACCACTCGGCCTTGCTCGGTCCTGCTCGGTGGCGATGTGCCGAGCGTTCCACGGCAAGGGAGCACGAAGCAAGCCTTTGCCACATGGTGGGATCACTTGTTCATGAACGCCATTCCATTGCAACGCCGCCGACACAATCCCGAAGCACTGGCTGCCATAGTCTGGAAGTGACTTCGGTGAACCAGCCGGAGCGTCGGACAGAACGCGAGGTGCCATGGCCGAGGCCGCCACCGCCGTCCAGAGCCCGCCGGCCGGTGCGCAGGCCGTCCAGCGGGCCCTCGGGCTGCTGCACTGTTTCCACGACAACGGCCCCGACCTGAGCGCCTCGGACCTGGCCCGCCGGATGGGCCTGTCGGTCTCCACCGCGCACCGGCTGGCCCGGACGCTGGTCAGCGCCGGCTTCCTGGAACAGGACGAGCAGACCGCCCGGTACCGGCTCGGCCCGGCCGTCGCCGAACTCGGCCAACTCAGCTTCCACCAGCGGGGACTGCACCTGGCCGCGCCGGAACTGGACCTGCTCGCCAAGCGCACCGGCGCCACCGCGGACCTGGCGATCCGCAGCGGGTCGCACGCGGTGATCCTGGTCGGCGCCTCGGTCCGCCCGGACACCGGGCTCGGGCTGCGCCGGCCGCTGCACTCCACCGCGCTCGGAAAGGTGCTGCTCGCCTGGCCGCGCCCGGGGGACGCGGGCGCGGCGGCGCTCGGCCCGCTGCACCCGTTCACCGACCGGACCATCACCGAACCGGAGCGGCTGGCCGAGGAGTTGGCGAAGGTCCGAATAGCCGGCTTCGCACTCAACGACGGCGAGTCGGCCGCCGGGGTGCGCACCGCGGCCGTCCCGGTCCTGGACCGCTCCGGGCAGGCCCGGTTCGCCCTGGCCGTGCGCTCGACACCGGCCCACCTGACGGACGACCGACTGGACTGGTTCCTCGGGCACGCGCGGACCTGCGCGAGCGCACTGGCCGTCCTGCTGCTGCCGCCCGACCAGCGGGCGTGACCGGCCGCCCGTCGAGCGAATATCCCTGACGTGCCGTCAACGGGGCCGGGCGGGCCTGACGTCCGCGATGGACGAGCGGCCCGCCCGGCCTGGTTCAGCGGCGGTTCACGCCACCGGGGTGTACTTGTAGCCGACCCGACGGACCGTCACGATGCTGTCCCGGTAGGCCGATCCGAGCTTGCGGCGCAGCCGGGCCACGTGCACGTCCACCGTGCGGCCGTCGCCGACGTGGCCGTAGCCCCAGACGGCGGAGACCAGGTGATCGCGGGTGTGCACCCGCTGCGGGTGCTCGGTCAGGTGGGCCAGCAGCTCGAACTCGAGGTAGGTGAGATCGAGCAGCCGTCCGTCGACATAGGCGTTGCGGCGCTCCACGTCGACGGCGATGCCCCGGCCGGCGGGCCGGACCGGCCGGACCGCGGCGGGTCCGGAGACGGCGGCGGCCGCCGCGGCTCCGGTCGGCCCGACGGGCGGAGTCTGGACGACGGCGGGAGCCGTGACCGGGGCCGGGGCCGCCACAAGCGGGTTCTCCGCGGGCACGAGCACCAGGTACCCGACCATCGGGTGCCCGGTCGCGCCGCCGAACTGCGTGCCGAACTGCGCGCCGTACTGGGCGAGCAGAGCCTGCGGCAACGCGCCCTGCGGGAGCGCGGCGACGACGGTGGCCCCCTCCGGCAGCGCGGCGAGCAGGGCCTGCGGCGCCTGCGGAGCCGGGGCGGTCTGCGGGGCCTGGACGGCGGACGGGTGCTGCGAGGCACCGGGGTGCGCGGAGGCGCCGGGGTGCTGGGGAACGGCCGCCGGGCGCTGCGGGGCGGACCCGCCGTGCCATCGTTCGGCGGTCGGGGGGAGGGAGCGGACCGCGCGCAGGTGCGGGGTCGCGGCGGGCAGGGGAAGGGTGGCCGTGGAGGAAGAAGACATGGTGCCGCTCATTTCGCGCGTGACGGACGGGGTGGAGTCGTCTGCGCGTCGACCGGGCGAACTGCCGGGGGCTGATTTGAGGTCAGCGGGCGGAGAGCCGGGACGCGCTGGGCGAACCCGGACACGTCTGGTCGAACAGGTGCGGCTGCCGGGACGGCCAGAACGGCTCGAGGTCGGAGTGACCTCGGCTGCTGTCCACGACGTTGTTCATGCACGTATTCAACCATGTGAACGGACCGTTGCAGCGCACCGGGAGTGTCGCCCCCGTCACGCGGACGGTAGCGGCGGCAGGGCTGGAGCTGGGGCAGGCGAGGTTCACTGGTGCTCTCCGCGAAGCGGGCCGGGGCAGGTGCGGCGCGCCGGACGGGGTGTCCGGTACGGCCGGGTCGACGAGTTGACGGAACGTCAGGAACGTCGGGAAGGGATGGCCCGGTCGACCCGGCGGGCTGTCGACGGACCGAGGGCGGGCTGACCGGTCACCGACAGCAGGCGCTGCAGATGAGCGCGTGGTCGATGTACCGGCGGATCGTCAGCGTCGGCGTGACGGGGGTGGGCACGGTGACGGCACGCCGGTGGTCGACGGTCACGGTGCTGCCCTCCCCCACGGTCTCGGTACGTCCCGGCGGCAGGGCCGGACGGCTTCCGCCCACTGAGCCTTCCACGCCGCGCCGGTCAAGGCAACCTTCCATGCGCCGGACGTCCGGGATTCGGACGGCCGAATGAGACGGCGCGGTCGGCTCAGGCTCCCGCCGACGCCCCTCGGCGGCGTACGGCGGCGTGCTCGACCAGCGTGACCAGCAGCTCCTTGCCGTCCTCGCGGCGCCGGGCGTCGCAGAGCAGCACCGGGATGTCCGCGTCGAGGTCGAGCGCGTCGCGGACCTCCTCGGGGGAGAACACCTCGGTACCGTCGAAACAGTTCACCGCGACCACGAAGGGGATGCCGCGCTGCTCGAAGAAGTCCACCGACGGGAAGCAGTCCGCCAGCCGCCGGGTGTCGGCCAGCACCACCGCGCCGAGCGAGCCGCGCGCCAGCTCGTCCCAGACGAACCAGAACCGGTCCTGGCCGGGGGTGCCGAACAGGTAGAGAGCGAGCCCGGGCCGCAGGTCGATCCGGCCGAAGTCCATCGCCACCGTGGTGGTCCGCTTGGCCTCGACACCCGCGGTGTCGTCCACCGGGCGGCCCAGCTCGCTGAGCTCCTCCTCGGTGCGCAGCGGGCGGATCTCGCTGACCGAGCCGACCAGCGTCGTCTTGCCCGCGCCGAACCCGCCCGCGACGAGGATCTTCACGGCGACGGCCGGTCCGCCGCGCCAGCGCGGATCGTTGGCCCCCGGGCCGGCGGGAACGGCGGCACCGGTACTACCGGCGGCACCGGGACCGGGACCGGAAAAGGCGGCGGAAGCAGCGGCGTCAGAGCGCACGGAGTCCATTGATCACGTCTCGCAGCAGGCGCTCGTCCGGCAGCTCGGCGAGCGGAACGGGTCGGGTGACGCTGATCAGCTCGGCGTCGTAGAGGTCGCCGAGCAGCACCCGGACCACACTGACCGGCAGGTCGGTGTAGGAGCCCAGCTCGGCGACGGACAGCGGCTCCCGGCGGCACCAGGCCAGGATGGTCTGGTGCTCCGGGTCGAGCACGTGCGCGGGCACGGCCCCCGAGCCGGGTCCGGGCTCGACGGCGGTGATCAGCGAGATCAGGTCGAACAGGCCGTCCTCGACCGGTCGGGTACGGCCCCGGGTCATCGAGTACAGGCGCACCACCGGGCCGGCGTCGTCGTCGAACCAGCGCTCGTCGACCGGGGTGCGCGGCCGGAACAGGTCGACCTCGGGCTCGTCCCCGCCCGGGTCGTCCCGCTCCCGCCTCGGCTCGTCCTCCGCCATCGGACCGCTCATCTCCCCGGCGGGGCGGTCTCGGTGCGCGGCTCGGCGGCCAGGTGCTCACCGACCCGCTTGACCAGCAGGGCCATCTCGTAGGCGATCTGGCCGATGTCCGCCTCGGCCTCGCTGAGCACGGCCAGGCAGCTGCCGTCGCCGGCGGCGGTGATGAAGAGGAACGCCTCGTCCAGCTCGACCATGGTCTGCCGGACGCCGCCGACCTTGAAGTGCCCGCCGGCGCCCTTGGCCAGGCTGTGGAAGCCGGCCGCGACGGCGGCCAGGTGCTCGGCGTCCTCGCGGTCGAGGTCGCGGGACGCCCCGGTGGCCAGTCCGTCGCTGGACAGGATCACCGCGTGCCGCAGGGCCGCGACGCGCCCCACCAGGTCGTCCAGAAGCCAGTTGAGGTCCCCGGACGGCTGCGTCGAAGTGGTCATGAATCTGTTCCTTCCGCTGGAGCGGGTGGTGCGGGTGGTGCGGGTAGTACAGGTGGTGCGAATCGTGCCGGCGGTGCGGGTGGTACGCGGCGCGCCAGGGGGGCCGACGCGCCGCCGGACGGCGCGGGCAGAGCGGCCGGCGCGGGCGCCGGGGAGATCGCCCGGCGGGCCGGGTCGGGCGGGCTCCAGGTGGGTACGGCGGCGGGCCGGACGGACGATCGGGACGATGCGGCCGGCGTGCCCGAGGCAGGCGGGGTGCCCGTACCGCGGCCTCGGGTGAAACCGCGCTGGAAGGAGGCGAAGGTCGCCCGCGCCTCTTCCGGCGAGCGCTCGCGGGCGGATTCGGCACCGCCCGCGGCCCGCTCGGCCTCCTGTCCGGCACGTTCCTTGAGCTGCGGGGCGAGGTTGGCCTGCCGGATGCGGCGCGGCAGGGCACCGTCGGCGGGCCGCCGGTCGGCGGGGCCGGAGTCCGCTGGTCGGGAGCCCACGACACCGGGGTCCACCGGGCCGGCGTCGGCAGGACCGACGTCAGCAGGACCGGAGCCCGCCTGCGGCACACCCGTCCGGCGGTGCCGGCCGGTGCCGGACACGGTCTCACCGTTCGGCGCGGGCACCAGCACCGGCCCGCCCTTGACCCGCGCCCGGCGCGGCAGACCGCCCGGCGTCCGGGTCGGTTCGGGCGCCGACGGACGCGGCCCGCCACTCCCCCGGTGCCGCCCGCCCTGCGCCGCCTCGGCCGCACGGCCGCCGCCCCGGGCACCATCGGCGCCCTCCGCACCGAAATCGCCGGAATCACCTGAATCACCGAAATCGCCGAGGCCACCGGATCCGCCGGCCTCGCCGAGGCCACCGCCCTCGCCGCCCAGCGCGGGCACGGCGACCAGGTCCCGCTGGCCCCGCCGGGCCTGGGCGGGCCTGGCCTGGGCGGGCCTGGCCTGGGCGGGCCTGGCCTGGGCGGGCCTGGCCTGGGCGGGCCTGGCCTGGGCGGGCCTGGCCCTGCCGCCGACGGCGGACGCGGCGGACACGGCCGACGCGGCGGCAGGGGGTTCGGGCAGTCCGTCCGGCGCCTCCGCCAGCAGCTCGCGCGGGATCAGCACCACCGCGGTGGTCCCCCCGTACGGCGAGGGCCGCAGATGGACCCGGATGCCGTGCCGCCGGGCCAGCCGGCTGACCACGAACAGCCCCAGCCGGTCGGTGTCCGCGAGGTCGAACTCCTGCTCCACCGCGAGCCGTTCGTTGATCTCGCCGAGTGCCTGCTCGCTCAGTCCGAGCCCCCGGTCGTCGATCTCCAGCGCGAAGCCGTGCGCCACCACCTCGCCCTGGACGGTGACCTGGGTGCTCGGCGGGGAGAACACCGCCGCGTTCTCGACGAGTTCGGCGACCAGGTGGGTGACGTCCGCGACCGCGCTACCGAGCAGCCCGGTGCCGGGGAACGGCCGGACGGTCACCCGGGCGTAGTCCTCCACCTCGCCGACGGCGGCGCGCACCACGTCCACCATCCGCACCGGCTTGCGCCAGGCACGCCCCGGCGACCCGCCCGCCAGGATGATCAGGCCCTCGGCGTGCCGCCTCATCCGGGTGGTGAGGTGGTCGACCTTGAACAGGTCCTCCAGCTCCGCCGGGTCCTCGGTGCGGCGCTCCATGGTGTCCAGCAGGGTCAGCTGGCGGTGCAGCAGCACCTGGCTGCGCCGGGCCAGGTTGACGAAGACCGCCGCGACGCCGCGCCGCAGTTCGGCCTGCTCGACCGCGGCCTCGACGGCGGCCCGCTGCACCGCGTTGATCGCCCGTCCGACCTGCCCGACCTCGGCCGGCCCGAACTGCAGCTCCGGCGCCTCGGCCGCGACGTCCACCGCCTCGCCACGCCGCAGCCGCAGCATCACCGAGGGCAGCCGGGTACCGGCCAGTTCGTTCGCCGCGTTGCGCAGGCCGATCAGCTCGCGAACCATGCCGCGGCCGATCCGGTACGAGATCATGATCGAGAGCACCACCGCGACCAGGCCGATCGCACCGGCGATGCCGCCGCGCCAGAGCAGCCCGATCGCGTACGAGCGTTCGCGGTCGCCGAGGCTGCCGGCCAGCCGGGAGTTGATCGCGGCGAGGTCGTCCAGCGCCCGCTCGGCGGTCTCCCGCCAGGAGTCGCCGCCGATCGCCCGGACCACCCGGTCCGGGCCGCCGGCGCCCACGAAGTCGGCCTCGGCACGGGCCAGCGCGGCCCACGCCTCGCCGCCGCGCAGCGCGATGTAGTCGGCCTGGTCGACCGGGTCCAGCTCGGCGATGTAGACGGTGAACAGGGCCTGCTGGTTGTGCAGGGCGTCCAGCGCCACCTGGTACTGCTCGGCGGTGACCCGGCCGGTGGTGGTGCGCAGCCCCTCCATCGCCGCGTCCTCCTGCGCGAGGTACTCGCGGGCGCGCACCAGTTCGTTCAGGATCGTTCCCTGGCGGGGCAGTTGGCCGCTCTGGCGGGCGACGTAGGCGGACCGGAAGCCGAAGGTGGGCTTGATCAGGTCGCTGTACTGACCGAGCGCGAACTCCCAGTTGAGCGCCGTACGGTTGATCTGGCCGCGCAGCGGGGCGAGTTGGTCGGCGGCGGCGAGGATCTGCACATAGCGGCCGCGCTGGGCCGCGTCCAGCCGGCCGGCCGCGCCGCTGTCCTTCTTGACCCGCAGGACGGCGAGGTCACGGTCGGTGACCGCCTGGGCCTGCTCGAAGGCGTCCCGGGCGGCCCGCGAGCCGGGGTCCGCCAGCCGCTGGACGGCGGCGCGGCGTTCGTTCTGCAGGTCGTCGGCGTACCGGTCGACCGGCGTCCCGAACTCCTTGTACGTACTGCTGACCTCCAGCTGGGTCCAGACGTCTCCGGTGGTGGCGAGCGTCGCGTACACCCACAGGGCGGTGAGCGCGACGATGGGCACCAGGAGCAGCGCGATGATCTTCGCGCGGATCGAGCTGCTGCGCAGACGCATGGAGTCCTCGGTCGGGAAGTGCCAGGCGCGGACGGGGAGCGGTTCGAGGCTTCGGGAGCCCGGACGGAGGTCGGCTGACGGTCGGCTGGGGGGGTGGCTGCGGGTCGGCTGTGTGTCAGGATCTCGGCCGGATCACAGTCGGATCGCGGCGAGATCGCAGTGAGATCGCGGTCGGCTGGAGGCCGGCTGGAGGTCGGTTCGCGGACGGGTCGTGGGCGGGTCGTGGACGTCGGATCGGGCCCGGCCGGGAGGGCCCCGGTCGCAGGTCTGCGAGAGCCTACTACGCCCTGACCACTCGTTCGAGGGTCGAATGCCCACTCTTCGCACCCCCGCCCTGATCATGTCCGAATCATCCCCGACATCCCGGATTCACCCATCACGCGCCCTGCCCGGACCGCTCCCCCCGGCGGCACTTTCCCCACGCGCCGGTGCCGATCTCGTCGCGTCACGGTCACAACCCTGGGCAGTGGCAGAGCAATCCGATAGTTTCGCTGCACCTGCCCGACCGTCCAGCGCGCCGCCGATCCGGACGCCCCACGGGCCCGGCAGGCAGGGCCGCAACAGGATCGGGGGCGATGTGCGCGAGTTCACCACCCCCGCCCTGGACCGGCCCCCGGCCGCCGGCGGACTGGCCGACTCGCTGTACGACACCGCCGAACGCACGCCCGAACTGGTCCAGCTGGCCCGCCAGGACGAGGGCTCGCAGGAGTGGCGCGAGGTCACCGCGCTGGCCTTCCGTGACGAGGTGCTGGCGCTCGCCAAGGGCCTGCTGACCCGGGGCGTGCGGTACGGCGACCGGGTCGCCCTGATGTCCCGCACCCGCTACGAGTGGACGCTGTTCGACTACGCGCTGTGGTCGATCGGCGCGATCCCCGTCCCGATCTACCCCACCTCGGCGGCCGAGCAGGTCCGCTGGATCCTCGCCGAGACCCAGGCGGTGGCCTGCGTGGTCGAGGACGAGGACCACGCCATGACGATCGGCGCGGTCTGTGACGCGCTGCCGGACCTGACCGGCATCTGGCAGCTGGACCGCGACTGCGTCACCGCGATCACCGAGGACGGGCGCGGGGTGCCCGACTCGCTGGTCCACCGCCAACGGCTCGGCGTCGCCGCCGAGAACATCGCCACCATCGTCTACACCTCCGGCACCACCGGCCCGCCCAAGGGCTGCCTGATCACCCACGCCAACCTGACCGCCGAGGCCGACAGCCTGATCGGCGGCTGGGCCGACGTCTTCCAGGACACCGGCGGCGGCCAGCCGTCCACCCTGCTCTTCCTCCCGCTGGCACACGTCTACGCCCGGGCCGTGCAGGTCGCGGCGATGCGCGGCGGGTTCCGGCTCGGCCACCTCCCCGAGGTCTCCACCGACGTCCTGTTACCCGCCCTCGCCTCCTACCGGCCCACGTTCCTGCACGCCGTGCCCTACATCTTCGACAAGATCTTCCAGCAGGCCCGGCGCTCCGCCGAGCGGGCCGGGCGGGGCGAACTCTTCGAGCAGGCCCGGCAGGTGGCCGTCGACTGGGCCGCCGCCCGGGAGCGCCGCGCGTTCGGCCACGGCCCCGGCCCGGGCCCCAAACTGCGGTTACGGCACCTGGCGTACGAGCGGACCGTCTACCAGCGGCTGCGGTCCGTGCTCGGCGGACGGGTGCGCACCATGGTGTGCGGCGGCTCGACGCTCCGGCGGGAGCTCGGCCTCTTCTTCACCGGCATCGGCCTCAACATCTACGAGGGCTACGGCCTGACCGAGACCACGGCCGCGATCACCGCCAACCCGGCCGGGCGGCAGAAGCTCGGTACGGTCGGCCACCCGCTGCCCGGCGCCTCGGTGGCCATCGCCGACGACGGCGAGGTGTGGGTGCGCGGCGGCAGCGTCTTCGGCGGATACCTCAACCACCCGCGCTGCACGGCCGAATCGCTGCACGACGGCTGGTTCGGCACCGGCGACCTCGGCTCCCTGGACGAGGGCGGCTACCTCTCCATCACCGGCCGCAAGAAGGACCTGATCGTCACCAGCAGCGGCAAGAACCTCGCCCCCGCCGCCCTGGAGCAGCGGGTCCAGGCGCATCCGCTGGTCTCCCAGTGCCTGGTGGTCGGCGACGACCGCCCGTACGTGGCCGCGCTGATCACGCTCGACCCGACGGCGCTCGCGCACTGGCTGAAGAGTCACGGGCGCGGGCAGCTGGACACCTGGGCGGTGCTCGCCGACGAGGAACTGCACGCCGAGATCCAGCGGGCGGTGGCGGCGGCGAACACCGCGGTCTCCCGGGCCGAGTCGATCCGCGCGTTCCGGCTGCTGCCAAGGGAGTTCAGCCAGGCCCAGGGGCTGGTCACGCCCTCGCTGAAGCTGCGGCGAACGGTGATCACGGAGTTCCACCGCCAGGACATCGAGGAACTGTACGTCCCCTGACGGTTCGTCTTGTCCCCTTTGTCGTCGGCCGTACGGCGATCGTTCGACCTGCCGCTCCCTTGACGATCCGAGTGGTCCAGTCCATTGTTTTGCCTCGGTCTGAGTGCGGCACGCCAACGGCTCCCGCCCCTCGGGGAGCGCCCCAACCCGTTCCGACGCGCCCTCCCCACGGGTGCGTTTCCCCCACGCAGGAGTCCCCACTTGTCCATGTCCTCGCGCCTGTCCGCGCTCGCCGCGTGCGCCGCGCTCACCGTCTGCGGCCTCGCCTCCCCGGCGTCCGCCGACACCGACCCCACCAGCCCCACCGCCCCCGCCGCTCCCACCGTCAACCTGGCCACCAACCCCGGCTTCGAGATCCCCGCCTCCTCGCTCGCCGACTGGGGCAGCGTCCCCGGCTGGAGCTGCGCCGGCGGCCCCGCCGAGGCCGCGGCCACCACCGCCGCCCCGCACTCCGGCGGCTCCGCGCTCACCGTCACCCCGGCGGGCGACAACTCCACCGGCGAGTGCGCCCAGACCGTCTCCGTCCAGCCCAACACCACGTACACCGCCTCGGCTTGGGTACGCGGCAAGTTCGTCTACCTGGGCGCCACCGGCACCGGCCGCGACGTCGCCCCCGCCTGGACGGAGAACACCAACGGCGGCTGGCAGCAGCTGACCACCCGTTTCACCACCGGCCCCACCGCGCGCACCGTCCGGCTGTACGTCCACGGCTGGTACCAGCAGGGCCCGTTCTCCGTCGACGACGTCCGGGTGGACGGCCCGGCCCCCGCCCCGGCGACGGCCACCCCGTCCGTCCCGACCAAGGACAAGGTCGTCTTCTTCACCGTGGACGACGGCTGGCAGCGCACCCCTGAGGCGGAGCAGTTCATCGCCGACCACAAGCTGCCGATCACCGCCTTCCCGCTGCCGATGCCGGCCGCCGCCGACCCCGGCTTCTTCCAGCGGGTCACCGCCGTGCCCGGTTCGTCCATCCAGGACCACAGCGTCTCCCACCCGGACCTCACCACGCTCTCCCCCGCCGAGCAGCAGGTCGAGATCTGCGACGCCCGCGACTCCCTGACCCGCACCTTCGGCACCGCCCCCACCGTCTTCCGCCCGCCCTACTTCACCTGGAACGCCGACACCCTCCAGGCCGCCGCCAACTGCGGCATGCGCACCGTCCTGACCGCCGACGCCGACTTCAGCTGGGGCGCTTCCAACGTCTGGCACGAGGGCCCCTTGCAGCCCGGCGACATCGTCCTGATGCACTGGACCGACACCCTGGCCACCGACCTCCAGCGCGCCCTGGCGGCAGCCGACGCGGCCGGCCTCAAGCCGGCGGGCCTGGCCTCCTACCTGCGCTGACTCCTGGGCGCGCCGCCAGCCCCGGGGGGACCGGCGGCGCGCCTCACAGCATCGGGCGGTCCCCGGAGAGACGGTGCGCATACCACCTCCGGGCCGCCCCGCCCATGACCCGATCCCCTTGCCGGCACCGCACGTTGGCCAGGGCGAAGGCATCCAGCACCTCGGGGTCGAGCTCCTCCCACGCCGGGATACCGCAGACCCACGCCTCGGCGTACGCGGGCTGATGCCGGCCGACGGCGATCAACTGGAGCACCCACGACGCCGCCTCGATCCACGCGGCACCCCGGGTGGCCGACCCCCAGCCGACGAGCCGCGTCCGCCCGCCCCGGATCAGGACGTTCCGGCAGGCGAGGTCAGTGTGCAGCAGCACGTCCCCCGCGAACCGGGCGAGGAGCCCCGGGTCGTCCACATACTCCGCCCACCGGTCCTCGGCCAGCGGCAACGGAACATCCGGACAGCGCAGTTGACCCATCCGCCGGACCACCCGGGACAGCTGCCGCAGATCCCGCGAGTCCTGCCCGTACCCGGCAGGGCGACCCGCGGCGTACTCGAACCCGAGCAGCCGCCAGCCGTCCGCCTCCACCTGCCAGAGAAGCGCGGGCGAGAACGATCCGACGGCCGCGTTGACCGCCGCCTCACGCCACAACCCCTCCGCACGCGGATCACCGACCCGCACCCCCTTGACGAAGACGGACACCCCACCCGCCGTCACGATCCGAACGGCGAGTTCGCAACCCAAGTCCACCCCAGCAGACTTCACCGAAAGGACGGGACAGTCGAGCCTCGCTCCCACGGCACCCCGGACAGACTCGGGCAGTTCGTCCCAACGGACTTGACGGCTGATCGAGAACTCGGACACGAGGGCTCCCAAGGTCATAAATTTGCACCTAGCCAGCAGGCCAGCACGGCCCAGGCCAGTCGCACCATAGGGCCGACTCCCTGAACACCGCCGCTCAGCAGCTAACTTTTCACCACAGTAACTAGCCAACTACCGATAGTCAGCAGCTTGCCTGACGTCAAGGCGTGGTCGCAAATTTTTGACCGACTCCTTTGGAGTGAACCAGAGCGAAGCATCCGCCAGCGCGCGCCGGGAGTGCAACACTGCGCGTATGCCGAACTCACCCCTGGTGCCTACCGTCCGTCGCCGTAGGCTCGGCTCGACGCTCCGTCACTTCCGCCACCAGGCAGGACTCACCCTTGAGGAGGCCGCCGAGGTGATGGGCTGGAAAGCCCCGAAGCTGTCGAAGATCGAGAACGCCACCCAGTCGATCAGGCCGTCCGAGGTCACCCAGCTCCTGAAGGCCTACGGACAACACGAGACCGAAGTGAGCTCGGCGCTGGAGGGTCTCGCCCGTGACGCGGGGAAGCGAGGGTGGTGGCAGACCTATCGCGGGGTACTCGTCCCGACCTACACGGACTACATCTCGCTGGAGGAGGATGCCGAAAGTATCCGCGCGTATGCCCCTGGAGCGATCCCCGGCCTTCTGCAGACGGTCGCCTACGCCCGCGAGACCATCGCCGCAACCACCAACCGCACCCCTGAGGAAGTCCTCTCCCTCGCAGAGGTCCGCCAGGCCCGCCAAGTCGTTCTCAGCCGCTCAGAAAATCCGGTGCACCTGTGGGCCATCATCCACGAAGCTGTCCTACACCAACGGTTCGCCATAAAGCCTGTCATCATGCGCGAGCAGCTACGTAATCTCCTTCATGTCTCGAACCTGCCGAACGTCACGATCCAAGTCATGCCACTCAGCTCTACGCCCCACCCAGGAAGCGCGGGCCCTTTCAGCCTGATCAGATTCCGGGGCCCGGTCCCAGCTGTTGTGGTCTTGGAGAACCTGATCGGCGCGACCTACATTGAGGACGCCCACGGCGTGAAGAGCTACACCACCGCGTATGAGCGGATCGTTGCTGCAGCTTTGTCTCCTGACGACTCGCTCGCACTGATCGCACACCTAGAAAAAGGAAAACGGACATGAACGCCGAGTCCTCCAAGGCCGAGCTGTACGCCATCGACCTCTCCAACGCGGCCTGGACCAAGTCCTCTGCCAGCGTGGGCGAGCATGAGTGCGTCGAGATCGCCGTCCTCCCCAACGGCGCCCGCGCCGTGCGCGACTCCAAGAACCCCGACCGCCCGGCCCTCCTGTTCACCGAAACCGAGTGGCACGCCTTCCGCACCGGCGTCATCGCCGGCGAACTCTGACGCCCAGCTGTCCACGATCGAGCCACCGGCCACCCTGAGTCGAGACGCCTCCGCCCGGCCGCCACTCACGCGGGCGCCAGCCCCGGTCAACACAGCCAACGACGCACCCGACTGATGTGACTCACCGGCGGCCGACGGAGAGTCGGCCGCCGGTGGTAGGGAGCGGCCGACACCTCACGAAACCGGCTATGGGCCGGTCAAACACCGGTGCTACCAGGCACTTCCCGCCCCCGCGGACGCGAACGGATCCGGCAAGATCCGCCATACAAACTCCGCATCGAGCGCCGGCCACGGCTGCCGCAGTTCACCGCGCGCAGCCGACGACAGCGCGTCCTGATCGGCTTTCCCGGGGTCGTGGTGTTGGAGAACCTGCTCGGCGCGACCTACATTGAGGACGCCCACGGCGTGAAGAGCTACACCGCCGCCTACGAGCGGATCGTCGCCACCGCGCTCTCCACAGACGACTCCCTCGCACTCGTCACACGCCTACACGAAGGAACACGCACATGAGCACCGATTCCTCCAAGGCCGACCTGTACGGCACCGACCTCTCCAACGCCAACTGGACGAAGTCGTCGGCCAGTGCGGGTGAACACGAGTGCGTCGAGATCGCCGTCCTCCCCGGTGGCGCCCGCGCTGTCCGCGACTCCAAGAACCCCGACCGCCCGGCCCTGCTGTTCACCGAAGCCGAGTGGCACGCCTTCCGCACCGGCGTCATCGCCGGCGAACTCTGACAGCCGGTTGTCCACGATCGAGCCACCGGCCACCCGGAGTCGAGACGCCTCCCACCCGGCCGCCACTCATGCGGGCGCCAGCCCCGGTCAGTACGGCCAACGACGCACCCGACTGATGTGACTCACCGGCGGCCGACGGAGAGTCGGCCGCCGGCTGCGGGAAACCGCCGACACCTCACGAAACCGGCTACGGGCTGCGCTCCAGCTGTCGCTTCGTCTGCTCCTGGTCGTCCCCCGTGAGCCTCCTCGACCAGGCCCTTCGCCAGGGCCAGTCCCCAGCCGCCCGAACCGTTCGGAGCAGGCAGGGCCTTGGGGCGGAACGGGTGGGCATCCGCGACGGAAACCGTCAACTCGGTGTCATCCGTGCTCAGTTCGACCTTCACGGTCGGCGAGATCACCGCCGCGTGCCGGGCGGCGTTCGTGACCAGCTCGCTGACGCTCAGGCAGGAGGTGGCCACCAGCTCGTCGTCCAGACCCCAGCCTTCGAGGACCTTCCTGGTCTCCCGGCGGGACGCGCTCGGCGATCGACAGGACCTGGAAGACGTGGATCATCGCGTCGGCGGACATCACAGCCCCTCCCTTCCGGGGTGACTCGGCAACCCGGCATCACCGAAGGTAAGCGAGAGAACACGCTGCGGTGTTCACGGCTGTGAACACACCGCCCCGGACAGCGATCAGGGGCCCTCCCTGATGGGAGAGCCCCTGATCAGGCATCAAAAAGGGTTAGCTGTCGAGTACGGATGAACGTGCCCGGCCGAGTGTGACTTCGACGCGCCCAGGCGGCCGTCACGGCTCGCGCAGCGTCCAGGCCGGGTCGTAGTCGGGGTGTTCCCGGTAGGCCATGGCCAAGGCCCTCACCGCGTCCCGCAGAGCCTCGCGGGCCGGTCCCGGTTCCGCTTCCTCGAAGAGGTTGATGACCATGTAGCGGCTGTCGGCGTTCAGGATCGCGGGCCAGGGACCCCAGGTGGCGATGTGGTCGGCGACGACCCGCAGCGAGGTCTCCACCACCAGTTCATCGTGGCCGTCGACAACTCGCTGGCTGCGGCGGGGCCAGTGCCGCCAGGGAGTGATCCCCGCCGCCGCGGCTGCCGCCAGTTCCTCCTCCAGGCGGTCGTGCAGGAAGACGACGACGGGCTCGTGCGGGCCCTCGTCTTCGGAGTCCCTCGGGCCGCCGTAGGACTCGCGGGCCTTCCGTCCGCTCGGGCCGTCGGCGGGGCAGTAGGTCAGCCACCCCCGTTCACCGCGGATGAGCACTCCGCCGCCGGGCGGAACGTAGGTCTGGCAGCCGGCGGCCGCGCAGACCGCCCCGTACTTGTTCGTCGCCACCGGGCAATTGTGCAGCTCAGAACTGCAGGCCCATGCGGTGGGCCAGCCCTCGCAGATCCCGGGCGGCATGCGAGGGCAGCTGGCGGTCGAGCAGGTCGGAGACGGTGTCACGCACCAGCGCGTTGGCGTGGATACGCTGGGGCGCGACATGCTCGGCGGCCAGCAGCGCGGCGACGGCCTCGGCGTCCCGGCCGCGAAGGTGCGCGAGCGAGCGGCCCAGGTCCGCGCGGAAGGCCGCCTCCCGGCCTGGGGCGGACAGGATCTGCGGGCGGACGCCGCCGCCCGCCGCGACCGCCTTTCCGTGCAGGCCCAGGTCGGTGTTCAGGCTCACCTGGTGGATGCCGACGTTGGTCGGCCCGAAGTTCAGGTGCCATGCCTTGGTCTCGCCGGTGCGGGCGGCCAGGCTGGCGGCCTCCACCAGGTGCTGGTTGACCTCGTGGGTCCGCTCGGCGCCCGAGCGGCGGACATCCTGGGTCAGACAGGTCGCCTGGATCAGGTGCAGCTCGCCCAGCAGCGCGTGCGCGGCCGGGCTCACCAGGCGCCGCTCGACCTCGGCAGCGGCCTGTCCGGCGCGGGCCAGGGCCTGGGCCGGGCTGCCGGCGGCCATGAGCACGTGGGTGTGGAAGAACCCTGACAGCGCGTGGTAGATCGGGTCGTCCAGCTCGGCGATCGCCTCCGCCGCCCGGGTGACTGCGATGAACGCCAGGTCGGTGTAGCCAAGGTTCTTCAGCAGCAGCGTGCAGGCCGGGTGGTAGGCGTCCGCCAGCAGCCGCAGCAGCACCTGCCGCCGCGGACCGGTGGCCGCATCGGCCGCCGCGTGCAGATCCCCAAGCAGGCCGGGAAGCACGTCCGCGACCTGGCCGTACTCGCAGGAGTGATAGAGCCGGTTGGCCTCGGCGACCCGCTCGGCCAGCACGCCGACCGGCTCGGCCGGCGGCCCCTGGTCCGGAGGCAGCCCCAGGTTCATGCCCATCAGCGCCAGGCGAAGGGCCGGGATCGCCTCGTGCGCGCTCGCGGTGGACGGGTCGGCGGGAGCGTAGGGCTGGCCGGTCAGCTCCGAGGGTGCGATCTGCAGGGCCTCGGCCAGGGCGTTGATGTGCCCGGTGCGGTCCAGGTGCCGCTGGCCGTTCTCCACCATCGACAGGAAGCCGGCCGACAGCCCGGACAGCCCGGCCAGCGTCCGCAGGCTCATCCCTCGCTGACGGCGGGCCAACCGCAGCCGCTGGCCGATCTGCTGGGCCTGCTCTTCGCTCATCACACCCCACCCTCGCAGTTCCGGTGACCAAGCCGTAGCGTAGGGCGACCGCGGGGTCCGCCGGGACAGGTTTCCCCGAACCGGGTGCCGTCACCGCACTCCGGCCCGCTCCGCGATTCGCCGGATCGTCTCCGCGGACGCAGGGTCGTGGGTCTGGGCAGGCAGCACGGCCAGCAGCTCGCGAGCGAACGAGTCCAGACGCACCCGCAACGGCGCCAGCTCCTCGGCCGCGGCGAGGTTGGCCGCCGTCTCCTCAAGACGGCCGAGCCGGGCGTGAGCCAAGGCGGCGGCCACCATCACCGAGGCACGCCAGGCCGGCTCCAAGGCATCCAGATCCGCGCACCGGGCATGCTCGACCACCTCGTGCGCCGCTCCGCTCTCCACGGCGACCACGACCCGGGTGGCCGCGACCACCGCGCCCGTCCGGGAGTCCTCCGCTTGACCGGCCGCCTGGTCAAGCAGCCCATCGGCCGTCTCCCGCCGCCCGGTGACGGCGTGCGCGAGTGCTTCCACCAGCGGCAGGCCCTGCCCGCCCCCGGCGGCCCTGGCCCGCTGGAGGCGGGCGAGGGCGTACTCCGGCAAGGCCATGTCGATCAGCAGCCGGGCCTCCTCAATGAGGACCTCCACCGGCTCGGGGCCGCCAGGCCGGGCGGTGTGCAGCAGCATCCAGGCCAGATCCCGATAGCCCAGGCGCCGCAGCAGTCCGGCCGCCGCGACGTGTCCCAGCATCCGCAGTTCCGCCGCCCGCTCCCGGCCGGCCTCCGAGCGCGCCGTCGCGGCGATGCTGTCGGCCAGACGGATCGCGCCCGGCAGGGCAAGCGCCAGCGCGTACTCGTCCCCGGCCGCCTCGGCGGCCAAGGCCGAGGAGGTACGGGCGTCAAGATCGTCCACCGACCCGGACAAGGACGCCGCTGCGGATCCGGCGATCTCGCGCCGCAGCTCGAAGGCCACGGCCCGCACCGCCGCGTGCTCGGGGCCGGCCGGGGGGTAGGGCTGCCCGGTCAGATCGGTGGCGTCCAGCCGCAGGGCCCCGGTCAGGGCGGCCAGCTCACCGCGGCGGTCCACCCAGTTCCGGCCGCTCTCCAGAAGGGCGATGCGCTCGGACGGGATCCGGGCACGCTCGGCGAGTTCGCCGACGCTCACCGCCCGCCGCACTCGCCAGGTGGCCAGATTCCTGCCTATCAGGCTTCCGCCGTCCTGATCGCTGTGTCCGTCGTGCCTCACGGGGCCTGCTCGATCCTCTGCCGTCGCGTCCGCTGCCAGCCGAAGGCGGCTCCCTCCGGTCAGCGAAGGCCCCCGTGTGAGCGCATATGCCCTTCACCCGCACCACAGTAGTGACCCTGGCTCACCTGAAGTGCAGGCCCCGGTAGCACAGGGCAGGGATCTCACAACGGGAGACTCGACGAAGCCTGCGCGTCCTGGCACCTGGCCGTCGAAGACTACCCACGCGTCCAGTCCGGCCTAGCCGACGACCGCATCCGCGCAATGCTCGCCGCCCTCAGACCTCACAGCAAGAGGGGAGCGCGCCCGGGAACTCCACGAACGCGCACGGCAGATGACCGCCGCAACCGAACGACCGGCCCGACCCGGGCGAAGGAGCACGGCGGCGCCGTCCCGGCGAAGGCCGTTCGCCCCGGCCGCGCCCGCGCCGGGTACTACAGCGCGGGTGCGTGACCGTACTCGGGCAGGGTGATGTCTCCGGCCTTGGCGAACTGCGCGGCAAGCAGGTTCCGCATCGGCCAGCGGTTCATCGAGCGCATCGAGAGGTCCCGCAAGCGGATGGCGAGCGCGCTGGAGGGCGCGTATCCCGAAGCACCGCCGGGCGGCAGTCGCTGGGCCTGGCCGACATAGGGGCGCATCACCCGGTCGTAGTTCCGGAAGGCGGCACGGTGGTCTCCGTCGGCGGTGGCGAGCTCGCCGGCCAGCACGTAGGCGCCGACCAGGGCCACGCTCGTTCCCAGACCGGTGAGCGGCGTCGGGCAGTAGCCGGCGTCACCGAGCAGCACCACCCGGCCGCGAGACCAGTGGTCGAGCCGCACCTGGCCCATGGAGTCGAAGAAGAAGTCCGGCGCGGTGCGCATCGCCCGCAGCAGCCGCGGAACCTCCCAGCCCGCACCGGCGAATCGGTCGGCCATCATGTCCTGCTGCGCGGCGGTGTCGTGGCGGTCGTAGGCGATCGGTGGCGACCGGAAGCTGAGGCCGGCCTTGATCTCTCCGGGGAGGCGGCCCGGACGGGCCGACGCGACGAGCCCGCCCGGTGCGTTGTACATCTGGAACCAGCCGTCGAGGTCCAGCTCATCGGTGGCCGTGAACCAGGCGGTGTACACGTTCAGCGGGCGGACGTACGCCGACTCCGGGCCGAAGGCCAGTGCGCGCACCGCGGAGTGCAGCCCGTCCGCCCCGACGACCAGGCCGTATCGACGCGGCTCGGCTTTCTCGAAGGCGACGGTGACGCCGTCGTCGTCCTGGTCGAGCGCGGTGATGGTGTCATCGAACAGGTACTCCGTCTCCGGCAGGGTCGCCTCGTACAGCAGGCGGCCGAGGTCGCCGCGCAGTATCTCGATCTCCGAAATGATTCCCTCGCCGCCGAAGCTGTCCGCCGTCATCCGGGCGGTGTGCCGGCCGGAGGCGTCGACGAAGGCGATGCCACGCTGGTCGACGCTGGTCGCCCGCGCCTGCTCCAGCAGTCCCATACGCGCCATCACGGTGCGCCCGGCGCCGCGCAGGTCCACGGTCTGGCCGCCCGGCCGCGGCGCGGGCGCGCGCTCGACGACGGTGACGGTGATGCCTGCCCTGCGCAGCCAGTACGCGAGCGCGGGCCCGGCGATGCCGGCGCCGGAGATGAGTACGTCGGTGTTCCCCATAGCGCCGAATGTACGGCGTACACATGAGATCAGACAAGCCAGGAAACCATTGCCACCAAGGCGAGTTGACCCTTAGGTGCACTAGTGCTGGAGCGCCTGCTCCACCCGGACGGGCACGGTTGGGGAGAACACCGAGCTGGGGACTAGGGTGGTGCGCGTTCAGGTGCACTAGTGCGGAGGGGACGCCGGTGAGCGGACAGCGAGCGCCACGCTGCGGCCAGATCGTCGCCGAACTGCGGCAGCGGATCGAGGCGGGCGAGCTCGCACCGGGCGACCGGGTGCCCTCGACCCGTGAGATCACCCGGCAGTGGGGCGTCGCGATGGCGACCGCGACAAAGGCGCTCACCGAGCTCCGCCGCGAGGGCCTGGTCCGCGCGGTCCCGGGCATCGGCACAGTCGTCGAAGCCGGGCGCCGCCCCGTGGGCACCGGCCCGCTCCCGGCCTCGCCGCACCCGGACACACCCGCCGCCCCGGCATCGTCCACCCACCGAAAGCGCGGCTCGGACCAGACGCTGACGGTCGGGCGGATCGTCGCTTCGGCCGTCGCGGTCGCCGACGCGGAGGGAGTCGCCGCGGTCTCCATGCGCCGGGTCGCCGCCGATCTCGGGGTCGCGACCATGTCGCTGTACCGGCACGTGGCCGACAAGGACGACCTGCTGATGCGGATGCTGGACGCGACCCTCTCCCAGTGGCCGTTCCCCGCCGATCCGCCGGAAAGCTGGCGGGACCGGCTCACGCTGGCCGCCCGAACGCTGTGGGACATGTTCCGTCGCCACCCGTGGCTCGCGCCGACCCTGTCGGTGACCCGGCCCCAGCCCGTCGCCGGCGCACTGCCCTTCACCGAGTGGGTGCTCACCGCCCTGGACGGCCGCGGTCTGGACCTGCAGACGATGTTCACCACCCACCTCACGTTGTTCAACTACGTTCGCGGCACCGCTGTCAACGTCGAGCTGGAGGCGGAGGCGGAGGCCCTCAGCGGCCAGAACAACGAGGAGTGGCTGGACACCCAGGAGCCGGTGTTCCAGGCCATCCTGGCCACCGGCCGATTCCCCACACTCGCGCGGCTCACCACGGCCGGGTACGACTTCGACCTGGACGAGCTGTTCGAGTTCGGCCTGCAACGCCTCCTCGACGGCATCGCCGCACTCCTCGAGGAGACGCCCTGAGCCGACGCCGCTGGCACCGCCGGGCGGTCAGCCCAGCTCGTACCCGAAGGTGTACTCGACGGCGGGCGTGCCGTGGCGGGAGGTGAAGCTCCCCGTCCCGCGCAGGCCGGCCAGTTCGCCCGTGCCCGAGCCCGGCACCACCTCGAAGGTGCAGCGGGTGGCCTCCGCGTCGAAGGTGCCGCGCTCCTCCAGCGCGAACGAGCCCTTGCGGCCGTCGACGGCACCCGTCACAACCTCCATGCCGGTGAACGTGCCGACGCTCTCCCCGACATACACGATGGCGTACTCGCAGGTGGTACCGGCCGCTTCGATGCCCCCGGTGAAGCTGTTGGCGACGGAGGCATGGGCGAGCCTCGGCGTTCCGTCGGCCGGGCCGACCGGGGCCTCCTCCCAGTTGGCGAAGGTGAACCGGCCGCTGGTCTGCGTGGGCATGCGCGTTCCTTTCGATCCGCCGCACGGCCTGATCCGTGCGGCGAGGCGTGATCAGCTTCCCGCCCGTACCTGACACCTCGTGTCAGGTACGGGCGACACAATGGCCCCATGCGCGCCGACCGGCTCCTCTCCCTCCTCCTGCTGCTCCAGACCCGTGGCCGGATGACCGCCCCCGAACTCGCCCGCGAGCTGGAGGTTTCGGTCCGCACCGTCTACCGCGACATCGAGGCCCTCGGCGCCTCCGGTGTCCCGGTCTGCGCCGACCGCGGCCCCGAGGGCGGTTACCGGCTGCTGGACGGCTATCGCACCCGGCTCACCGGGCTCACCGATGCCCAGGCCGGGTCGCTGTTTCTGGCCGGCGCACCCGGCCCGGCGCGGGAGCTCGGCCTCGGCGCCGACCTCGCCGCCGCCCAGCTCAAGCTCCAGGCCGCCCTCCCCGCCGAACTGGCCGGGCGCGCCCGGCACATCCAGGACCGCTTCCACCTGGACGCGCCCGCCTGGTTCCGGGAGGCCGACCCGGTGCCGCACCTCGCGCAGATCGCCGAAGCCGTCTGGGAGCAGCGCCCGCTGCGCACCCGCTACCGCCGCTGGCGCGGCGAGGTGGACCGCGAGCTGCACCCGCTCGGCCTGGTCCTCAAGGGCGGCATCTGGTATCTGGTCGCGCGGGCCGGCGAAACCGTCCGGACGTACCGGATCTCCCGATTCCTGGCCGTGGAGACGGAGCCGGACGCCCCCGAACGGCCGGACGCCTTCCATCGGCCCGCCGGCTTCGATCTGGCCGCCTACTGGCAGGAGTCGTCCCGGCGGCTGGAGGCCGCCTGCCACCGGCAGACGGCCCGGGTCCGGCTCTCCCCGCTCGCGCAGAAGCTGCTGCCGGCCCAGTTCGGCTCGGCGGGTCTGCGCGCGCTGGAAGGGGCCTCCCAGCCGGACGGGGCCGGCTGGGTGGAGGCGGACCTGCCCGTCGAGACGGAGTCCGTCGCGGTCGGCGACCTGCTCCGACTCGGCGCGGAGGCCGAGGTCCTGGGCCCGCCCGGACTGCGCGCGGCCGTCGCCCGCACGGTCGCGGCCCTGGCGGACCGCTACCCGGACACGGGCTGCTGACCTCCTCGATCCGTGCCTGGACGCGCCCGGCGATCCTCCCCAGGAGCTGGCTGTCGCGGTTGTCGTCCGCGCGGGCCCTCCGCGCGGCCGGGATCCCACCGCGGTGTCCGGCCACGGCTCCGGGCCTCAACAGACCACCGACCCCCTGCCATCAGGGATTTCGCGGCCCCGCCGCACTC
Source organism: Kitasatospora sp. NPDC092286 (assembly GCF_044755565.1). Lineage (NCBI taxonomy): Bacteria > Bacillati > Actinomycetota > Actinomycetes > Kitasatosporales > Streptomycetaceae > Kitasatospora > Kitasatospora sp. NPDC092286. The sequence goes on along the minus strand of NZ_JBIVRD010000002.1, from coordinate 147,686 downwards.
GCCTCCGGTATCCAGGTGTGCCCCCTCCGTGGCCGAAGCGCGATCCGCCCTGGCGAGACTCGTGCGCATGAGGGATCGGGGAGTTCACACGCTGTACTGGGGGCTGGGGTCGGTCGTGACGGTGCTGCTGCCGGGCGGCTGCACCCCACCGGAGCGGAGTATCACCGGCATCACCGTCGAGAACGGCCAGCCCGTGGTGCTGCTGCGGACCTGTGGCGACGAGGCCTACGATTTCATCACCGTCTCTGAACACCGCAGCGACTCACGGCTCAGCTTGACGCCGCAGAAAGCCCACGGGGCCACCTCGTTCCCGCTGTTCCAGCCGCCGGCCGGCTGGTCGGCCGAGGGCACCACGCCACCACCGCTCACCGACGGGACGTCTTACAACATCAGTGTCCGCACCACGGAACCGGCCCACTCCTGGCTCAGCTTCACCCCACTGGACATCTCCGGCCTGAACCCCGGCCAGGTCTGGGCGGGCGGCAGGACCTGGGCGATCGAGGAGTTCGACCGCCACGTCCGGGATCAGTGCTGAACGGTGGCGCGCGGGCCGGCGCGGCGGATGTGATCTCCCTCACCGGGGCCGGGGGCAGCGTGCGGGGCGGCCACCAATCCCCCTTGCCGAAAGCCGAGTTGGCCGACCGGCGGATGCGCCCGCCCGGAACCCGGCATGGATCGTCCACGCAGCTTCGCTACCGTGTCCTCCGAAACGAAGGGGGAGATCGACTTGGGGAAGAACCCCGCACTGCGGCGCCTGGCGGGCGCCGGGCTGACGGTCGCGCTGGTCGTCGCCGGCGCGTCGGCCTGTAACGACGACGCCGCCGACTCGAAGGCCACGGGAGCGGCCGCCGCCCGGACCGGCGCCGCCGCGAGCGCGACCGCCCCGGCGAGCGCGACGCCGACGCCGGTGGCGTTCGGCGCCGCCGGCTACCGCGGCCTGACGCCGGGTATCGCGAAGGACGCGGCGCTGGCGACCGGCGCGCTGGAGCCCGCACCGGTGTCGCTGCTCGACGGCTGCACCGACTTCGCCTACAAGGGCGGCCCGGCGCCGGACGCCGCCCGGATGGCCTCCGAGGCGGCCACCGAGGCCACCTACAAGGACCTGAACGCCAAGGCGGACGCGCTCAAGAAGCCCGCCGCCGGCTCGACCCTCCCGCCGAACGCCTCGGCGAAGGAGGCGGCCGAGTTCGCCGCGGGCGCGTACGGCTCGGCCAAGAACTCCGCGGCCGACGCCAAGACGATCGCGGACGCGACGATGTCCACCGCCCAGCTGATGGTGGCCCGCGAGGCCCGGGACGCGGCGTTCCTGACCGCCGGGCGGGTCTCCTTCGGCGTCGACGGACTGCGCGAGCTGGTCGCTCCGGCGGACGCCCGGACCGCCGAGGGCATCGGCGCCGGTTCGACCGTGGACGCGCTCAAGCAGGCCTACGGCGCCAAGGGCCTGGAGTTGGCCAAGAGCAGCAAGTTCCAGCTGCCGGTCGAGGGCAAGCCGGGCTGGCAGTACGAGTTCACCGTGGACGGCGACAAGGTCACCGGGGTCGCGCTCGCCAACCGCACCACGAAGTGCGCCTGAGCGGTCCCGAACAAGCCCTACCGCGGCCCCGGCCCGACACCACGTCGGCCGGGGCCGCGGCCGTTCGGGCCGCGGAGGTGATCCCGGAGCCCGGCAGCATTCCGCCCTCGCCGCCGGCGGACCACTGGTGTGTCCGGGCCGAGAACCCCGGGCGACACGCGCCCCGCGAGAATCCCCGGGCCACCGACGGGACGGCCATCCGGCGTGATCACGCTCGTTGACAGGCGGTGGGTGGGGTGACTCCAATGGGGGCGTGCAGCGTGGCGCCGGCCAAAGAGATGTGGGCCGGCCGGTGACCGGGCGAGCACCTTTCACCGAGGGACGATGCGCGATGAGTTCTCACTCCGCTCCCCTGATCTGACGCAAGCGGTCGCAGCAGTGCCTGCGCGCGCCCGCCTCGTTGTCGTTCCGTCGCGTGCGTGCGCCGTTCTGTCCGCGGCCTCGGCTCCCCTTTTCCGGAGACTTCACACACACGTATGCCCATGTCTTTCAATGAAGCGATCATCGAGGAATTCCGCGCCGACGGCGGACGGGTCGGCGGCCCCTTCGAGGGGGGTGACCTGCTGTTGCTGACCACCACCGGCGCGAGGTCGGGCCGCCCGCACACGGTGCCGCTCGGGTACGTCCGGGCCGACGGGCTGCTGCTGGTCGTGCGTCGGCGGCCGGGGCGCCGGAGCACCCGCACTGGTACCGCAATCTGCTCGCCCGCCCGGTGGTGCGGGTGGAGCTCGGGACGGAGGTGTTCGACGCGATCGCGGTACCGGCCGAGGGTGCGCGGCGGGACCGGCTGTTCGAGACCGTGGTCCGGGCGGCACCGGGGTACGGCGACTACCAGGCGCACACCGCACGGGTGTTGCCGGTCGTGGTGCTGGAGGGCTCCACGGCCCCGCCGCGCGAGGTGCGCAGCCTCGCGGACAAGCTGCTGGAGGTCCACACCTGGCTGCGGGAGCAGCTGCGGTACGTCCGCGAGGAGGCCGACGCGCACTTCGAGGCCGGGTGGGCGGACGGCCGCCCGCCGGGCCTGGGGCTCCAGTTGCGGCAGCACTGCCTGGCCTTCTGCGAGGGCCTGGCCCACCATCACACCGGGGAGGACGGCGCCGTCTTCCCGGCTCTGGCCCGGAGCCATCCGCAGCTGCGCGGAACTCTGGAACGGCTGGGCGAGGAGCACCGGGCGGTGGCCCGGATCAAGGACGGCCTGGTGGCGCTGCTGACCGGTATCGGGGCGGCCGATCCGGACCGGTTCCGGTCCGAGCTGGCGCGGATGTCGGCGGAGCTGGAGGCGCATCTGGCCTATGAGGAGGAGTCCCTGCTGCCCGTCCTCGCCGGGATTCCGTTCCCGCCGAACCCGCGGCCGAGGGCGTAGGGCCTGGTGACGCTCCGCCGGCCCGCCCCCTTCGGGGGGAGGGGGAGGACCGGCGGAGCGGGGGTGCTACACCTGCGCGGAGAAGACGGGCAGGTAGCCGCCGGACTGGCCGGAGGCCTTGGGGTGGTAGCTCTCGTCGACGGGGAGGGTGGTGCTGTTCAGCCAGGTGGTGCTGGAGCCGCAGATCTCGTGCTCGGTGAAGATGCTGCGGACGTCGCCGAAGGCGAACCCGGCGTTGGCGGCGCGCTTGGCGAGGACGCCGTCGAGCGCGTCGGCCGCGCTGTTGATGGCGGCGCGCTTGGTGTCGCCGATGCCGAAGATGCAGCTGCCGCCGATCTTGTACAGGTGCGGGTAACCCAGCACCACCACGCGGGCGTTGGGGGCCTTGGCGTGGATGGCCGAGTACACCCGGTCGAGCTGGGCGGGCAGGGTGTTGGTGGCGTAGTTCTTCGCGGTGGCGACGGCGCTGAGGCAGGCGCTCTCCGAGTCCAGCACGCAGGTCTGCATGGTGCCGGCGAAGCCCGCGTCGTTGCCGCCGATGCTGATGCTGACCAGCGTGGTGCCGGAGGTCAGCGCCGACAGCTGGTTGTTGAGCACGTCACCGGTTTTGGCACCGGAGCAGGCCACGAAGGAGAAGGAGGACGGGGAGTGCGCGTTCTTCCAGAGGTAGGGGTACGCGTTGGTGCTCCGCTTGCAGCTTCCGCTCTCGCTGGTGTAGCCGCCGGCGCCGACGCCGGCGGAGTACGAGTCCCCCAGCGCGACGTAGTTGACGGTGGCCGCGCCGGCTGACGAGGCGGCGAAGAAGGTGGTCAGGGTGAGGGCCGCCGCGAGGGCGGAAGTCGACATGACACGAGTGGGGCGCAGCATGAAGTCTCCTGGAGTGACGAGGGTCACAGAAGTGATACCAGGCAGTAGCTTCCCCGGGAAGTGGTCATGCCAAGGATATTGACGAACAGTCTGATAACGACGGGGTGAATTGGATCCCGCACGGGCGCTTCCGCGCTGGTCAGACCCCGTTCGCGCCGTTCGCGCCGGGGGTCGCGCCCGAGGGGTCGGCGGGCGCGGCACGGTAGACGACCTCAAGCTCGAAGCCCTGACCGTCGATCAGGTGCGCGGCCTCACCGGTGTCGACACGTACCGTCCAGCCGGCGGAGAGCGCGGCGGCCACCGCCTCGCGTGAGCCGTGCACGGCGAGGTGGTTGAGCCCGGCGCGCAGGCGCTGGTGGCCGCCCGGCAGCAGGGCGGGCGACTGCTCGATCACCAGGTACGCGGCGCCGAGGCGCCAGCTGCGGCCGGCTGGCCAGTGCTGGAACGGCTCGCAGCCGAGGGCGAGCAGGACCGGGGCCCACTGCGCCTCGGCGGTGGCGAGGTCGTCCACCCACAGCTCGACGTGGTGGAACAGCCCGCGCCGGTCCCCGGCCGTGCCGGGTTGCGCGTCCGGCTGCCCGTCCGGGAGCGACGGCGCGGCCGGTTCCTCGCCCCACTCCGCGCCCGGGGACGACGACGCGGCCGGTTGCCCGGCAGCCCGCGGTTCCGGCGTCGGCAGCGTCACCGGCTCAGCCTCCGGCCGGGTAGACGGTGCCCGAGTGGGCGGTGCCGGGGAACACCACGGCGCCCCCGGCCGGCAGTTCCTCGATCGTCTCGTTGGCGGCGGCGGGCACACCCAGCCACTGGACGGCGGCGGACACCGCCGACCGGGCCTGACGCAGCCCGGGCCCGCCCCAGCCGAGCAGTTCGACGGCGAGGCCGGGCGCGACCAGCAGCCGCCGGTAGTGCCGGCCCGAGGCCGGGTCCGCGGCGCTGGGGCCGACGGCGCGCAGCGCGGCGGCCATCCGGACCCGCGCGCACTCGTGCCCGCCGTTGGCCGAGCCGACCCGGTCGTAGAGGTAGCCCAGGTAGTAGGGCGCGCCGATCACGGCCTGGGCCTCCTCGGCCGCCTCCCGTGCCAGCGCCGAGCCCGGATCGCCGGTGTCCTCCGGTTCCAGTGAACCGCCGGGGAGCGAGACGATGCCGTCCCGGGGGTTGACCAGGGTCAGCACCCGGCCGTCGGGGGCGAACAGCCACCCCCACGACTGCTTCACCGGCAGCCCGGCGGGCACCGGCTCCCCCGGTCGCCACGGCCAGCCCGCGGTGGGACGCCGCCGCACCTTGCCGAGCAGCTCGGCGATCTCCGCGCTGAACTCGATCCGGCCCATGCGTCCCCCTCTCCGTGTCGGGCTCGCCGGACCGGCGGTGCGCGGGGAGACCTGCGGTACGCGGTTCGGGGCAGAGCTTCGGGAGCGGCGGCATGGGGCACCGCCCGCTCCTCCTGTTGATCTTCCCCGAAATCTTCCCCGAACAGGCGGTCGATGAACAGTCCCCAGCGCCGCTTGGTGGACACCCGGGCCAGAACCGGCTGGTCAGCCCAGGGGCTCACCCCCGTCCTCGACCCCGGACGGCCCCGCCGCCGACGGGCCGTCCGGCAGCGGGAAGCCCGGCAGCGGCACGGCTCCCGGCGGGAAGGGCAGCCCCCGGTCGGCGTCGTCGGTGAGCGAGTCGGCCACCTCCTGGACGGCCATCGGCCGCAACCGCCCGCCCGCCAGCGCCCAGCCGCGCACCTGCGGTCCGGCGGACGCGGCCGGGTCGCCGTGCAGCAGCAGCGCGCCGGAGCCGCGCGCGGCCACGCCCGCGGCCAGCGTGACGCAGAACGCCTCCGCGTCCCGCCCCGTGCCGACGAGCCGACCGCCCTCGACACGGACGTCCGCCGCGGCGGTGAGCTCTTCGCCGTCCTCCGGGCCGTGGCAGCGCAGCGTCAGCAGGTGGCAGCCCTCGCCCGCGCCCCCGGCCAGTGCCAGGTAGGCGGCGGTGACGAACCTCATCACCGCCACCAGCCGCCGCTGCCCGTACGGGCCGTCGCCGACCGCGTCCAGCAGCGCCTCGCCGGCGACCGAGATCCGTACCCTGGCCCGGTGGTCGTCGACCAGTACCGGAAGCAACTCGGCCAGCCGCTCCCCCGCGTACACGAAGGGCTCCCCGGCCAGCTGCGGATCGGCCGCGTACGCGACCCGGGCGGCCGCCTCACCGGGGTCGAGGCCGAACGCCTCGCAGTAGTCCTCGTAGTCGGCCGCGTCGAACACCCGCAGGTGCACCTCCACCCCCTGCCCGCGCAGCGCTCGGAGCCGGCTCTCCGTCCGCCGCAGGTACTCCCGGTAGGGGGCGGTGCCGAACAGCCCGTACCGGGCCAGGCCCACGAAGTCGGCGGCCCGGGCGGCCACCGCGAGGGCCACCGGCTCCGGGGGCGGCGCGCCCCGCGAGCCGCCACCCCGGCGACGCGCACGCCCGCCGGGCCCGCCCGCCCCGCCCCCGCGCGGAGGACCCCCGGCCGGAGGCCCACCACCCGACGAGGCACCGCCGCCGGGCAGGCCACCCCCCGGCCCGCCCGGGCCCGGGCGCTGCCCGGCGTGCACCCGAACCCGCGGCAGACCCCGCCTCCCCGTCGGCACCGCCGCCCGGTACCGGTCGGAACCGGCAGGGCCGACCGGACCGGAGAACTCGATGTACCGGGACCGAACGGACATGGCTTCCCTCTCTCTTCTCGCATCTCTCACGGCCGCCCCGGAATCCCGCGGGCGACCGACGATCGAGAACCTACACACCGTCACCGACAATCCACCCAGAGCGATTCCCGGCAGGCCGGTGGAACGAGCGGGATCCCAGTTCCGGGCCGCGTTGTCGGTGACGGACGTTAGGGTCGGGGACCATGCGACTGCTGCATACCTCCGACTGGCATCTCGGGCGTTCGTTCCACCGGGAGAGCCTGCACGACGCCCAGCGCGCCTTCCTGGACCACCTCGTGGCGGTGGTCCGGGCCGAGCGCGTGGACGCCGTGCTGGTCGCCGGCGACGTGTACGACCGTGCGCTGCCGGGCCTGGAGGCGGTCGCCATGTTCGACGACGTGCTGCACCGGCTGGCCGGGCTCGGCGTGCCGACGGTGTTCATCAGCGGCAACCACGACTCGGCCCGCCGCCTGGGGGTGGGCGCCGGGCTGATCGGCCGGGCGGGCGTCCATCTGCGCACCGACCCCGGCGAGTGCGCGGTGCCCGTGCTGCTGGCGGACGCGCACGGGCCGGTCGCCGTCTACGGGCTGCCGTACCTGGAGCCGACGCTGGTCCGGGAGCGCTTCGGGCTGGAGCGCGGCGGCCACGCGGCGGTGCTCGGCGCGGCGATGGACCAGGTCAGAGCCGACCTGGCGGCCCGCCCGGCCGGTACCAGGGCGGTGGTGCTGGCGCACGCCTTCGTCACCGGCGGCGCGCCCAGCGACAGCGAGCGGGACATCGCGGTGGGCGGCGTCGCCTCCGTGCCCGCCTCGGTCTTCGACGGTGTGCACTACGCCGCGCTCGGCCACCTGCACGGCTGCCAGACCCTCGCCCCGCACCTGCGCTACAGCGGATCCCCGCTCGCCTACTCCTTCTCCGAGGCCGCCCAGCGCAAGACGATGTGGCTGGTCGACCTCGCCGCGGACGGTTCGGTGGCCGCCGAGCGGATCGACTGCCCGCGGCCGCGCCCGCTGGCCTGCCTGCGCGGAAGGCTCGACGAGCTGCTGTCCGACGAGAGGTACGCGCCGTTCGAGCAGTCCTGGGTACAGGCGACCCTGACCGACCCGGGCCGCCCCGCCGAGCCGATGGAGAAGCTGCGCCGGCGCTTCCCGCACACCCTGCAACTGCTCTTCGACCCCGAGGAGGCCGAGGCGGCGCCCTCGCAGTCGTACGCGGCCCGGGTGAGCGGGCGCGCGGATCTGGAGATCGCCGAGGGCTTCCTCCGCCACGTCCGCCCGGGCTCCGAACCGGACGGGGACGAGCTGGGCTGGCTGCGCGAGGGCTTCGAGAGCGTCCGGGAGACCACCGACCGGAAGGCGGAGCTGCCCCGATGAGACTGCACAGGCTGACCGTCACCGCCTTCGGCCCGTTCGCCGGCGCCGAGACGGTCGACTTCGACGCCCTCTCCGCCGGCGGGCTCTTCCTGCTGCGCGGTGCCACCGGCGCGGGCAAGAGCAGCGTGCTGGACGCGGTCTGCTTCGCCCTCTACGGCGAGGTGCCCGGCGCCCGCCGGGCCAGCCGGCTGCGCAGCGACCACGCCGACCCGCGGCGGCTGACCGAGGTCAGGCTGGAGCTGACGCTCGGCGGGCGGCGGCTGGAGATCACCCGGCTCCCTGAGCAGCGACGGCCGAAGAAGGTCGGCACGGGGACGACGGTCGAGCGGGCCCAGACCCTGCTGCGCGAGTGGACGGCCGACGCGGGCGGGGGCGCACCCGGCTGGCAGGCGGTCAGCAAATCGCACCAGGAGGCCGGCGAGGAGATCCACCGGCTGATCGGGATGAGCCGGGAGCAGTTCTGCCAGGTGGTGCTGCTGCCGCAGGGCGACTTCGCACGCTTCCTGCGCGCGGACGCCGTGGAGCGGGGCAAGCTGCTGAGCCGGCTGTTCGACACCGAGCGGTTCGGGCAGGTCGAGTCCTGGCTGGCCGAACAGCGCAGGGCCCAGGAGGCCGCCGTCCAGTCCGGGCGGCGGAGCCTTCGGGACTTGGCCAGCAAGGCCGAACAGGCGGCCGGCCCGGCGGCCGAGCCCGCCGAGGGCTGGGTACCCGCCGAGGACGAGCCCACGCGGTCCGGCACCGATCTCGCCGGCGGGGTGCTCGGCTGGGCCGCCATGCTACGCAGCGGCGCCGCCGAACAGCTCGCGGTCGCCGATGCCGCGCTGGCCGGGGCCGAGGCCGGTCACCGGGAGGCGCAGCTGGCGCGGGAGGCCGCCGAGGAGCTGGCCGGCCGGCAGCGGCGCCACCAGGAGGCGGCGCTCCAGGCCGCCCGGCTCGCCGAGGGCGAGGCGGCGCTGGGGCGCGACCGGCGGAGGCTGGCCGCCGCGCAGGCGGCCGTCGGCGTGGAGTCGGTGCTACGGCTGCGCGAGGCCGCCGCCGAGGCCTACCGCGTGGCGGGCGACGAGGAGCGGCGCCACCGCGCGGCGCTGGCGCGCATCCCGGAGACGGCACGCGTCCCGGGCGGGGAGCGCGTCCCCGACGGGGCGGCCGGGCCGGACAAGGCCTACGGCCCGGACGAGGCCCGCGTCATGGCCGGCACGGGCCCGGCGCTCGCCCATGCGGAGGCCGAGGAGCTGGCGCAGGCCGAGCTCCGGCTGCGGGCCGAGGTGGTCCGGCTGGAGGCGGCGCAGGCCGACGAGCGGCGGTGCGCCGAGCTCGGGCACCAGGAGCGGGCGCTGGACGCCGACCGGCAGCGGGCCGAGGAGCTGGCCGAGGAGGCGGGTGAGTGGCTGGACGGCTTCGACGGCCGGCTCGCCACGTTGCAGGAGGAGCAGTCGGCGGCCCGGGCCGCGGGTGCACGGGTCGAGCAGGTGGACACGCGGCGCGGCGAGGCGACGGACCGCCTGGCCGCCGCCCGCGGCCGGGACGGACTGCGCGCGGAGATCCGGGACGCGGAGCCCCGGGCGCTGGCCCTGCGGGCCCGGGCGCTGGACGCCCGCGAACACAGCCAGGACCTGCGTGAACGCCGGCTCGGCGGCATGGCCGCCGAACTGGCGGCACAGCTGCGGCCCGGCGAGTCCTGCCGGGTCTGCGGCTCGCCGGAGCACCCGGCGCCGGCCCGGCCCGCGGGCGGCCAGGTCAGCGCGGAGGACGAGGAGCGGGCCAGGGCGGCCCAGACGGCGGCCGAGCAGGCGGCGGACACCGCCGAACGGGAGCTGGCCGGGCTCCGGGTCCGCGAGGCCACCGCCGCCGGCGCGGCCGGGCCGGAGAGCACGGAGACGCTGGCGGAGGCGCTCACCGCGCTGGAGCGGGAGCACCGCGAGGCGCTGCGGGTGGCGGAGGGGCTGGGCCCGGTCACCCAGCGGGTCGAGCGGCTGACGCGGGAGCAGACCGTCCGGCTCGCCGCACTGCGCGAGGCCGGTGAGCGCAGCGCCGCGCTCACGGCCCGGATCCAGGCGCTCCGCACCGAGCGGACGGACCTGGCCGAACGGGTGGCCGCCGCCCGGGGCGACGCGCCCTCGGTGGCCGACCGGGCGGCGGCGCTCACCCGGCTCACCGGGGGCGTGGCGGCGCTGGCCGCGGCCGCGCGGGCCGGTACGGAGGCGGCGCTCCGGCTGAAGAACGCCGACGACGAGCTGGCCAGGGCCGCGGTGGCGGCCGGGTTCCCGAGCGCGGAGGAGGCCACCGCCGTCCTGCTGCGACGGGAGGAGCGCGAGCGGCTGGAGGCCCGGCTGGAGCGGCACCGTGCCGAGCTGGCGGCGGTGGAGCGGCAGCTCGCGCTGCCCGAGCTGGTCGAGGCGGCGGCCCGCCCTCCGGCGGACGTGCCGGGCGCGCGGGCCCGGCTCCAGGAGGCCGTCGACCGGCTGCGCCGGGCGCACGCCGCCCAGGCCGCGGCGCGCGAGCGCTGCGAGGCGCTGGCCGCGATCGGGCGGCGGCTGGCTGAGCTGGCCGCTTCGCTGGCCCCGGCCCTGGTCCGTTACGGCCGGATCAACCGGCTCGCCGCGCTGGCGGCCGGCACCTCCACCGAGAACCGGCTGCGGATGCGCCTGGAGTCGTACGTCCTGGCGGCCCGGCTGGAGCAGGTCGCGGCGGCGGCGAGTGATCGCCTGGTGCGGATGTCGGGCGGCCGCTACACCCTCGTCCACAGCGACGACCGGGGCACCGGCAACAAGCGCTCGGGCCTGGCGCTGCGTGTGGTCGACGCCTGGACCGGCACCGAACGGGACACCGCGACGCTCTCCGGCGGCGAGAGCTTCTTCGCCTCGCTCGCCCTGGCCCTCGGCCTCGCGGACGTGGTCACCGACGAGGCCGGCGGGATGCCGCTGGACACCCTCTTCATCGACGAGGGCTTCGGAACGCTGGACGAGCAGGCGCTGGAGGAGGTGATGGACGTCCTCGACGGGCTGCGGGAGCGGGATCGCGCGGTCGGCATCGTCAGCCACGTGGCCGACCTGCGCAGCCGGATCCCGGCCCAGCTGCTGGTCCGCAAGGGCCGTCACGGCTCCACCCTCGCCCTGGCCGGCCGGGAGGACGCCTGAGGGGCGGGCGACGCCGAGCCGGCCGGGCCGCGTGATCTCCGGGCCGGCCGCCCGGGGTGCGGGCAGTCCGCACCCGCACCGATACCGTGCGGGCATGGGAAACGCACGAAAGCCGTACTGGCGTACTTTCGGGACGCCGAGGACGCTCGTCCTGTACCGCACCCCTGACCGCTGGCGCTACGCCGTGTACTTCGAGAACCCCCGGGGCATCGCCGACGGCGCTCTCGATCGGCCTGCGGTCTCCTGCGAGCCGGAGACCGCTCAGGCCGCCATGCGGCTCAAGGCCGCGGAGCTCACCTGCCGGGAGCTGGACGTCGACTGGGCGGCCACCGATCAACCGGGCTGGTGGACCGGAGCCGTGACCAGGGTCGGCCCGCTCCCCGACACCGACGGCTGAGCCAGCCCGGTGCACCTCATCGGGTGTAACGGACAGGCGGCCATGGGACCACGGGGCGTCCGTCAGCCGGTGCAGGCGATCCGCTGGGCCTGCTGCCAGGCGCAGACGGGGCAGAGCGTGCTGCCGGGGTGGTCGGCGGGCAGTTCGGTCGGCTCCCCGCACAGCACGCAGTCCGCGCGCGGACCGGCCGACTCCGGGGCACGCGTCAGCGCCGCCTCCGCCCCGGTGGGAACCAGGGCACAGACCGGCCCGTCGTCCTCGTTCAGCACGCCCGCCGTGTCCACCGCTTCGCTCATGCCGCCTTCCTACTCCGCTCCCCCGCCTGCCCGCAAGGTCGTCCGGGCCCGGGTGGCGGGGCTCGGCCCAGCGGCCCGCCACCCGGGCCCGACCGCCTCACCCGCCGAACGCGCCCGCTACGGTGGGGCCCATGCCGACCGCTCTCCACCGGCGCCTTGAAGCCGCCCGCGCCGCCTCGCCCGACTACCCGGAGGTGGGTGCCACCCGGGACGCCCGACTGCCCGCGGGGTACGCGCAGCTGCGGCGGCGGATCCACCTCGGGCACGGGCCGGAGGTGCTGGAGCGGGCCGGACGGTACGTCCTCGGCTGGGGCAGCCAGCTGGGCAGCGGGTTCGCCGTCCACCCGTACGCCCCCGCCGAGCAGGGCGCCACCGTGCTGCTGCGGCTGAGCCTGCCCGGGCTGCGGCGCCCGCACCTGGTGATCCCCTGCCGGGTGGTGTGGACGGTGGCCGCGCCGGACCGGATCGGCTTCGCGTACGGGACGCTGCCGGGACACCCGGAGTGCGGCGAGGAGGCGTTCCTGGTGAGCATGGACGCGGCGGGCGAGGTGTGGTTCGAGGTCACGGCCTTCTCCCGGCTCGCCGCCTGGTACGCGCGGCTGGGCCGCCCGGTGGCGGTGCTCTGCCAGTACCTGGCGATCGAGCGCTATCTCGCGGCGGTCGCCGGGGCGGCCGCGGACGGCACTGCCGCCACGACCGCCCCGGCCGGCGCCCCGGCCACGTCGGGCACCGCAGGCCCGTCCGGCACTACAGCTCTCTCGGACACCGGGGCCCGGAACACCGACGCCCCGGACACCGCGATCCAGCGGTAGCCCGTCGGCCGAACGGTGGCGCGTCAGCCCAGGAAGGACAGCCGGACCGTCCGGTGCGGGTTGTCGCCATTGGTGTCGATCAGGACCACGGACTGCCAGATGCCGAGCGCCAGTTGACCGCCGATGACCGGCAGGGTGGCGTGCGGGGCGACCAGGCCGGGCACCACGTGGTCGCGGCCGTGGCCGGGGCTGCCGTGGCGGTGGCGCCAGCGGTCGTCGGGGGGCAGCAGCTCGCGCAGGGTGGCGAGGAAGTCGTCGTCGCTGCCCGAACCGGTTTCCAGAACGGCGATGCCCGCTGTGGCGTGCGGTACAAAGACATTGAGCAGACCGTCGCGCCCGGTCGCCTGCTCGTTGAGGAACTCCGCGCAGCGGTCGGTGATGTCGAGCGCCACCTCGTGGCTGCCGGTGGTGATCTCGAAGGTCGTGGAGTGAAAGGTGCTGGAGTAGGAGGAAGGGAATTGCAGGGGGGTGGAGTGGATGTTGTCCGCCATGACGCCATCCTGGCCCACGCCCGGGGGTGCGATGACCTGCCTCGCCGACTCTCCGTGCCAGGTGGGCAAGGTGTCGTACGCTGAGAGGTTCAGACCTTTCCGCCCGGAGAACCGGGCTCGCGCGGGCGGCCCGAAGCAGCCCCCCGGGAGCCTCCAGGAACCCCGGAACAACCCGGCACCGCGCCCCGCGAAGGAGACATCCGGACACGCCGAAGACCCGACGGTCCCGGAGGTCCGTCGGGTCGCGTGCCGAGCGGCGCGACAGCGAGCCGTGAGGGCCCTAGCCTCGCCCGCCGAAGAGGCTCCGGCGCAGTCGGCGCAGCGGCGTCAGCAGCGACACCCGCGCGTGACGGCGACGGGCGGTCGGGGCACTGGCGCCGCGGGGCGTCAGTTCCCTTATCAACCCGACCGCCTCGGCGGTCTCCACCGCCGGGAGTGCGGGCGCGCCGAGCACAGCCAGGTGGCGGTCGATCCGGCGGCCGGTCGCGCCGACACCGCACTGGATCGCCGGCACTCGGGGCCGAGTCCGCACTTGCATCTGTTCCATCAGTATTCCCACCCCTACGAGGCGCCAGGGCCGTGAGGCGAAGACTATCCGTGACAGACGGTCTTCGCGCAACCGTCCTGGTGTTCTGCCACCGTATCGTGCGGCGTCAACTGACGCTGCACCAGGGGCCGCCGGGCCGGTCACGACTAGGCATCGATGATGGTGCACGACCGGCCGGTGCGCCCGGGGCCCCGGGCGCACCGGCGCTGCGCCCGGCCGGGAGGCACGCGCCGGGCGCACGGGGGCACCGCCAGGAGCCGGGTGACCGGAGAGACGACGAGAGAAGGTGACGCCTCTCCGCGCAGCCACTCCGGGAAAATCACTTCAGGAAGTGAACACATACGAGGGATTGACTCCAACGGACCCTCCAAGCAATATCTCTATCGACGCCCCTTTAGGGGAGAGTGTCCAGTCATGTGTTCGACTGATGAAGATTTCCGGCTCCTCCGAGCCACTGCCAGGCCGCCTCGACGCTGCGGCGGCCAGGCTCGGAAGGGGTCCGGACCGGCGGCTCGGCCGTAGAGGGTCGGCCGGGCCACCACCAGACTGCCGGTGCCGTCCCGCACAGGGTCCGGCACCGGCGGTTCCGGCCTCCGCCCGTACCGGCCGGGCGGTCGCACCCGGGCGGCTCCGCCGCTGGTCCGGCTCGGTAGACTCGGCCAGCGTGCCAGTCCTCCTCAGCATCGTGCTCCCGGTCCACGGAGTGGAGCGCTTCCTGCCCCGCTGCCTCGACTCGATCCTCGAACCAGGCCCGGCCGAGAGGTCCGGCGCGGCCGGCGGGCCCCGCTTCGAAGTGATCGCGGTCGACGACCTCTCCCCCGACCGCTGCGGCGCGATCCTGGACGAGTACGCGGCCCGCGACCCCCGGCTGCGCGTCCTGCACCTCACCGAGAACCAGGGCCTCGGCGGCGCCCGTACCGCCGCCCTCCCCGAGGTGCGCGGCGAGTACGTCTGGTTCGTCGACAGCGACGACTGGCTCCCCGAGGGCACCGTCGGGGCGGTCCTCGACGAACTGGAGCAGGAGCACCGGCGCGAGACCCCGGCCGACGTCCTGCTCACCGGCTTCACCCACGTCTACCCCGACGGCGGCACCGAGCCCAACCCCTGGCGGCACGTGCTGGCCGGCTCCCCGCTGGTCGAGGGCTGCACGCTGGCCGAGCACCCGGCGCTGTTCCGGACCGTGATGTCGGTCTGGAACAAGGTGTTCCGCCGCGAGTTCCTGACCGGCCTCGGCGTCTCCTTCGGGCGCGGGTTCTACGAGGACATCTCGGTCACCTACCCGGCGCTGCTGGCCGCCGAACGGCTGCGCCACCTCGACCGCCCCTGCTACTTCTACCGGCGCGGCCGGGCCGGCGCGATCACCAGCACCGCCTCCCCCAAGCACGCCGACGCCTTCGCCCAGTACGACGCGATCTTCGGCTTCCTCGACCGTCCGGACCGCCCGGGCCGACCCGTCCCCGACACCCTGCGCACCCTGGTCTTCGAGCGGACCGTCCAGCAGGCGCTGACCGTCTACGACACCCCGGGGCTGGTCCCGCCCGAGCTGCGCAAGGACTTCTTCCGCCGGATCTCCGAGCACTTCGGCCGCCACCGGCCGGCCGGCTACCGCTTCCCCGGCGGCCTGCGCGGCGTGCAGTACCGGCTGGCGGCGCGCGGATCGCGGATCGCGTACGCGGAGCTGCGCCGTACCGGCCGGCTGCCGCGCGAACTCAAGCGCGGGGCACGGGCGGTGGCCCCGGCGGTGAAGCGCGGGGTGCGCAGCAGCGCCCGTTTCACCGCGTACAACGCGTTCCGCCGGCTGCCGCTGGACGAGCACCTGGCGGTCTACGCGGCCTACTGGCACCGGGGTTACGCGTGCAGCCCGGCCGCGATCTACGAGAAGGCGAAGGAACTGGTGCCCGGCGTCCGGGGTGTCTGGGTGGTGGAGAACCGCGCCCAGGCGGCCACCCTGCCGGCCGGGGTGCCGTACGTGATCGTCAACACGCCCGCCTATCTGAAGGCGATGGCGACCGCCAAGTACTTCGTCAACAACGTCAACTTCCCGCGCACGATGGTCAAGCGGCCGGGCACGGTGCATGTGCAGACCCAGCACGGCACGCCGCTGAAGGCGATGGGCATGGACCTCAGGGACCACCCGGCCGCCGCGGACGGGATGGACTTCGACCGGCTGCAGGAGGCGGTCGACCGCTGGGACTTCCTGGTCTCCTCGAACCCGCACACCAGCGAGCACTTCGCCCGGGCCTTCCCCGGCCGCTACGAGATGCTGGACACCGGTTACCCGCGCAACGACCGGCTGGCGAACACCACGCCGGCCGAGGTGGCCGCGATGCGCGAACGGTTCGGGCTGGCCCCGGACCGGACGGCGGTGCTGTACGCGCCGACCCACCGTGAGGGCCGCGGCGGGTACGTACCGCTGCTGGACGTGCGCGAGCTGGCCAGGCGGCTCGGGCCCGGCTTCACCCTGCTGGTGCGGACCCACTACTTCCACACCGGCGGCCCGGGCGACCTGGCGGCGGGCGAGGGCGCGGCGGAGATCGTGGACGTCTCCGCGCACCCGACCGTGGAGGACCTGTACCTGGCGGCGGACGTCCTGGTCACGGACTACTCGTCGATGATGTTCGACTACGCCGTGCTGGACCGGCCGATCGTGATCTTCGCGCCGGACTGGGACGAGTACCGGCGGGTGCGCGGGGTCTACTTCGACCTGTTCGCGGAGCCGCCCGGCGCGGTGACGGTGGACGCCGACGGGCTGGCGGCGGCGCTGCTGGCGGGCGACCCGGAGCCGGCCGCGCGGGCGAGGTTCCGGGAGCGGTTCTGCCCGTGGGACGACGGCGGGGCGGCGGAGCGGGTGGTCCGCCGGGTGTTCCCGACCGAGAGCTGAGGCCGGCAGCCCAGGGGGCGGCAGCCGGGGGCTGAGACCGGAGGGCCGGGAACACGGCTGCGGGGCCCGCGCACGGCGGGCCCCGCAGGCTGCGACCGGACTCAGCCCTGACGCGCGGCCAGGAACTCGTCGAAGGTCAGCTCGCCGTCGTGGTTGGTGTCCATCTGCTTGATGACGGCCTCGGCCACCGAGATCGACGTGGTCAGGTCGCCGAGCTCGCGCGCGACCCTGGCGTACTCGGCGGCGGTGATCCGGCCGTCGCCGTTCACGTCGTACTTGTCGAAGGCCGCGCGGATCGTGTCGACGTCTGCCATGAGTTGCCCCTCCTATGAACTGCTGATGTGCGTTTCCGACGGCCGTACCCTACCCGGCCGTGGCGAGCGCCACGGCCGGCGGGAGTGGACGGGCTCGGGGGTGGGTGTCGTAGTCTGCGGTTCTGATCTCGGCCCGGCCGGGAACCGATCACCGATTGTCGTATGTTCAGGCCCGGGCGCCTCCCGGGCATGCTCGTCCAGGGAGGGACCATGCTCAATCTCGTCACCAAGCTGGTGCTGAAACCGCTCTCCCGGGGGATCTGGCGGCCGAACATCGAAGGTCTGGAGAACGTACCGCGCAAGGGCGGCGTGATCCTGGCCAGCAATCACCTCTCCTTCATCGACAGCGTGGTGATCCCGCTGACCGCGCCGCGCCGGGTGCACTTCCTGGCCAAGGCCGAGTACTTCACCGGCACCGGGCTGAAGGGCGCGCTGTCCAAGGGCTTCTTCGAGTCGATCGGCGCGGTGCCGGTCGAGCGCGGCACCTACCGTTCCGCCCAGGCCTCGCTGGAGTCGGCGCTGGAGATCCTGGAGGACGGCAAGGCGTTCGGCATCTACCCCGAGGGCACCCGCTCGCTCGACGGCCGGCTGTACCGGGGCAAGACCGGCGTGGCCTGGCTGGCCCTCACCGCCGGTGTCCCGGTGGTGCCGGTGGCGCTGGAGGGCCCGGAGCAGATCCTGCCGATCGGCAAGCGCGTGCCGCGCGTCCGCAAGGTGACGGTCCGCTTCGGCGAACCGCTGCACTTCGACGAACTGCACGGGCAGGCCCGCTCGCTGAAGGCCCGGCGGCAGGTCACCGACGAGGTGATGCGGGCGATCCAGCAGCTCTCCGGCCAGGAGGTCGTGGAGAGCTACAACGAGGTCCCCAAGGCCGCCTGACCCCCGGGCGGTACCCGGCCCTGCGGTACGCGCGGCCGGAACGCGCGCCCGTCAGGCCCGGTCCAGCACGGCCGTCGGCGCCTCGCGCCGCAGCAGCGCCGCGTACCGGCCGTCCGCCTCGACCAGTTCGTCATGCCTGCCCAGCTCGGCGATCTCACCCCGGTCCAGGACGACGATCTGGTCGGCCGCCCGGACGGTGGAGAGCCGGTGGGCGATGGTGATGGTGGTCCGGCCCGCCGCCAGGGTGTCGATGGCCTGCTGGACGGCACGTTCGGTGCGGTTGTCCAGCGCGCTGGTGGCCTCGTCCAGGATCAGCACCGGCGGGTTGCGCAGGATGGTCCGGGCGAGGGCGAGGCGCTGCTTCTCCCCGCCCGAGAAGCGGTAGCCGCGCTCGCCGACCAGGGTGTCGTAGCCGTTCGGCAGTCCGGCGACGGTCGTGTGGATCTGCGCGGCCTCGGCGGCGGCGACCAGTTCGGCGTCGGTGGCGTCCGGCTTGGCGAAGCGCAGGTTGTCGGCGACCGAGGCATGGAAGAGGTAGGTCTCCTGGGAGACCACGCCGACCGCCCGGGACAGCGTCTCGAAGGACAGCTCGCGCACGTCCACGCCGTCGATGGTGACCCGGCCGCCGGTCACGTCGTACAGCCGGGGGACGAGGTAGCTGAGCGTGGTCTTGCCGGAGCCGGTCTCGCCGACCACGGCGAGTGAGCCGCCGGCCGGGACCTTGAGCTCGACGCCGGACAGGGTGGGCCGTTCCTGCTCCGGGTCGTAGCGGAACTCCACCCCCTCGAAGCGGACCTCGCCCCGGATCTTCTCCAGGCCGACCGGCCGCTCGGGCTCGGCGATCTCCACCGGCAGGTCGAGGTACTCGAAGATCCGGTGGAACAGCGCCAGCGAGGTCTGCACCTCCACACCGGTCGAGAGCAGGCTGACGGTCGGCCGGAAGAGGCCCTGCTGGAGCGAGACGAAGGCGACCAGGGTGCCGACCGAGACGATCGGCGAACCGCCGGCCGCGGCCAGGCCGGCCGCCCAGTAGATCACCGCGGGCATCGCGGCCATCACGATCTGGATGGTGTTCATCCGCCAGCGCCCGGCCATGCTGGCGCGCACCTCCAGCTCGGCCAGCTGGTCGGACTGCTCGGTGAACTCCCGGGAGAGCGAGTGGGAGCGGCCCATGGTGCGGCCGAGCAGGATGCCGCTGACCGAGAGCGACTCCTGCACCGCCGAGCTCATCGCGGCGAGCTGCTTCTGCCGCTCGGTGGTGATCTTCTTGCGCTCGTTGCCCACCCGGCGGCTGATCCACACGAAGAGCGGCAGGAGCAGCAGGGAGACCACGGTCAGCCGCCAGTCCAGCGCCACCATGGCGACCACCGAGGCGATCACGCTGGTGAAGTTGGAGACCAGCGAGGTGGCGGTGGAGGTCACCGTGGACTGCATGCCGCCGATGTCGTTGGCGATCCTGGACTGCACCTCACCGGTGCGGGTCCGGGTGAAGAACGCCAGCGACATCCGCTGGAGGTGGCTGTAGACCGCGGTGCGCAGGTCGTGCATGACGCGCTGGCCGACGGTGGTGGAGATCAGCGTCTGCAGCACGTTGAAGACGCTGTTCACCACGGCGGTGGCGATCATCCCGAGCACGAGCAGGCTGAGCAGCCCGGTGCGGCCCTCGGGGATGGCCGTGTCGAGGACGGCCTTCAGCAGGAACGGCGACACCACCGAGACCACCGCGGAGGCCGCCACCAGCAGGCCGACCACGGCGAGCCGGCCGCGGTACGGGCGGAAGAGCGCGAGGATCCGGCGCCACTGGGACGGCGGGCGGGGCTCGCCCTCGGCGCGCTCGGGTGGGGTCCATCGGATGCCTTCGGGCCTCAAGGGCGGACCTCCCGGGGTCGGACGCGCGGGCGCGCGGCGGGCATGGCGGTCGGGCGGCCACCAGCACAGCGAGAATAGCTCATAGTTAGCAAAGCTAATAATGAGGCTCACTCTATTCCCGCGCTCCCCGACCGCCGCCCGACCGGCCCCCGGCCGTCGGGCAAGCCCTAGTTGGGTCCGTAGGTGCGCGCCGCCTTGGAGGAGAGCCCGCCGAGCGCGCCGGACGGCAGCAGCCGGGCGGCCGCGATCGCGACCTTGTAGCGCTTGCCCGGGATGGACAGCGAACGGCCGCGGGCCAGGTCCCGCATGGCCTCGTCCACCACCCGTTCAGCGGACAGCCAGCCCCAGGACGGGATGTTGCCCGTCCCCATGCCCGCCCGCTGGTGGAACTCGGTCCGGGTGAAGCCCGGGCAGAGCGCCATCAGCCGCACTCCCGTCCCGCCGACATCGCGCAGTACCCCCTGGGTGAAGCTCACCACCCACGCCTTGCTGGCACCGTACGTGCCGCGCGGCAGGAAGGCCGCGACCGAGGCGACGTTGACGATCGCCCCGCGCCGCCGCTCGCGCATGCCCGGCAGGGCCGCCGTGGTCAGCCGCAGGATCGCCTCGATGTGCACCTTCAGCATGTCCAGTTCGTCCTGGAGCGGGACGGTCAGGAACGCGCCCTTGTTGCCGAAGCCGGCGTTGTTCACCAGCAGGTCCACCGGGCGGGCGGCATCGGCCAGCCGGGCCTCGACGGCCGCGATGCCCTCGTCGGTGGCGAGATCGGCGGTGAGCACCTCCGTCTCGACGCCGTACTTCGCGTGCAGGTCTGCGGCGGAACGTTCCAGCCGCCCGGTGTCCCGGGCCACCAGGACGAGTTGATAGCCGCTCCGGGCGAGCCGGCGGGCGAACGCGGCTCCGATGCCGGCGGTCGCGCCGGTGATCAAGGCAGTGGTCATATCCCCGACCGTACCGACCCCACCCCGGCGGGCCCAACAGACCGGAAAGGTAACCGATCAGCGCACTGCGGATGCAGGTATCGGTGGGCGCTCATAAGGTCGGTCCGGGGGCATCGCCGGACCAGGCGATGACGATCCTATGAGGAGGCACTTCTGATGCTTGCTCAGTACCTGACCGGAAAAGCCCCGGCGTCGCGCGCGACCCGGGCCGAACTCGACACCCTCGGCGCCCTGATGGTGGAGGACGAGGCCGTCGTCAGCGACGCGCCCACGTACCGCCCCGAAGCCGCCGGGCTGCTGTTGCTGCTGGGCCTCATCCTTCTGTCCCCGAAGCCGCCCAAGGAGAAGACCCGGTAACCGGAACGGGTACCGGCCACGCACGAAGGCTTGCGCGGTGAAGCCACCCGTCGCGAAGCCCACCGATGTGGAACTTCTCCCAACGGGCCTCCCCGCAAGCCTTCGTGAAGCCTTCCTCAAGGAGGACCACCCAGCCATGTCATTCGCCCATACCTCGCTCCGCGACGAGTACGCCGCAGCGGTCGAGCAGATGGCGGCCCAGACCCTCGGCGCCCTTCGGGGCGCCGGGGGTGCGGTCGCGCTCGTCGACCCCGGCACGGCCAACGCGTCCCGGCCGCTGCTCGCCGCCGTCCGGGTGCTCGGGCCGGACCTGTTCGCCCCGCAACTGCTCGGCGGCGCCGCGCCCGACACCGAGGCCGTCCTGCTGCTCGCCGAGGCGCACCGGGCCTTTCCGTCAACCGCCGCCGAGGCGGACGGCCCGGACGCCCCCGAGGGCGCCGCACTGATCGCCGCCTGGCGGGACTGGGCCACCGGGGCCTTGTTCGCCCGGACCCTGCGCTCCATCAGCACTCCCGGCCTGGCGGAACTCTCCCTCCGCGCACCCCAGCCCGACCACGCGCCGCAGCCGCAACCGCATGCCTGGCAGGCCTGGTCGGTCCGGATGGCCCAGCTCTCCGCGCTCGCCCTGCCCGGCCTCGACGGCCCGGTGCACCGGACCGCCCGCACCCACACCCTTGCGCTCGCCCGGGGCACCGTCCGCTCCATGCTGCGCCGCGACCACCGGGTGGCCGCCCGGCTCGCCCGCTGGCTCGCCTGGTCCCGGACCGAAGGCCTGTCACTGCCGCTGGAGGTCGAACCGGTGCTGGAGCGGATCCACGCCGCCGGAGACGGCAGCTCCCGAACCGCGCTCGAACTCGGCATCGCCGAAGCCCTGCTGGCCATCACCCCGAACGGAGCGACGGCATGACGGACGATCAGCGGCTTTCCATCGCACAGCAGATCGGCTCGCGTGCCATGGCCTGGCTGCACGCCTCCCATGAACGCGGCTTCGGCCGGCTCCCGGACAACGTCACCGTCGACCTCTCCGACCCCAACAACGCCTACAAGCCGATCGCCGAATGCGCGCTGGCCGCCTCGCTGGTCCTGCGGGACGGCGTCACCGGCCCGCGGAACGCCCAGGTCGCCCGCGACATCCTGGACTTCGGCTGGTCCCAGCTGCAGAACGGAAACCTCCTCTACGAGCGGCAGTTGCGCCATCTGGTGATGACCGACCCGCTGGAAACCTATGTCCACTTCGCCAGGGCCGGCTACCGGCATCCCGCACTGGAAGAGCTGCTGGCGTCGCTCAGCCGGCTGCGGTCCGTGCACGCCGTCGAGATCCTGCCCGGCCGCCGGCTCGCCGTCGCCAACGCCCGCCGGGTGGTGGGCCTCGCCGACCGGCCGGACGACTGGGCCGCCCTCGCCGCCGGGACATGGCTCAGCGCCACGCCCGAACCGTGGGCCATGGACTGGATGACCGGCTACCACATCACTCATGCCGTCTTCCATCTCACCGACTGGGGCGCCCGCCCGGAAGGCCTGCCCGAGCCGATGGCCGACTTCGTCCGCGCCTGGCTGCCCGTCTGGGTGGACATCTGGCTGGAGGTCGGCGAGTGGGACCTGGTCGGCGAACTGCTGGTGGTGGACTCGTGCATCGGCGAGCCCGTCACCGGCATGCAGGGCTGGGAGGCGCTGGCCGCCGTTCAGCGCGAGGACGGACTGATCCCCCGCGACAGCTCCGAACCCGTATCGGAGGATCCGGCCCAGGCGTTCAAGGACCACGAACACACCGCCGTGGTCGGGGTGGTGGCCGGCACCGTCACCCTCTCCCGCGCGCTCGGCGGCGCCGCCGTGGCCGCATGAACGTGGCGGGCGCCCTCGGCGGTTCGGGGGAGCCCGACGCGTTCGGCCCGGTGAACGGGCCTGGCGGGCCTGGCGGGCCCACCGCGACTGGCGGGCCCTACGGTCTGGGCGGCCCGGGCGGCCTGGATCGCCTCGACGACCTGGGCGAACCCGGCGAACTCGACGGCTTCGGCGAGCCGGAGCTGGCCGAACTCGTACGGGCCGCCGCGCCGCACGCCACCGCCGTCACACTGGCGGTGGCCCGCGGCGACCGGCAGGCCGTCCGCTGCCACGGGCGGCTCGCCCGCGACAGCGCCGCGCCGTGCACGCCCGAGACCGTTTTCGAACTCGGCTCGGTGACCAAGACGTTCACGGCACTGCTGCTCGCCACCATGGCGGCCCGTGGCGAACTCGCCCTGGACGACCCGGTGGAACGCCACCTCCCCGAGCGCTGGCGCCCTGCGACCGTCCGCCGCGGCGGCCCGATCCGGCTGCTCCACCTGGCCACCCACACCTCCGGCCTTCCCGGACTGCCGCCCGGCCTGCTCGCGGAGGCCGCCCCCACCTGGTTCAGCAACCCGTACGCCGCCTATCTTGACGAGCAGTTGAGGGAGGGCCTGGCGCGAACCACCGTGCACCACAGACCAGGAAGCTGGTTCGGCTACTCCAACTACGGTGTCGCCCTGCTCGGCCGCCTGCTCACCGAGGCCGGTGGCGCCACCTACCCCGAGCTGCTCGCCGACCGCATTCTCCGCCCGCTGGACCTGCGGTCCACCACCTGCTCCCCCGACGCCCCCGACCGGGCCGTCGGACACCGGCGAGGCCGCCCGCTGCCGCCCTGGCGCATCCCCGGCCTGCCCGGCGCCGGCGCCGTCCGCGCCGGCGGCGCCGATGTGCTGCGCTTCCTCCGCGCGCATCTTCCCGGCGAGGAAAGCGAATTGAGAGAGGCTCTGGACGACGTCCAGCAGCTCCGGCTGCGGTTGCCACGCTCGACCGACCAGCTCTGCCTGGTCTGGAACCACCGGCGCGTCGGCGGCCGCGACCTCTTCTTCCACTCCGGCGCCACGCGCGGCTTCACCTCACTGGTCGGCCTCTGCCCCCAGACCGCCTCGGTCGTCGGGGCTCTGGCCAACTGCGGCCCGGCGCTGGACGGACGCTTCGTCCAGCGCGGCTACGAGGTACTGAAGCAGGTCTCCTCCCGGCAGTAGCCGCCGGCCCCCACTCGCCCAACGGCCCCGGTCCGGGGCCGTTTTCCGTTGTCCCGGGCCGTGGACAGGTCGGCCTCCTTCGCGGTGCCGACTGCGACCGTGGCCGGTCCGGCATCCCAGCCGCCGTCATGAGCGCGCTCCCCGCGGTGATGCACCCCCACGCCACCCCTCACACGCATCCGCCGGACGCTTTCGCCTGCCCTGGCCACAGACCTGGCCGCAACAGTCCAGGGACGCTTCCGTCCAGCTGACAACCCTTCCGCCGGCCCTGAGCCGCGACCAAGCTGGTGTCTGCCACCAGGGAGCACCATCCGGGCGGCGCACCGGACCGGCTGTTCCTGCAGGACAGCCGCCCCGGTCGCCATCACCGCCCTCCGCCCTGCCGTCGGCGCCTTCCGATGCAGACTTCGAGCCGTTCATTGGAGACAGCCATGCCTTTTTCGCGCCCCGCCCTGCGTGCCGCCTGCGCCCTTCTCGCCACGGGCCTGTCCGTCCTCGCCGTCGGCGCGTCCCCGGCGCTCGCCCAGCCGGGGCCGTCCGCCGACGCCACGGCCGCCGTCCCCGGGACGAATGACAAGGGCGGTGCCGGCCAGGGGCCGTCCGCTCCGCTCAACGTCCAGAGCGCACCGGGCAGCGGCGCCTCCCTCCTGGCGGCGGCTCCGACCGTCACCCGCTCCGAGGTCATCAGCCGTGCCAACGGCTGGTTCAACCAGGGCCTCGTCTACAGCTGGAACGGTACCCACCAGGGCTACCGCACGGACTGCTCCGGTTACGCCTCGATGGCCTGGAAGCTCTCCACCCCGGGTCTGGACACCACCAGCTTCGTCCCCAGCGGCGTCGCGTCCTGGCTCGGCAGCAAGAACGACCTCAAGCCCGGCGACGCCCTGCTGAACGACGCCGCGGGGGCTGCCGGACACATCGTCATATTCGACCAGTGGGCCGACACCAGCCACAACTCCTATGTGGGCTACGAGTTCACCGGGAGCGGCGTCAAGCACCGCACCATCCCCTACCCGTACTTCTCCAACTTCGGCACCTACAAGCCGGTCCGTAACAACAGTGTCGTCGACGACCCGACCGGGCCCTCCGTCCGGCCGACGGCGGCGGGGGTGTTCCAGGACGGGACGTGGGCGCTGCGCAACGCCGCGGGCGCCACCACGAACGTGGGCTTCGGCAACACCGGGGACACCCCGATCACCGGCGACTGGGACGGCGTGGGCCACGACCAGATCGGCGTCTTCCGCCCCTCCACCAACACCTTCGCCCTGCGCCACGACAACGGCACCAGCGACTCCCTCACCTTCGGCGACCCCGGCGACAAGCCCGTACCCGGCATGTGGGACCACAACGGCCACGCCCAGATGGCCGTCTACCGCCCCAGCACCAACACCTTCATCGTCCGCCATGACAACGGCACCGTCGACTCCGTCGTCTTCGGCGACCCCGGCGACATCCCGATCGTCGGCGACTGGGACGGCGTCGGCCACACCCAGATGGGCATCTTCCGCCCCGCCGCCAACAGCAGCGAACAGAACATCTTCGCGCTGCGCCACGACGACGGCAGCGTCTCCACCGTTACCTACGGCAACCCCGGCGACCTCCCCGTCGTCGGCGACTGGGCCGGCAAGGGCCGCACCACCTACGGTATCTACCGCCCCAGCACCGGCGACTTCGCCCTCAGCAACGCCTACAACGGCACCCCCGACACCACCTTCCGCTACGGCAACCCCAACTGGACCCCCACCACCGGCAACTGGAGCTGACCGCACCACCTCGGGCGAACAAGATTCGAATAACAGATGACAGATGACAGGTAACAGATTTCGAAATCTGTTACCTGTCATCTGTTACTTGTTGTCTGTTACCTATCCTCCGTTGCCCGTGCCGCTCAGGTCCGTTCGCCGCGCGCCGCTTCGTCGGCGGCGCCGCCCGCGCCGACGGGGCGCGTCCGGGTGGCGGCGGTGGCCTTCAGCTCCGGGGCCAGCCTGGCGACATCGCGGGAGCCGACTGCGGCGATCAGGGTGGGGAGGAGCCAGCGGACCGGCTGAATGCCGCGCAGCCAGGCCTGGGCGTAGACGTGGGCGGAGCGGCGGGAGATGCCTGCGGCGAGGCGGGCGACCGCCGGATCCAGCGGGTAGGTCTTGTCGGCCGGCCAGGGCAGCCGGGAGCGCATCCGGGCGAGGACGACGTCCTGGTCGGCGCCGCGCACCATGTCGGTGTCGGTCCAGCTCAGGTAGCCGACCCCGACCTTGACGCCCTGGTGGGCGACCTCGGCGCGGAGCGCGTGGGCGAAGGCCTCGACGCCCGACTTGCTGGCGCAGTACGCGCTCATCAGCGGGGCGGGCGCGATCGCGGCGAGCGAGGCGATCTGGAGGAGGTAACCGCGGCTCTCGGTGAGGGCGGGGAGGAAGGCCCGGGCGGTGGCGACACTGCCGAGGAGGTTGACCTCGATCACCCGGCTGAACACCCGGTGGTCACTGTCCAGCAGCGGGCCGCCGACGGCGATGCCGGCGTTGGCGACGACGGTGTCGATCCGGCCGTGGTGTTCCTTGATCTGCCGGGCGGCCTCGGTGAGCGCGTCGATGTCGGTGACATCGGCCTCCCAGGCGGTGGCAGTCGGTCCGCAGAGGGCGGCGACGTTCTTCAGCTCGGCCGGCTCCAGGCCGACCAGGGCGACCTCGGCGCCGCGCCGGGCGAGCGTGCGGGCGAGCGCGGCGCCCACGCCTCGGGCGGCACCGGTGATCACGACGACCTGCGCGGAGAGCGGCGGAATGGCGTTCATGCGTCGGCGGTCCTCTCAAGTGAGGCGGCCGACGGCTGGACGCCGGGCGGGTGGGCGACGGCGAGATGGGCGCCCGCGAGGCGGTGGATCTCGGCGACGACCTCTGCGGGCCGCTCGACGGGCAGCATGTGGCCGATGCCGGGCAGCAGGAGCAGTCCCTGCGGGTCGGCCAGCGCGGCGACCATCCGGTGGGCGTGCACCGGGGGCGTCATCCGGTCCTCGGTGCCGACCATGACGGCGGTCGGCACGGTGAGCCGGGCGAGTCCGGCCCTGACGTCCAGCCGCTCCAGCACGCCCGCCCAGTTGGCCCGGACGGCGGTCGGGCAGGCGTGCACGATCCGGGCCGCCGCCTGCACCCGGTCGGTGGGTGACGCCGCTCCCATCGTCACGTACTTGAGCCCGGCGCGGCTGGCCGGGCCGACCGGCCCGAGCGGCAGCCGGGAACCCAGCAGCCGGTGGTGGAGGAAGCGGCGCAGCCCCGGGGAGCGCACCGCTCCCGGCAGGATGGTCAGTTCGGCGATCAGGTCGGCGGGGCCGGTGGAGACCAGCAGGGCGGCGGCGGTGCGTTCGGCGACCTCGGGGCGGCCGGCGGCGGCCATGATGGTCATGCCGCCCATGCTGTGGCCGACGAGGAGGGCCCGCTCCCCCGCCGGGACGGTCCGGGTGAGCACGGCCGAGAGGTCCTCGGCGAGCGCCCGGGTGGAGTAGCGGACCCGGCTCGGCGGGATCTCGCTGCGACCGTGGCCGCGCTGGTCGTAGGCCACCACCCGGTAACGGTCGGCGAGTTGGTGGATGACCGGGGCCCAGAAGGCGGTCGAGCAGGTCCAGCCGTGGGCGAGGACGACGGTCGGCGCCGCGGGCTGCCCGTGAATCTCGACGTGCAGCCGGATGCCGTCGGTCGAGCGGACGTCCAACTCCTCGACGGGAGCGGGCGGAAGGCAGTCGGCCGGGAGCGTCGGGCTCATACCAGGGCCTCCTCGGTGGTGGCGGTGGCGGCGCCGGCGGCGGGCGCGGGCGCGGTACGCATGATCAGCTCGTACTCGGCGAGGTCCACCTTGCGGGTGGCGCGGCGGAACGCGGTGGTGGAGGCGGGCCAGAGCACGGTGTTCCTGCCACTGCTGTCCAGGTACCAGCTGCGGCAGCCGCCGGTGGTCCAGACGGTGCGGTCCATCCGGTGCTGGAGTTCGAGGTTCCAGTGCCGCTGCGCGCGGGCGGTCGGCTGCATCGCGGTGGCGCCGACGGAGCGGAGCGTGGTGAGCGCGTCGATCAGATAGTTCAGCTGGGACTCGATCATCAGGATCATCGAGCTGTTGCCGAGGCCGGTGTTGGGGCCGACGACGAAGAAGAGGTTCGGGAAGCCGTGCACGGTGGACCCGCGCAGTGCCTCCATGCCGTCCTTCCACTCCTCGGCGAGGCTGGTGCCGTTGGCACCGAACACCCGTGCGCCGATCGGCATGTCGGTGACGTGGAAGCCGGTGCCGAAGACGATCGCGTCCACCTCGTGCTCGCTGCCGTCGGCCGCGACCAGGGTCGAACCGCGCACCTCGCGCAGGCCGGAGGCGACCACCTCGGTGTTGGCGGCGGCGAGTGCCGGGTAGTAGGTGTTGCTGAGCAGGATGCGCTTGCAGCCGATCCGGTAGTCCGGGGTGAGCCGGGCCCGCAGCGCCGGGTCGGCGACGCCCTGCGCGAGGTGCCGCTCGGCGAGCCCCTGGACGAGGCGCAGCGCGCCGGGCCGGCGGACGAAGGCGTCCACCTGGAGCTCGCGGAGCGCGAACAGCGCGCCACGGCGGATCCTGGCGGTGACGGGCAGCCGCCCGTGGAGCCACTTCTCCAGCCCGCTGATCTCGCGGTCGCCGCGCGGGAGGACCCAGGCGGGGGTGCGCTGGAAGACCGTCAGCCGGCCGACCTTCGGCTGGATGGACGGGATGATCTGGGCGGCGGAGGCGCCGGTGCCGACCATGGCGACCCGCCGGCCCGCGAGGTCGTAGTCGTGGTCCCAGCGGGAGGAGTGGAACACCTTGCCGGGGAAGGTGTCCAGGCCCGGCAGGTCGGGGATCTGCGGGTCGGCGAGCGCCCCGGAGGCGGAGACGATCGCGTCGGCGGTCCACTGACCGGCGGTGGTGGTGATCCGCCAGCGGGTCTGCTCGGCCTCCCAACGGGCTTCGGTGAGTTCGGTGTTGAAGCGCAGGTGGGGGCGGAGGCCGAAGACGTCGGCGACCTTCTCCAGGTAGGCGCGGATGTCGGGCTGGCCGGAGAAGCTGCGCGGCCAGTCGGGGTTGGGCGCGAAGGAGAAGGAGTAGAGGTGCGAGGGGACGTCGCAGGCGCAGCCGGGGTAGCTGTTGTCCCGCCAGGTGCCGCCGACCGAGTCGGCGCGCTCCAGGATGACGAAGTCGGTGATGCCGGCGCGGCGCAGCCGGACGCCGGCGCCGAGGCCGCCGAAGCCGGAGCCGATGACCGCCACCCGGACGTGCGGGACGGCCGCGGGGGCCTGGGGGTCGTGGGCGGCCGGGGCGTCGTCGGTCTCCGGGACGTCGTGCGCGTCGTGGGAGTCGTCGGCGTCCTGGGTGTTTCCGGCCTCCTGGGCGGGCGTGCCGGGCCGGGGGCGCTTGGTGCTGGATGCCATGCGGCGTCCTCCTGAGGGTGGGATCGCGGATTGCACACTGCCAAGAGGAACTGTCCCGGGAAGCGTCCCCCCGGAGACCGGGTAACCATGCCAGCAATCACTGGCATGGTTGGCAGGGTAGCCCTTGCTGACAGTTGATGGAAGAAGGACGACCACCCCGTTTCGACGACCGCCGGTCCTATGCTGAGCGCCGTGGAGAAGCTCAGAGCGGCTGCGGACGACGGACAACGCGAGTACCGGGTGGAGGAACTGGCCGAAGCGGCCGGCATCACCGCCCGCACGCTGCGTTTCTACCGCGAGCGCAAACTGCTCCCGCCGCCCCGCAGGGAGGGCCGGATCGCCTGGTACGGCGACGCCCACCTGGCCCGCCTGCGGGTGATCGCCGAACTGCTGGAGCGCGGCCACACCCTGGGCGGTATCGCCGAGTTGATCGGCGCCGGCGAGAGCGGCCGGGACGTCGCCGAGCTGATCGGGCTGGAGGCCGCGATCGTCGCGCCCTGGTCGGACGAGACGCCGGTGCGCCTGGACTGGGAAGAGCTCAAGGCCACCTTCGGCGACCAGCTGACCGAGGAGAACACCGCCGAGTCCATCGCCCAGGGCTACATCACCGTGGAGGACGACGGCATCACCCACGTCAGCCGCCGGCTGATGGACGCCACGACGGCGCTGGTCGCCGAGGGGGTGCCGCTCTCCGCCGTCCTGGAGGCCAGCCGGCGCACCCGGGAGCACGTGGACGCGATCGCCGAGATCTTCACCACCGTGGTCGCCGGGCAGCTGCTCGGCGCGCTCTCCGCCGACGCCCCGCTGCCGCCCGGCGAGGCGGCCCGGCTGACCGAGCGGATCCTCCGGGTACGCCCGCTGGCCCGGACGGTGGCGGACGCGCAGTTCGCGCTGGCGATGGACCGGCGGGTGCACGCCGAGTACGAGGAACTGCTGCGTCAGCGGCGGCTGGAGCCACGCGCCGGCGGCGAGGGCGAGGACGCCTGCGGTCCGTAGGTGAGCCGGTCCGCCCCGGCGACCCCCGCGACCCCCGCGACCCCGGTGGCCGTCACGGTGCGACCGCACGTCAGCTCTCGCCCGCCGCCATCCACCTGAGTTCCCCGTAGCTCTCGCCGGGCCCCGGCGGGCGCGTCCACGAGCGGGTGGTGAAGGAGTGCAGACGGCCCTCGGTGAGGGCGAAGCGGGGCAGCGCGACACCGAACTCTGCCGCGATCGCCGTCAGAGCCGCGCGCTCGGCCCGCCGGTCGGGCCGCCGGTCGTCCTGCTCCGGTAGAACGTGTTCCGCAATGACGTGGTCCGGGCCGGCGTCCTCACCCCGGGCGAAGAACCGGTCCGGGTCGAGCGCCGGCGGTATCGCGCCGCTGCGGCGGATGTCAGCGCCCTCGACGGTGTACGCGTACCGCTCCTCGCCGTCCTCCGCGACGGAGAGGTGGAACAGGCCGTCCCCGGCCGCGTGCGACTCGGCCGGTACGCCCCAGACCACGACCGCCCGGGTGCCGTGCGAGGCGGCTGCGGCCGGGGACTCGAAGCGCGGGGCGCAGAAGGAGGCCGGGTCCGTGTCGAACGCGACGCTCCAACCGGCTCCGGCCCGGGCGACGAAGGCCTGCGCCTTGTCGTCGTACGTCGAACTCACGCCGCCGGCGAACCGTTGCCGCTGAGCCTCCCAACGGGTCATCGGCGCACCCAGCGCGGTGGCGTCGCCGTCCGCCCCGAACCGGGCGGGCAGTTCGTCCGGGGCCACACCCTCGACCAGGACGAAGCGGTACCCGTTATGGCGCCCCTGCCGGTCCTCGGCGGCCAGCCAGGCCAGGCCATCGCACCCGGACTCGCCCCCGCACCCGGAGCCGCACCTGGAGCCGGACCCCGACCCGCCGGCCGGGGCGACGACCCCCGCCGGTCCGTCGTCGGCGTACCCGCCCCTCGGGACGGCGAGGAGTTCACGTCCGCGCTCCGGCGTGACGAGCGGCCCGAGGAGGGGGTCGGCGAGCAGGCCGAGCGGCGCGAGGTGGTCCGGCCCCAGCGGTGTCCAGTGCGGCAACCCGGCGAGCAGCGTCCGCCAGGCCTCGTCCGTGCCGCCCCATCGCGCCTGCTCCCGGGCGTGCTCCACGGCCCGGCCGAACGCGCCGGGAGCGGTGTAGCGGAAGGTCTGCTCCGCCACCTGCCGCAGGATCTCCGCCGCCGCGCCGCGCACCTCTCCGGACGCGGAACGCAGCACGAACTCCCATGAACCCGGGTCGCGTTGGGACCGGATGTGCTCGGCCGCCAGCACGGCCACCACGTCACCGGTGTAACGCGGATCGGCCGCCAGGCCGCCAAAGCCGACCGACCAGGTCTGCCCGAGAAGACGCCTGATCTGGTCGAGCATCTCCGTGGCGCGCGGCCTGCCGAACTCCGCCGCCTCCTTCAGTGCCGCCTCGGCCCGCTCGTACCCCCCGCGCAGCGCCTCGGCCCGGCCCTGCTCGACCAGTTCGTCCAGCGCCCGGGTCGTGCTGTTGACGAACCTCCCCTCCGTACGGCCGGAGGCAAGCCGGTGGAACTCGCGGTACATGGCGGCCATGAACGCCCGGAACGACCCGTACCTGGTCGGCGGGCCACCGGACCAGGACGCGTGCCGGTAGACCGCCCACTCCCCGGCCTCGTCCCGGTCGAGCGGGTCGAGCAGGACGAGCACCAGGTCGGACTCGACGTCCAACTGCACCGCGCGATCCCACATCCCGGCCCGCATGACCTGCTCCGGCGAGGAGTTCTCGTCCAGGAACTCACGGTCGAGCCGCCCCGTCCCCGCGCCGTCCCGGTGCCAACGGGCCCCCTCGGTACCGGCGAGCCGCCAGACGAAGCCGCCCGCGTGCCGCCAGCCGTCGCTGACCTCCAGGAAGGCCCGGTACGACGGCGGCAGCGGCTGCCCCACCCACGCCTCCATCGCGGCTGTCCGCTCGGCGGACGCGGGCTCGAACCCCAGCCAGCGGGCACGCAGCGGCTCTTCGTCACCCGCCCTGTTGTCGTCGGCGTCGGCGTGCGCGTCCGCCCACTCCTCGCTCCACCGGGTGAGGAACGAACGCCAGTCGAAGGTCTCCTCGGTCATGGCGGCGATCCTCGCACCCGCCACTGACAGTCCGTCGACCGGCGCTCACGCCCCGTCGCGGGCCTCTCGCACCAGGCCGGCCCACCACTCCGGGTCCCGCCCGTACCGGTCGACCAGGCCGGACCAGGCCGGCTCCGCCAGGACGACGGCGCAGGCGTCCTCGAAGCGGCACCGCTCACCTCCGAGCAGTTCCCGGGTGATGACGATCGCGAGGGCGGCCGGGGCGTCGGAGGTGGCGAGCCGCCGCTGGACCTCCGGCATACCGGCGCTGTCGAGCACCTCGCGATACCGGTCCACCCAGCCCGCCAGCCACCAGCGCTTCGCCTCGGGGCCGGTCCCGTCGTCGCCGTCGAAGGTCGGTGCCAGGGCCTCGGCCAGCCGTCGGACGTACTGCTCGGGGCCGCCCTCGGCCTCGGGATACTCCCGGGCGAAGTCGTCCCACTCCAGGTCCACCGCCAGCTCCCCGATCCTCGCCGCGGTGACGGGGTGGAAGGCGTACCAGTGCTCCCCGCCCACGAAGGCGTCCCGCAGCACCGACCGGCGCAGCCGGCACGACTCGGCCAGCAGCACCGCGTCGTAGAGGTCCTTGCCCTGCGGGTACCGGTCGGTGACCAGCCACATCAGCTTCCACGCGAGCGAGAGTTCGGGGGTGACGCCGAGCACCGGGGCACCGGGCCCGTCCGCCAGCGGACGGACCAGCCGTCGCTCCGGCGCCACCGGCAGCCGCTCGTTGAACACGAAGTCGAGCTGCACGGTGCCGCCGGGGAGCCCCTCGGCCGTCCAGGGCAGGGCCAGGCGCCGGCCGGGAACGCGCTCGTACGTCCAGATGTCCTCGCTCACGGCGCCCGCAGCGTCGAAGCGCACCGGGTGCCCGGCGGCAGCTTGCCCGGCCGCCTGCTCGGCGGCGCGGGCTATGCCGTCGATCATCGCGGCCGTCCGGGGCTCCCCGATCTCCCAGTCGGCCGGGGTGACCACGAAGTCCAGGTCGCCCGGCTCGCGCGCCGCCTCGCCGTACCAGCCGCGCAGCAGGACACTGCCGCGCAGCACCAGGTGGTCGGCCCAGTCCGAGCCGGCGATGCCGGCGAGGACGAGGTCGATGGCGCGGCGCCGGGCGTCCCGCCAGGCGAGCCCGACCTCGCGGTCCGCGAACCGGGGGTCGGTGGCCCGGTAGGCGTTCGGGTACTGCTTGAGGGCGGGGTCGAAAACCGCCTTCTGGACCGCGCGCGGGTCCTGTACCGGCCGGAGCGTCAGCGGCAGCCCGTACCCCGGGCGCCGTTCGTCGTCGAGCGGGGCCTTCGGCACCTCCCGATTACGCCATCCGAAGGATTCCCAGGTGCCGGTCATCGTCTGTCCGTTCCGTCGAGCCAACCGTCGTCCACCGCCAGATTGCTGTCGTACACGACGAACTCCCGTTCCACCGAGAGGATGTCGAAGCCGGCCCCGGCGACCGCGCCGACCAGCCGGTCCAGCCGGTCCCCCGCCGTCCGCAGGCCGACGCCGTGGCAGCGCTGGGTGACGAACCGCTGCTGCCGCCCGGACGGCCCGGCCACCCGGCGGGCGTTCCAGGAGACGTGCGCGCCGTGGCCGACGGCGACGGCGGTCAGGGCCTCGCGCTCGGCGTCGGCGGCGAGAGCCACCTTGAGATGGTGCTCGAAGTACCGCTCCGGGCCGAGCCGGCGCGCGTCCTCGTCGCTCGCCGGAACGCCGTCCGTCCAGGGCGTGGCCTCGATCTTCACCCGCACCGGCCGGTACCCGGCGGCGCTCAGACCGTCCGTCAACTCCTCCGCCGCGACACGCTGTTGGCGCAGCGATCCGGCGCCGTTCAGGGTCACCATCGGCTGGGACTTGGTCCGGCCCCGGGCGAGGCGGATGTGGAGGAGCTTCACTCCGCGCTCGGCGGCCCACCGTTCGAGCCCCGGCAGATCGCCGTCCGGGCAGGCGACGGTCACATGGGTCTCGAACTCGCCGAGGAAGCCGGCCTCGGCCGGCGACGGAGGGAGTGGGTAGTCAGTGTGCACCACCACATGATCATCCCAGCTCAGGACGCTCGCCGACACCGGTTTTCCATCCACCCCGAGGCCGGGCGAACTCTCCCGTACGCCACGGCCTTGCACCTCGGACGATGGCCTCGGGGTCGATCAGTGCGTGGAAGTCGGTGCGTCAGGGGGCGGCCGAGGGCGGGGTGTGAGGGTCGTCCAGGTGCCGTCGGGGAGTTGCCGCACGGTGGCCGCCTGGGGGCCGGGCGGGAAGGCGGCTCATCATCTCAGAGCGCGCGCTCCAGCAGGGCCAGCAGCGCGGTCCAGTGCCGTTCGTCCGCCGCCGCGTCGTAGCGGTCGGTGTCGGCCTGGGTGAAGCCGTGGTGGGCTCCCTCGTACACCTCGGCGGTGTGGCGGACACCGGCGGCGGTGAGGGCCTTCGTCAGACGGTCGATCTGCTCGGCGGGGAGCGCAGGGTCCTGGTCGGCGTGCCCGAAGTACAGCTCCGCAGTGATCCGGTCGGCGAGCAGGTGCGGGCTGTCCTCTGCCTCGGTGGCCAGGAAGCCGCCGTGGAAGCCGGCCGCCGCCGCGACCCGCTCGGGGTGGTCGGCGGCCGTCAGCAGGGCCAGCCGGGCGCCCAGGCAGTAGCCGGTGATGCCCACCGGCCCGTCGGCGGCGAGCGGGGAGTCGGCCAGCCAGCGGAGGTAGGCGTCGGCGTCGCGCTCCGTCTGCTCCGGGGTGAGCGACCCCACGATGGGGCCGAGGCGTTCGAACAGGCCCGGGTCCGCGCCCGCGGCGATGAACTCGGGCAGTTCGACGACCGGCGCGCGGCCGTGCCGGTAGAAGACGTTGGGCACCAGGACGGTGTAGCCGGCGGCCGCGAGCCGGTCCGCCATCGCCCGGATGTGCGGCCGGAGCCCGAAGGCGTCCAGGTAGAACAGGACGGCGGGGTGGGGCGCGCCGTCGTCCGGGTGGGTCAGGTAGGCGTCGGCGGTGCCGTCCTGGGTGGGGATGTCCACGGATGTTCCGCGCACGGTGGCCATCGGCGTCTCGCTTCCGTTGTCGGGGGACGACTGTCCGGGAGATGGTCGTCCGGGAGATGATCCACGGTGCAGGGTACTCGGAACCAAGGCGCGGCCGGGGCTCGTTGGACCAGCATGGCGATAGTCGTGAGCATGTTGACGATGGCGGCGCTGATGCTGGTGCTGATCGGGTCGGTCGCGGTGCGCCGGATCGGGCGACGCGGGCGGAGCCCGGGCGCGCGGAGTACCGGGGTGGGCCTCGGCGCCGCCGGGATCGAGGAGTTGCACGCCCTCTTCAACCCCAACAAGCGGGTCCAGATCGAGCAGCGCCAGGAGCAGCTGGCCCTGCGGGACGACAACCTGGCGGGTGCCCCGCCCGGGACGGGGGTCGACCTGGAACGGGGCGTCGCGGTGTTCGGGCGGCGGGAGCTGCCGCGGGGAGCGTGAGCGGCATCGACCGGCCGCGGTTCGGGCTCCCCGGGCGCGGAGCATGTGGGCGAGCGTGGCGGCCGTCACCGGCACCGGTGTCGCGGCCCGCTCGTGACGGACGGGGCGTCAGAGGCGGCGCAGGCGTTCCTCGTCCGAGGTCCGGGGGCAGGTGAGGCAGGCGGGGGCGGGGCCGACCGCGTAGTAGAGGCAGCAGCCGAGCCGGGTGCGGGTGATGTGCTCGCGGCCGTCGGCGCCGGTCAGGCGGCGGAAGGCGGCGGCACCGGGCAGCGGCAGGGTGCCGCCGGGCAGGACGGCCTCGGCGGCGGCGACGGCGGCGTCCTCCTCGCCCAGCATCCGGCCGAGGTACCAGATCGCGGAGGCGAGATCGTCCGTCACCATGCCCCACAGCGCCCGGGTGCCGCGCCGGGTGGGGGCGGCGAAGGCGGTGAGCAGGGGTTCGACGTGGGTGACGACGGCGGCGCGCAGTTCGGCGCGGAGTTCGTCGTCACCGGGGAGGGTGATGTGGTCGCGCGGGCGGAGCGCGAGGTCGCCGGTGGGGGCGTGCAGCCAGAGGTCCGCGGGGTCGATCGTGGGCACCCGGCGGCCGAGGTGCCATGGTCCGGCGATCAGGACGCAGACGGACCACAGGTAGTGGTGCAGCAGCCGGGAGGCGGTGACATGGGGGCGCGGGGCGGTGCCGTCGGCCGCGGCGATCCGGGCGGCCTCGCCGGCCAGCGCGGCATCCAACGCCTGTGGGTCACGGGCGAGTTCGACCGCCGAGTACCAGCCCATGGCCGCCGGCGGGGGCGGTTCGCCGGCGGCGAGCAGCCGGACCCGCAGCACCGGGCAGAGGTCGGACAGCCGCCGGTAGTCCGCGCGGAGGGGCTGCGCGACGCGGGGCACGGCGGGCACAGGTGTTCCCGAGATCATCGGCACTCCCGAGATCGAATGAGGTGAGGCTTACCTTATAGGCGATCAATGGATGCCCCGGACCACACCGGGGGCGACTTGACGGACTTAGGCAAACCTAACCTAGGATCTCGCCCCGTGCCGAGAATCGACCCGCCGGACACCGCGGCCCCGGCGGCAGCCGTCCGCACCACGGAGAGGCCAGACATGCGGCTCTATCTGCTCGCCCTCAATCCCACCGACTCGGTCACCGAGGGGTTCCTCCCGGCCGCCGCCCGGCTCGGGCTGGACGTCACCGTGCTCACCGACCACGCCGGCCCTCACCACCGCGCCTACACCGGAATGGAGTTCGCGCCCGAGGTGCTGGAGTGCGAGGTACCGGACTTCCGCGCGGTGGTCAGCCGCATCTCCCGTCACCACGCGCCCGACGCGGTCTTCAGCAACAGCGACCACCTCCAGACCCAGACCGCCCTGGCCGCCGAGTACTTCGGGCTGCCCGCCAAGGACTGGAAGGCCGCGCTGCGCGCCAAGGACAAGGGCCAGCTCCGCCGCCACCTCGCCCTGGCCGGCCTGGACTCCGTCTGGTCCGCCGAGCTGGCGCCCGGGCAGGACCCGGCCGAGCTGGACCCGCCGTTCCCCTGCGTCGTCAAGCCGCGCGAGGGCGTCGCCAGCGAGGACGTCACACTGGTCGGCGACGCCGCCGAACTGGCGCTCCGATGCCGGGAGATCCAGCACCGCCGGGCCGGTTCCACCCTCGTCGTCGAGGAGTTCCTGCCGGGGCGGCTGCACACCCTGGAGACGCTTGGTGACGGTCGGCGGCGGCATGTCCTCGGCGGCTTCCGGACCAGGCTCTCCCCTCCCCCGCACTTCATCGAGGAGGCACTGGAGTTCACCCCCGCGCACCCGCCGCACGTGGTCGGCCAGGTGCTCGCCCAGCTCGACGCGATCGGCATCGGGATCGGCGCCTGCCACACCGAGTTCGTCGTCCAGCCGGACGGCCGGGCCCGGATCATCGAGGTCAACTACCGTGCCATCGGCGACCAGTGCGACCTGATGCTCGCCGAGGTCCTCGGCATCCCGCTGTTCGAGCACATCCTCGGCGCCCACCTCGGCCGCGCACTGCCCGAGGATCTCGGCGAGCACTGCGCCGGCACCGCCCGCCGCGCCCGCAACGAGGCCGTCTGCGCCGACCGGGCCGGCATCCTCACCGCCGCCCCCGGGCCGTACGACGAGGAGCGCGACGGCGTCCGGCTCGCCTACCGGCCGCTGCGCCCGCTCGGCGAACGCCACGAGCACTACCGCACCAACCGGGACTACCTCGGCGTCATCTGGGCCGTCGGCACCGACCAGGCCGCCGTGGACACCGCCGTCGCCCGCTTCCGCACGGCCAACCGCTGGGAGATCACCCCGTGAGCACCGCGCGCCCTGCACCCGATGCGAACACCACCGGCCCGGACTCCTTCGAACCCCAGTCCGCCGAAGCCCAGTTGACCCTGCGGGTGCTCTCCGCGCTGCTGCGCGAGGACGTGCTCGGGCTGCGCAGCCACAGCCGGCCCGAGGACCGGGCGGACGGGCGCTGGCTGGTCCTCCCCGAGGCCGGCCTCGCCCTGCCCGTCGCCACGGAGGGCTTCCAGTGCGAGTACGCGGCCCGGCGGCCGCTGCTGGAACTCCACGGCACCGGACTCACCTCCCTGGAGGCCGTGGTGGCCGCCCTCGCCGGGCTCTCCGAGGACGAGGACCGGCCCGGCTGGGCGGCCTTCACCGAGGAATGCCGGCAGACCCTGGCCACCATGGAACTGCACCGGCGCTCCCGGGCCGAGGTGCACACCGCGCTCACCGACCTCTACGGCGCGGACCCGGCCGACTGGACCGGCCCCGCCGCCGCCCTCGGCCACGACACCCTCGCCGCCTATCTCGACCACCCGGTCTACCCCACCGCGCGCGGCCGGGCCGGCCTCACCGAACAGCAACTCCGCTCGTATGCACCGGAGTTCCACCCGGCTTTCGAACTGCGCTGGCTGGCCCTCCCGGCCGGCGCCGTCACCGCGCACGGCGACCGGCCGCTGCCCAGCTGGTGGCCCACCCCCAGCTGGCTCGGCCTCGACCTGGACGGCGGCGACGCCGCCTGGGCCACCCTGCCGGTGCACCCCCTCACCGTCGGCGCGCCGCTCGCCGAGGCCCTGCGCGCCACCGGCCTGGCCGACCGCGCCGTGCTCGCCGACCGGCCCTACCTGACCGTCGTCCCCACCCTCTCCATGCGCACCGTCGCGGTCGCCGACGACCCCGCCCGCCACCTCAAACTCCCGCTCGCCACCGCCACGCTGGGCCGGCTCAACCGGCGCACCATCAAGCCCGGCACCCTGCTCGACGGCGCCGCCGGCCAGCGACTGGTCGAGGCCGTGCTGGCCCGCGAACCGCGCCTGGCCGGGCGAATCCTGCACGCCGACGAACAGAGCTGGGCCCACGCCGGGCACGAACTGCTCGCCGTCCTCTGCCGCCGCTACCCCGCCGGCCTCGACCGGGCCGTCACCGTCCCGCTGGCCGCCCTGCTGGCCCCCGCCCCCGGCGGCCGCCTCGTCCTCGACCACCTGGCCGACCGCTACTACGGCGGTGACCCGCTCGCCCTCTACGACGCCCTGCTGGAGCTGCTGCTCGACTGGCAGACCACACTGTTCGGCTACGGCATCGCGCTGGAGTCCCACCAGCAGAACACCTCGCTCGTCCTGGACGGCGACGGCCTGCGGCTGCTCTACAAGGACGACGACGGACCGCGCGTCCACACCGGCCGGCTCGCCGCCACCCTCGGCGAACAGGCCCCGGCCCGGGAGGAGTTCGACGACGCCCGGATCTTCGGCACGGACGACCGGCCGCTGACCGACCTGTTCACCACCATCACCGGCCATCTCTGCACCGGCGCCCTGGCGTTCGGCCTCGCCGCACACGGCCGCGCCGAACTCACCGACACCCTGGCCCTGTTGCGCGGCCGCCTGACCGAGGCCGTCGACCGGATCGGACCGGCCGGCGCACCGCTGCGCACCGCCCTGCTGGACGCCGGGCGGCTGCCCGTCAAGGCCATGGTCACCGCCGGCACCCTGCTCGGCAAGCAGCGCTCGGGTGCCACCGACATCAACAAGCACTACACCAGCGGCCCCAACTACCTCCTGGCGCCCGGGCCCGCGCGATGAGCGCGAACACCGTGGCGTGGTACTCCGGAATCGGTGCCGTCGCGGCCACCGGATCAGCCCTCCCGTCCCGCAAGCGCTGGAGTCGCCGATGACCCACGAACTGCCGACCGCCGACCAGGCGGTGGCCCACACCCTGCTCAACTGCCTGCTGCGCGAGGTCTCCGCACCCGAGCGCCGGACCGCCGTCACCGACGGCCGGCTGCTGGTCCGGCTGCCCCGGCGGGGCGTCCGGCTGCGGATCACGCTGCGCCGCACCTCGCTGCTCGGCGCGCACCGCTTCACCGGCCCGGTGGAGGAGGAACGCCCGGACGGCTGGACCGAGCTGGACTGGCGTGAGCTGGCCGGGCACGTCCAGCACGAGCTGGAGCTGCGGACCGGAACGGTGAACGAGGAGTTCCTCGACCAGCTGGCGTCCAGCCATGACGGCGTGCGGGAGGGGCTGGAGAACCGACCACAACCCGGCACCGACCGCTACCTGGAGTCCGAGCAGGCCCTGCTGTTCGGCCATCGCTTCCACCCCGCCCCGAAGTCCCGCTCCGCCGCGCGCGGCGACTGGCGCGCCTACGCGCCGGAGTCCCGGGCCGTCTTCCGGCTGCATCACCTCGCCGTCCGGGAGGAACTGCTCGCGCACTCCTCGCTGGACGAGCGGGCCACCGCGCTGCTGGACGGACTGGGCGAGGCGCCCGCCGGTTACCGACTGCTGCCCGCCCACCCCTGGCAGTACCAGCTCCTCGCCGACCACCCGCTGTTGCGTGACGCGCTGGCCGGCGGGGAGATCCTGGACCTCGGGCCCGGCGGGGAACCGTTCACCGCCACCGCCTCGGTGCGCACCCTGCACGGCGCGGGCGCGTTCCTGAAGTTCAGCCTCAACGTCCGGATCACCAACTGCCTGCGCAAGAACGCCGCGTACGAGCTGACCGGCGCCGTCGCGCTCACCCGGCTGCTCGCCCCGGCGCTGGCCGACCTCGCCGAGCGCTTCCCGGACGCCGCGGTGCTGCGCGAACCGGCGTTCCGCACCCTCGCCCTGCCCGGCGCCGACGGCCGCCCGGACCAGGCGCTGTACGAGGGCTTCGGCCTGATCGTCCGGGAGGGCTTCGCCGGTGTGCTGCGGCCCGGCGTCACCCCGCTGCTCGCGGCCGCCGTCGCCGACGAGCACCCGACCAGCTCGGCGCACATCTCGCGGCTGCTCGGGCAGCGGGACGGCCCCGGGGGCGGGGAACGACGGGAGGACG
The DNA here is from genome assembly GCF_044755565.1 of Kitasatospora sp. NPDC092286. NCBI lineage: Bacteria > Bacillati > Actinomycetota > Actinomycetes > Kitasatosporales > Streptomycetaceae > Kitasatospora > Kitasatospora sp. NPDC092286. The sequence continues at coordinate 106,651 of NZ_JBIVRD010000002.1, read as the reverse complement.
GGCGGGTGGCGCTCGACTGGTGGAACGCCTATCTGCGGCTGCTGGTCCCACCCGTGCTGGCCGCCTACTTCGACCACGGCGTGGTGCTGGAGCCGCACCTGCAGAACGTGCTGATCGGTGTGGACGCGGCCGGGTGGCCCGCCCAGGTGATCTTCCGCGACCTGGAGGGCACCAAGCTCCTCCCCGAACGGAACGCCGCCCCGCTCGCCGTCCTGCCGCCCGAGGTGGCCGGGCCGATGGCGTACGACGCCGAGCGCGGCTGGGACCGCGTCGTCTACTGCCTACTGGTCAACCACATCGCCGAACTGCTGGCCGCGCTCGCCGACCGCCACCCCGCGCTGGAGGGCGCCCTCTGGGAGGCCGTCCGCCACACACTGGCACGGTACGCACACGCCCACGGCTGCCCGCCGAGGCTGCGCGCCCTGCTCGCCGGGGCGCCGCTGCCCGCCAAGGCCAACCTGCTCACCCGCTGGGAGCGCAAGGCGGACCGCGAGGCCGGGTACGTCCGGCTGCCGTCCCCGCTGGCCGGGCACGTCCTGGCGGGGGCCGCGCAGCCCCCGGGCCGGGACGCGCTCGCGGGCACTCGGCCCGTTCCCGCCACCGCCGTTCCCGCCACCGCGACCGCCCCCGTTCCCGCTGCCGCAGGGAGTGCCCGATGACCGAGGCCGTCCGCCGGCACGTGGCCGGCCTCGCGCCGGAGGCGCTGCCCGCCTACGTCTACGACCTGGCGGCGCTGCGCGCGCACGCCGCCGCCGTCCGGGCCGCGCTGCCCCGGCGGGTCGAGCTGTACTACGCCGCCAAGGCCAACCCCGAGGCCCCCCTGCTGACCGCGCTACGGGACACCGTGGACGGCTACGAGGTCTCCAGCGGAGGCGAGTTGGCCCATGTCCGGGCGAGTGTGCCGGGCGCCCGGCTGGCGTTCGGCGGCCCGGGCAAGACGCCCGCCGAGATCGCCGCCGCCGTGGCCGCCGGGGTGCACCGCTGGCACGTCGAGAGCGAGCAGGAGCTGCACCGGCTGGCCGCCGTCCTGGCCGGGCGGCCGCAGACCGTGGTGGACGTGCTGCTGCGGGTCAACCTGCCGGTGGCGACGGGCACGCTCGCCTCGGTGGCGCTGGCGATGGGCGGGCGGCCGACCCCGTTCGGGCTGGACCCGGAGCGGGCCGAGGAGTGCGTCCGGCTGCTCGCCGGGCCGCTCGGACGGCGGCTGCGGCTGCGCGGTGTGCACGCCCACCTGGCCAGCGGGCTGGCCGCCGGGGAGCAGCTGGCCCTCGCCGAGCGGATCGTCGGCTGGTCGGCCGCGCTGGCCACCCGGCACGGGTTCGTCCTGGACGAGGTCAACGTGGGCGGCGGCATGGCCGTGGACTACGCCGACCCGGCCGCCCGCTTCGACTGGACGGCCTTCGGCGCGGGCCTGGCCGGACTTCTCGACCGCCACCCCGGCCTGACCCTGCGGATCGAGCCGGGGCGCGCGCTGACCTCCTACTGCGGCTGGTACGCCACCGAGGTCCTGGACGTGAAGCGGAGCCACGGCGAGGACTTCGCGGTGGTCCGCGGCGGCACCCACCATCTGCGCACCCCCGCCACCCGCGGCCACGACCAGCCGTTCTCGGTGCTGCCGGTGCCGGACTGGCCCCACCCCTGGCCGCGGCCCGCCGTCACCACCGGCCGGGCCACCCTGGCCGGTCAGCTCTGCACCCCGAAGGACGTGCTCGCCCGCGCCGCCCCGGCGGCGGACGGTCTGCGCACGGCGGACCGGGTGCTGTTCGCGATAGCCGGCGCGTACGGGTGGAACATCTCGCACCACGAGTTCCTGATGCACCCTCGCCCGGGCTTCCACTATCTGGACGGGGCGGCCACCGGGGACGGCTGACGGCACAGCCGGGAGGCTGCCGGGGGCTGCCGAGGACACCGGCGGAGCCCGGCGCGGGGCCGCGACGCGCGCCCCGCCGAGGGGGCTGCCGCAGGTCACCACCGCACAGGCGTGCGAGAGTGGTAGGCAGCGAAGGGAGCGGGCACGTGCTGATGGACAAGGTGGCGGAGATCCTCGCCGAGGCGTCGGCCGAGGTGGTCGAGCCGCGGTTCCGGGCCCTGGCCGCGGGCGAGGTGATGGAGAAGGCCCCCGGCGACCTCGTGACCATAGCCGACCGCGAGGCCGAGGTGATCATCGAGCGGCGGCTGCGCGAGCTGCTGCCCGTCCCGGTGGTCGGCGAGGAGGCCGTCGCCGCCGACCCGGCCCTCGCACAGGCCCTGCACTCGGAGCCCGCCGTCTGGCTGGTGGACCCGGTCGACGGCACGTCGAACTTCATCGCCGGGCGCCCCGACTACGCCGTGATGGCCTCGCTGGTGCGCGCCGGGCAGACCGTCGCCGCGTGGATCTGGCAGCCGGTCACCGCCACCTGCTACAGCGCCGAACTGGGCGCCGGCGCCTGGCGGAACGGCCACCGGCTGACCCGGACCCCGGCACCCGCCGTGCCCGCCAAGTGGCGCGGCTCGGTGAAGAGCCGCTACCTCGACCCGGCGTCGCACCGCCGGCTCCAGACCAGCGCCGCGGCGGCCTTCGGCGAGCTCACGCCCGGCCGGAACGCCGCCGGGATCGAGTACCCGGACCTCGTCGAGGGAGCGCTGGACTTCATCCTCTACTGGCGCACCCTGCCGTGGGACCACGCCCCCGGTTCGCTGCTGGTCACCGAGTCCGGCGGGGTCTCCGCCCGGCTGGACGGCAGCCCGTACCGGCCGGAGGCGCCGGGCGGCGAGGACGGCCTGCTGGTCGCCGCCGACCAGGAGACCTGGGAGCAGACCCGGGCCGTCCTGTTCGGGGAGTAGCGCCCGCCTGGCCCCGGCCCGCTCGAACCACCGGCCCGCCCGGACCACCGGCCAACCGCCGCCGCGCGGACGTGGTCGCGGCGGCCCCGCGTCACCCCGCCCCGGCCTCCCGGCCTGCCCGGACCACCTCGTGCAGCAGCGCGCCCACGTCGGCCGGGGTGGTGTGCGGGTTGAGCAGCGTCAGCTTCAGCCGGACCCGGCCGGGGCCCTCGCCCGGCAACTCGGTACGGCCGACCACGGCCCGGCCGGTGCGCAGCAGCGCCCGGCGCAGGGCGCCGTTGAGCCGGTCCACGGCGACGGGGTCCCGCTCCCCCGGCGGGCGGTAGCGGAACACCACCGTGGTGAGGACGGGCTCGCCGTGCAGTTCCAGTTCGGGCTCGGCGCGGACGGCCTCGGCCGTGTCGAGGGCGAGTTCGTGGCAGGCGTCGACCAGCCTGCCCAGGCCGTCCCGGCCGAGCGTGCGCAGGGTGACGGCGATCTTGAAGGCGTCGGCCCGCCGGGTGGTGCGCAGTGAGCGGCCGAGCAGGCTGGGGTAGCCGGCCTGCTCGTCGTCGGCCGGGTTGAGGTACTCGGCGCGGCGGGCGAGCGAGACGTAGCTCTCGGCGCGGCGGGTCAGGAAGATCCCGGCGGCGGCGGGCTGCCAGCCGAGCTTGTGCCAGTCGAGGGAGACGGAGTCGGCGCGGGCGATGCCGTCCAGCAGCGGGGCGAGCCGCGCGGAGAGCAGCGCGCCGCCCCCGTACGCGGCGTCCACGTGCAGCCAGGCACCGTAGCGGGCGGCGAGGTCGGCGGCGGTGTGCAGCGGGTCGATCGCGCCGGTGTCGGTGGTGCCGGCGGTGGCGACGACGGCGATCGGGGTCTGCCCGGCCCAGCTGGTTTCGGCCAGGGCGCGTTCCAACGCGGCCGGGTCCATGCGCAGTTCGCGGTCGACCGGGACGGGGACGACGGCGCGTTCGCCGAGACCGAGCAGGGCGGCGGCGCGCTGGACGGAGAAGTGCGCTGCGCGGGAGGCGATGATCCGGGGGGTCACACCCGCCGGGATGCCGTCCAACTCGACGATGCCGTCGAGTTTCTGGTCCCTGGCCAGCATCAGGCCCATCAGGTTGGACTCGGTGCCGCCGGAGGTGAGCACGCCGGTTGCGCGGGCCGGGTCGTAGCCGACCAGGACGGCGAGTTCGGCGATCAGCGCGGTCTCCAGCGCGGTGGCGGCGGGGGCCTGGTCCCAGGAGTCCTGGGAGGGGTTGAGGGCGCTGACCGCGAGGTCGGCGGCGGCCGCGACGGCGAGCGGTGGGCAGTGCAGGTGGGCGGCGCAGGCCGGGTCGGCGGGGTCGGCGGCGCCGTGGGCCAGCAGTTCGGTGAGGCGGGCGAGCGCGCCCCGGCCGTGGGCGCCGGCCAGGGTCTCGGTGACCAGCGCGGCGATCGCGGCCGGGCTGCCGGCGGGCAGCGGACCGCCGCGCCGGGCGGCCCCGGTGTCGAGCGCGTCCAGCACCGTGGCCAGCAGCGGCCCGAGCGCGGCGGGGCCTGCGACACCGCCGGCCAGAGCGTCGAGCGGGGTGTCGACCGGGCCGAGGTCCGCCGGCGGGGATCCGTCGAGGCGGGGCTCGTCGGGGGCCGTCACCGGGTTTCCCCGGAGGCGGCCCGGATGGCGTCGGCGAGCCGGTCGAGGACCGCGGCGACCTGCTCGTCGGTGATGGTGAGCGGCGGGAGCAGGCGCAGTACGGCGTCGTGGCGGCCGCCGAGTTCGACGATCAGGCCGCGGGCCAGGCAGGCCTCGCGGACCCTGACGGCGAGGGCGGGCGCGGCCGGGCGGGCTCCGCAGGCGTCCGGTTCGGCGTCCGGGTCGACGAGTTCGACGCCGAGCATCAGCCCGCGGCCGCGGACGTCGCCGATCACCGGCAGTTCGTCGGCGAGGGCCCGCAGCCACCCGGTCATCCTGGCGCCGACCAGGGCGGCGCGCTCGGCCAGGCCGTGGGCGGCGACGTACCGGAGGGTGGCCGCGCCGGCTGCCATGGCGAGGGTGTTGCCGCGGAAGGTGCCGGTGTGCGCGCCGGGCCGCCAGCCGTCGTAGTCCTCGCGGTAGACCACGACCGCGAGCGGGAGGCTGCCGCCGATCGCCTTGGAGAGCACCATCGCGTCGGGGACGATCCCGCTGTGCTCGACCGCCCACATCGCGCCGGTGCGGCCGACGCCGGTCTGCACCTCGTCCACGATCAGCGGGATGCCGCGCTCGGCGGTGATCCGGCGCATCGCGCGCAGCCAGCCGTCGGGGGCGGGAACGACGCCGCCCTCGCCCTGGACCACCTCCAGGACCATCGCGGCGGGCTTGACCACCCCGCCCGAGGGGTCGTCCAGCAGCCGTTCGGCATAGGTCGCGGCGAGGTCCGCGCCGGTCTCGCCACCGACGCCGAACGGGCAGCGGTAGCCGTACGGGTAGGGCAGCCGGACCACCTCCCCGCCGCCGGGGAGCGGCTCCTTGACGGCGACGTTGCCGGTCAGCGCGAGGGCCCCGGCCGTCATGCCGTGGTAGGCGCCGGTGAAGGCGAGGGCGCCGGAGCGGCCGGTGGCGGTCTGCATCAGCTTGAGCGCGGCCTCGACGGCGTCCGTCCCGGCGGGGCCGCAGAAGTGCACCCGGGCGTGCTCGCCGAAGCCCTTCGGCAGGCTCTCGAACAGGGCGGTGGTGAAGTCGTCCTTCTCGGCGGTGGCGAGGTCCAGCAGGTGCAGCGGCGCTCCGCTGTCGAGGGTGCGGCGGATCGCTTCCAGCACCACGGGGTGGTTGTGGCCGAGCGCGAGGGTGCCGGCGCCGGAGAGGCAGTCCAGGTAGCGGCGGCCGTCGGCACCTTCGACGGTCATGCCGTTGGCGCGCACGGGGACGATCGGGAACGAGCGGGCGTAGGTACGGGCGGCGGACTCGCGGACGCGCTGGCGGCGCAGGATGGCGTCGCCCGGGGCCTGGGCGGGGACGGCGGGCCCGGTGGCGGGCTCAGCGGCGAGCGTCAAGGCATACTCCCAGTCAAGTTAGGTAAGCCTAACTTTACCGACCGTTGGTGTCGGCTCCCCCCACAGACAGCGAGAACCACCCTGGCGAGTGACACGAACCCCGCTTCTCCAACGAGCGACCGCCCTGGTGGTTACGGCCCGCGCGCTACTCTTCCGGGCATGCCGCAGCTGCCCCCGTCCTCGCCGTACGATGCCGAACTCGCCCGGACCCGCGAGTTCTTCGCCACCCGCGCCGCCGACTGGGACGCCCGCTTCCCCGACGACGGCCCGCGCTACGCGGCCGCGATCGCCGAACTCGGCCTGCGGCCCGGGCAGTCCGTCCTCGACGCGGGCTGCGGCACCGGCCGCGCCCTGCCCCTGCTGCGCGCGGCGGTCGCCGCCGAGGGCCGGGTGTTCGGCGCCGACGTCACCCCCGAGATGCTCCAGCAGGCCGCCACCCGCCACCCCGGTACCGCCACCCTGCTGCTCGCCGACTGCGCCCGGCTGCCGCTGCCCGGCGCCGCCCTGGACGCCGTGTTCGCGGCCGGCCTGATCTCCCACCTCCCCGACCCGGCCCGCACCCTGCGCGAACTCGCCCGCGTCACCCGCCCCGGCGCCGTCCTCGCCCTGTTCCACCCCGTCGGCCGCGCCGCCCTCGCCGCCCGCCACGGCCGCGCCCTCACCCCCGACGACCTGCGCGCCGAACCCCGCCTGCGCCCCCTCCTCGCTGCCGCCGGCTGGCACCTGGACAGCTACACGGACCGGGACGACCGGTACCTCGCCCTGGCGACCCGGGTCCACCCGTAGTCGGCACCGGCGGCGGCACGGTCGCACGTCCGGGTCCGGGGCGGTCGCCCCGGGCGGCGGCCTCCGGGGCTCACCTGCCCCGCCAGCGGTAGCAGAGCTCGGGGCGGCCCACCGTGCCGTACTGGGGTTCGCGGACGGCGAGGCCGGTGTCGACGAGGTGTTCCAGGTAGCGGCGGGCGGTGATCCGGGAGACGCCGGCCTCGGTGCCGGCCGCGGCCGCGGAGAGGCCGGTGACGGCCTCGCGCAGGACGGTGGCGACGGTGTCCAGAGTGGGGGCGCTGAGACCCTTGGGCAGGTCGGTGCGCTCGGGGGTGCGGAGCAGCGCGAGGGCCTGGTCGACCTCGTCCTGGCCGGTGGCCTCGCCGGTACGGCCCAGGCTGTCGCGGTAGCGGGCGTAGCGCTCCAGGCGGTCGTGCAGGGCGGCGCCGCTGAAGGGTTTCAGCAGGTACTGGACGACCCCCGCCGAGACCGCCTGGCGGACCATGGCCAGGTCGCGGGCGGAGGTGACGGCGATGATGTCGGTGGTGTGGCCGGCGGCGCGCAGGCCGCGGCAGAGCTGGAGCCCGTGGCCGTCCGGCAGGTAGAGGTCGAGCAGGGTGAGGTCGACGGGCGTCCCGGCGGCGCGGGCCCGGTCCAGGAAGCGCAGGGCGTCGGCGCAGCTGTGCACCGTCCCGGCGGCGCGGAAGCCCGGTTCGCGCTCGACGTACAGGGTGTGGGCGGCCGCGGCCACCGGGTCGTCCTCGACCACCAGGACGGAGATCGCGGGCGGTCCGGCCGGCGTCGGCGGCACGGCGGGAGGTGCGGGGGTCACCGGGCCACCGCCGGCTGCGGCCGGGCGGCCGGGGTGAGCGGCAGCCGGACGGTCAGCACCGCGCCGTGCTCGCGTCCGACCTCGACGGTGCCGCCGTTGCGCCGGACGGTCTGGGCGACCAGGGCGAGCCCGAGGCCGTGCCCGTGGGCGTCCCGCTTGGTGCTCCAGCCGCGCCGGAACACGTCGTCCACGGCGGCCGGGTCGATCCCGGCACCGGTGTCGGCGACCCGCAGCAGCAGGTGGCCGTCGTCGATCCGGGCGGTGACGGCGACCTCGGGCGGGGCGGGGTTCCCGGCGGCGCCGGCGACGGCCGCGTCCACCGCGTTGTCGAGCAGGTTGCCGAGGACGGTGATCAGATCGCGGTCGGAGAGGTCCGGCGGCAGCACACCGTCGTCGATGCGGCTGTCCTCGGTGAGGGTCAGGTCCACTCCCCGCTCGGCCGCCTGGGCGGCCTTGCCCAGCAACAGGGCGGCCAGTACGGGTTCGCCGACGGCGGCGACCACCCGGTCGGTGAGCTGCTGGGCGAGGGCGAGTTCGGCGGTGGCGAACTCCACCGCCTGTTCGTGGCGGCCGAGTTCGATCAGTGAGACGACGGCGTGCAGCCGGTTGGCGGCCTCGTGCGCCTGTGCGCCGAGCGCTTCGGTGAAGCCCCGGACGGAGTCCAACTCGCCACTCAGGGACTGCAGTTCGGTGTGGTCGCGAAGGGTGACGACCCGGCCGAGGCCGGTGCCGATGACGGAGGTGTTGAGCACCACCACCCGCTCGGCGGTGAGGTGGACCTCGTCGCGCGCCGGCCCGGCGCCGAGCACGGCGTCGAGCAGCGCCTCCGGCAGGCCCAGACCGGCGATCGGCTGCCCATCCAATTCCCCTGACAGGCCGAGGAGTTCGCGGGCCGCGTCATTGCAGAGCACCACCCGGTGCCCACGGTCGAGCAGCACCAGGCCCTCGCGCACCGAGTGCAGGGTGGCCTGGTGGTACTCGTAGAGGTGGCTGAGTTCGGCCGGCCCCATGCCGTGGGTGTGCCGCCGCAGCCGGGCGTTGGCGAGGTAGGTGCCGAGCCCGCCGAGGGCGAGCGCGGCCACCGCGACACCGGCCAGGGCCAGCAGCGGCCCGCGCAGCTGGGCGGAGATGGACTGCACCGTGAGGCCCGCGCTGACCAGCGCGACCACCCGGCCCCGGTCGTCCAGCACGGGCGTGACGACGCGGACCGACGGGCCCAGCGTGCCGGTGTACGTCTCGCTGCGGGTCTCCCCCGCCAGCGCCCAGTCGATGTGCCCGAGGAAGGTCCTGCCGATCTGCCCGGGCAGCGGGTGGGTCCAGCGCACCCCGGCGGTGTCCATCACGGTGACGAAGGAGACCCCGGTGTCCGCCCGCACCTGCTCCGCGTACGGCTGGAGGAGCGCGGACGGGTCCGGCCCGGCGACGGCGGCCCGCACCGACGGGGAATCGGCGACCGCGCGGGCGACGGCGGTGACCTGGCGGCGGGCCGCGGCCTCGGTGCGGCCGGCGGTGAACAGGTAGGCGAGCACGGCGCCGCCCGCCACCACCGCGGCGACGATGACCACTTGGACGACGAAGAGCTGCCCGGCCAGACTGCGGACCAGCCGGCGCGGAGCGGGGAGGGTGCGCACGGACATGCCTGACAGTGTGCACCACACCCGGAGCAGAGCCGCCGGCCACCGCGTGCCGTGAACTCTATGAACACAAACGTGACCTTCGTCACGAGGCGGGCCCATAGTCGGAGCGGCCCACCACCCGAGGCCGCCAGGACTTGCCGGACGTGCAAGGGCGAAGGAGCCGCAGATGTCCATCACCGGAGTCGCAGGGCCGACCGGCCGGCCGGCCGGGGTCAGAGCGAAGGACCGCACCCACTACCTCTACCTCGCCGTGATCGCGTCGGTGGTCGCGGGCGTCGTGGTCGGACTGGCCGCGCCCGGCTTCGCGGTCGGCCTCAAGCCGGTCGGGACCGGCTTCGTCAACCTGATCAAGATGATGATCAGCCCGGTCATCTTCTGCACCATCGTGCTGGGCATCGGCTCGGTGACCAAGGCCGCCAAGGTCGGCAAGGTCGGCGGGCTCGCCCTCGGCTACTTCCTCACCATGTCGACCGTGGCGCTGGCCATCGGCCTGGCGGTCGGCAACCTGCTGGAGCCCGGCTCCGGCCTCCACCTCACCGCGGCGCTCGCCAAGTCCGGCCACGCCCAGGCCGCCGCCGGCGAGGCGCAGTCCACCACCGACTTCCTGCTCGGGATGATCCCGACCACCATGGTCTCGTCCCTCACCGAGGGCAAGGTGCTCCAGACCCTGCTGGTCGCGCTGCTGGCCGGCTTCGCCCTCCAGGCGATGGGCCCGGTCGGCGCCCCGGTGCTGCGCGGGATCGAGCACATGCAGCGGCTGGTGTTCCGCATCATGGCGATGATCATGTGGGTGGCACCGATCGGCGCGTTCGGCGCGATGGCCGCGGTGGTCGGGGCGACCGGCACGGCCGCGCTGAAGAGCCTCGCCGTGATCATGATCGGCTTCTACGTCACCTGCGCGCTGTTCGTGGTCGTGGTGCTCGGCGCGCTGCTGCGCCTGGTCGCCGGGGTGAACGTGTTCGCGCTGCTGCGCTACCTCGGCCGCGAGTTCCTGCTGATCCTCTCCACCTCCTCCTCGGAGAGCGCGCTGCCGCGGCTGATCGCCAAGATGGAACACCTGGGCGTCAGCCGCCCGGTGGTCGGCATCACGGTGCCGACCGGCTACAGCTTCAACCTGGACGGCACCGCGATCTACCTCACCATGGCGTCGATCTTCATCTCCGAGGCGATGGACAAGCCGATGTCGCTCGGCGAGCAGCTGTCGCTGCTGGTCTTCATGGTGATCGCCAGCAAGGGCGCGGCCGGGGTCACCGGCGCCGGCCTGGCCACCCTGGCGGGCGGGCTGCAGTCGCACAAGCCGGCGCTGGTGGACGGGGTCGGCCTGATCGTCGGCATCGACCGCTTCATGTCCGAGGCCCGGGCGCTGACCAACTTCGCCGGGAACGCCGTCGCCACCGTGCTGGTCGGGCAGTGGACCGGCGAGTTCGACCGGGAGCGCGCCCGGCAGGTGCTGGCGGGCGCGGTTCCGTTCGACGAGCGGACGCTGGTCGACGCGCACGGCCACCCGGGGGCGGACGCCCACGCGGGGTCCGGCGAAGCCGGTGTGCCCGGTGGGACCGACGTACCCGGCGGGGCCCAGCCGACGCCCGCGCCCACCCCGGCGGCCGCCTGAGCCTCCCCTTCTCCCCCGGTCCGGCGCCTCGCCCAACCCCCGAGCGGCGCCGGGCCGGGGGTTCGCGGTTGCGGCCCCGAAGGATGCCAGGGGCTGCCGGACCGGCCCTACAACTCCTCGGAGCCGCTGACCGCCCAGCTCAGGCCGGACGCCGGGTCCTCGACCGCGAGATGCAGATGACGCAGACCGTCCGCCGGGTCGCACCAGGTGAAGCAGCGCATCCGGGCCACCAGGGCGTTCACCTCGGCCCGGTCCGGCCCGTCGGCGCCGGCCATCGCGGCCAGCGCCCGCCAGAGGGCCAGCCGCCCGTGCGCCGAGCCGTGCGACCGGTCCGCGACGCCCGCATGGACCAGGGCCGGGTAGGCGGCAGCGAACGACAGGTACCCCCCGGTGACCCGCGCCCCCGGGGCGAGCTGTGCGACCGCCTGCGGCGCCGGCCCGCGTACGCAGGCCACCTCCGCCCAGTCCGCCCAGCCCACCAGTGCGGCCAGCGCCCTGGTCGCCCGCTGGCCACGCAGCCGGGCGCCCGGCGCGGGCAGTGTCACCGGGCCCAGCCCCTCCCGGGAGGCCGGGAGCGTGAGCAGCGCGCTGCACGAGCCACCGGACGGCAGGTACTCCCGGACCCGCGCGCCCTCGCCCCAGCCCGCCGACTCCCAGGGCTCCAGCAGCAACGGCACGCCCTCCGGGGCGGACTCGGCGCCGTACGAGAGGTCCTCGCCGATCAGCACCCGGGTGTGCGCGACCAGCCGGCGGACCGGCGCGGGGGTGAGCAGCGGGGCCAGCCGCAGCCACGAGTGCCGGGTCGCCAGCACCTCCCAGAGCGGCCCGGCATCGTGGTCGGCGACCCCGGCCGCGGTGCCCGGGCCACCGTCCGGGTCGAACAGCCGGACGGCCAGCTCGGGAGGGGCGGCGTAGGCGATCAGATGGCCGAGCGGCGCGGTCTCCACCCCCGCCCAGTCCTCACCGCCGCGTACGACGGCCGCCGCCCGGGCCTGCCGGTAGACACCCAGCAGTTCGGACCAGCGGCCCTCGCCGGCCAGGGCGCGGTGGCGTTGCTCCTCGTACGTGATCACGATTCGCAGCGTACGGGCCGGGGTGGCGGATCAGCTGACACATCGTCAGTTCGGTGCGTCGGGAGCTCTTTCGGCACCGGACGCCGGTCCGGGCCCGGGCCTGGGTCCGGGGTCAGGGCCGGGTTCGGGGCCAGGGCCGGGTTCGGGTTCGACGGCGGGTTCGCGGCCGCGTTCGTGTTCGTGTTCGTGTTCGAGGACGGCTCGGAGCCGCCCCAGGGCGCGGCGCCGGGTGACCGCCAGGGTGCTGCGGTGCACACCCAGCAGTTCGGCGGCCTCGTCGACGCTGTAGCCGTCGAGGTCGACCAGGACCACCACCCGGGCCTGCTTGACGGTCAGACAGCGCAGCAGCCGGACCACCTCCCAGTGCGCCTGCAGCTCCCCCACCCCGCCGCCGAAGGGATCGGCCGCACCGAACTCGGCCTCGACCGGCCCCGACAGGGCCGCCCGGCGGCGCTCCCGGCGCCACTGGTCGCGCACGATGTTCGCCATCGTGGTGAACACGTAGGCGTACGGCTGCGGATGGCCGAGGAAGTGCTCGGGGCGCCGGGCTATTCGCAGATACGCGTCGTGCACCACGTCACCGGCCGCGAACGAACTTCCGGTGAGCGAGGCGGCCGCCCGATGGAGCCGGGGCAGCAGCTCCGTGAACACCCGGTCGAAATCAGCCGCGCCGGGATTCGCGGCCCCAGGATCCGGGGCGCGACCGGGCACGCCTCCGGCGTCGCCGAAATCCGGCTCCCGCCCACCTGTGCACCGACCACTGAGCTCCATGCCGCTCCCCTCGGAAATCGGCACCCTGAAGGCCTAGTTGTGACACAGGTCACATCATAGTTCGTCGTCTCACTCTTCGCAGTCATTCGTGTGCATTGTGTTACCGGTCGGGTGGCGTCGGGGAATTCCGACCAGCACCGCACCCGGCCGGGACGAACCCCCATGAGCGAGGAGACAACGCCATGTCAGGTTGTATCGCCAGGACCTTCACCAAGCTCGGCGTGGTAGCCGTGGCCGCCCTCGGCGTGCTCGGCACCACCGCCCTGCCGGCCACCGCCGAGCCGGTCCCCGACCAGTCCATCACCGCCGGATCCGGCGTGACGACGGCCGACGCCATCGCCGCCTCCTACCACTGCGTGATCACCGCCAACTACGGCTGGCGCTGGGAAGGCAACTGCACGATCTACTCCGGCGAGTTGCGCACCATCACCTACTGCGCCAACGGCACCTCCACCACCGGCCTGTGGATCGGCGCGCGACCGCAGCCGTGGGCGGTCTGGGGCAACTGCCCGGGCTCCAGCTGGACCAGGATCGTCTTCCAGTCGCGCGGCTGAGCCGCGGGCGATCGGACGAGTGGAGACGAGCGAGGGGGTGCCGTCCCGGTGGGCGGCACCCCCTCCGCCCGCACCCCCCACCCCTTCCGCGCACACCGCACCACCCGGGGCGGGCCCACGCTCGAACGGGTCGACCCCGGCGCCACCCGGGAGGACGGCGAACAGATGACGACTTTCGTTATCTGTTATCCGACATCTGTTTTCTGTCATCTGTTTTCTGCCGGCCGCCACCTGTCAGCCGCCCGCCGCCCGTCTGTCAGCCTGTCAGCCCCGCGGCGTCAGCCGGATCCGCATCGGGCTGTCCGCCCGCAGGGTGATCCCCTGAGCGAGCGCCACCTCGTGGTCCACCGCCTCGATGTCGAAGTCGCGCAGCAGCACCCCCATCGCCAGCACCGCCTCCAGCATCGAGAAGTGCTGCCCGATGCACGCGCGAGGACCGCCGCCGAACGGGAACCAGGCGTAGCGGTGCCGCTCCTTCTCCCGGCCGGGCAGGAAACGGTCCGGATCGAAGCGGTCCGGGTCGGCCCAGTGGTCGGGGTGGCGGTGGGTGACCCACGGCGCGAGGATCACCTGCGCGCCCGCCGGGACGACGTGCCCGCCGATCACCGTCTCGGCCACCGAGCGCCGACCCATCAGCGCGGCCGCCGGATAGAGGCGCATCGCCTCCTTCAACACCTGGGTGATGTACGGCAGGGCCTCCAGATCGGCGGCGGTCGGCGACCGGCCGGTGAGCACCGCCTCCGCCTCGCGCTGGGCGCGGCGCTGCTCCTCCGGGTGCCGGGCGAGCAGGTGCAGCCCGAAGGCGAGCGAGGTCGCGGTGGTCTCATGCCCGGCCAGCAGGAAGATCAGGACCTGGTCCCGCAGTTCCGTCGGATCGAGGCCCGCGCCGTCCTCGCCCCGGGCCCGGGCGAGCAGTGCCAGCAGGTCGTCCGTCTCGACGGCCCCGGCCCGGGCCGACCGTTCGGCGATGATCTGGTCGCAGATCCCGTAGAGGTCACGCTGCGCCTCGGCGTTGCGCCGGTTGGCGGGCGTGGGCCAGGCGCGCGGAATGCGGACCGGGGAGAAACCCCGCTCGAGTATGTACTCGCCGAGCACCGGGAAGCTGCGGTGCACCACCTCCACCGCCGCCTCCACGTCGGAGCCGAAGAGGATCCTGGCGACGGCGCGCAGCGCGAACCGGGACATCTCGTCCGCCGCGTCCACCACACCGCCGGGCACCGCCCGCCAGCGTTCGGTGAGCGCATCCGCCTCCAGCGCGATGGCGTCCACATAGCCGTCCACCCGGCGGCGGGTGAACAGCGGCTGGATCAGCCGGCGCTGGCGCTGGTAGTCGTTGTCCTGGCTGGTCAGCAGGCCGTTGCCGATGCTGGTCCGCAGCTCGTCGTAGAAGCCGTTGTCCTTGCGGAAGTTGGCCGCCTCACCGGCGAGCACCTGGTGGGCGCCCTCCGGGGAGAACACCATGAAGAACTCGGCGCGGAGCCCGGGCGGTCCGGCGACGAAGCGGACCACGTCCCCGTAGTCGCGCCGGGCGGCGAGGTAGGTCTGCAGCGGGCGCCGGGTGAGGTCCAGCATCGACCCGATCAACGGGAGTCCGGACGGGCCGGGTATCTGGGCAGCGGTGGTCATCTGTCTCCTCCTCCAGTACCGTCCCCCGAACTTAACTGACTGGTAATCACATGGAGAAGGGCTCACAACGGCGGTCGCGGATCACCCACGACCGCCCCGCACGCCCCTGGCGTGCAGCGCCGGCGCCCGGCCGCGGCTCGTACATCAACCGGCATGTGCCGGCCCGGCCGCACACGCCCACCGGCTGCGCCTAGTCGTACTCGGTGCCGCCCTTGCGGGTCAGGTAGGCGTCGCTGACCACCTTGGCGATGGCCCGCCCGCCCACCACCGGACTCCAGCGCTCGGCCACCGGGCGGATCACCACGCCCTCCCGCAGGTGCAGCTCGCGCCCGGAGACGGTCTCCCGCCCCTGGGCCAGCGCCAGCACGGTGTCCGGGTCGAACGGCCCGCGCCACAGCTCGGGCACCAGCGGCAGCCGGCCGTCCAGCAGTTCGGCGGCCGGCAGCCAGCGCAACTGTCCGTCCAGCACCGCCGAGACGTCGAACGCGGCGTAACCGGGCAGCTCGGCGCGGCCGGACTCGCCGTAGGTGAGGTCCTGCACACCGGCGCCGAAGACCTCGCCGAAGATGCCGACCCGCTCGGCGCCGAGACGCTCCGCCAGCCGGGCGGCCACCGCCGGTAGGCCGTACGCCCGGACCGCCCGCCAGTACAGGTTCCGCTCGTCCTCGGCCAGCGCCAGCCCCTGGGCCCCGATGCCCTTGGACGACACCTGCACCTCGCCGGTGGCGGCGTGGTAGGTGACCAGGCAGCAGCTGCCGTGCAGCTTCTCGGTCAGCACCACCGGTTCGCCCGGCTCGAAGACGCCCGGGAAACGCTTGAGATTCTCCATGTCCACCCAGGGCAGCAGATCCGGCGCGCTCACCACGTCGCCGTTCATCGACGTCGGGACCGGCGGCTTCCACTTGGTGACGCCCAGCAGGTCGGCGAAGTCCTCGCCGCGCTCGGCGGCGGCCGCCAGGTCGGTGCCGGCCAGCGCGCCGGGACGGCAGACGATGCCCTGCGACAGTTCCCCGCGCAGCCGGACCGCCTTGACCCGGTCGGCGTTTCCGCCGGCCAGCCGTCCGGTCAGCCCCAACTCCTCGATCAGCGGGCCGGGCAGGACCGCCTGCTCGGGGATGTACACGGCGTAGTCGCCGCTGCGGTACGCGCCCTTGGCGACCACCGCCCGGTAGAGGCCGACCTGTGCGAGTTCCAGTGCGTCGGCGTTCGGGTGCGCCAGGATGGTCAGCCGCTCGGCGGTGACGCGCAGCGTGGACATGGGTGTACTCCTCCCCTTGGCTCGGCCGGTCGGCCGGCGGTGCGTACGGACGGTGACCACTGTCGCGCCCCGGGGCGCTTCGCCGCGACGGGTTTTCCAGGGCGGGGCTTCCGGGGGCGGGTCTTCCGTGAGCACGCTTCCGGGAGGCGGGGCTTCCGGGGGCGGCGCCGTTTGAGGCTCCCCACGGCGGGGCACTCGCCCTTGATGCACCCTGCCTGTGCAATGCGGCAGGCAAACTTTCACTCGTATTTGCGACACTATGATCGCCTTAATGGCCGCATCTGCAACCGAGTCCCCGCGCCCTTCCGGCGCGCCCAGGAGGGGAAACCACCGATGAGCACCCGTACGACCACCACGCGCAGAGTCGCCGTCGCCACCGCGGTGGCCCTCGCCCTCGGCCTCGGGGTCACCGCCTGCGGCAGCGACGGCGGCAGCAAGAGCTCGGGCGACACGGGCGCCTCCGCCAGCGGGTCGGCCGGCACCCCGAAGGCCTCCGGCGAGATCAACGTCTTCGCCGCCGCCTCGCTCAAGGAGAGCTTCACCGAACTCGGCAGGAAGTTCGAGGCCGCCAACCCGGGCGCCAAGGTCAAGTTCAACTTCGGCGGCAGTTCCGGCCTCGCCACCAGCATCAACTCCGGCGCCCCCGCCGACGTCTTCGCCGCCGCGAGCCCGGCCACCATGAAGACCGTCACCGACGCGGGCGGGGTCAGCGGCGAGTCGAAGACCTTCGTCAAGAACACGCTCACCATCGCCGTCCCCAAGGGCAACCCCAAGCACATCGCGGGCCTGGGCGACCTGACCGCACCCGGCGTCAAGGTCGCGCTGTGCGCAAAGGAGGTGCCCTGCGGCGCCGCCGCCCTGACCGCGCTCAAGGCCGGCAACGTGAACCTGACCCCGGTCACCCTGGAGCAGGACGTCAAGGGCGCGCTCACCAAGGTCGAGCTGGGCGAGGTCGACGCCTCCCTGGTGTACAAGACCGATGTGAAGGCCGATGCTGCGAAGATCGACGGCGTGGACTTCCCCGAGGCCGACAAGGCCGTGAACGACTACCCGATCGCCGCGCTGGCCAAGGCCCCGAACAAGGACGGCGCCGCCGCCTTCGTCGCCTACATCGAGTCGCCCGAGGCCACGCAGGTACTCACCGCGGCGGGCTTCCAGGCACCGTGAGCGGACGCACCACCGGGACCACCGGTGCCACCGGCACCGGTGGCACCGGCCACAACACCGGCACCGGCGGCGCGGCGCACCCAGGGAAGGGGATGCCGCGCCGACGGCGGCGCCCACACCGCGTCCCGGTCGCGCTGCTGCTCCCGGCGCTGCTCGGGCTGGCGTTCCTGATCCTCCCGCTGGTCGGGCTCCTGGTCCGGGCACCCTGGAGCACGCTGTCCGACCAGCTCACCAGCGCCGAGGTCTGGGAGGCGCTGCGCCTCTCGCTGGTCTGCGCGACGGCGGCCACGGCGGTGTCGCTGCTGCTCGGGGTGCCGTTGGCCTGGCTGCTCGCGCGCACCGAGCTGCCCGGCCGCCGCGTCATCCGGGCGCTGGTCACCCTGCCGCTGGTGCTGCCACCGGTGGTCGGCGGTGTGGCGCTGCTGCTGGTCCTCGGCCGGCGCGGCATCGTCGGCTCCTGGCTGGACTCCGCCTTCGGCATCACGCTGCCCTTCACCACCACCGGCGTAGTGATCGCCGAGGCGTTCGTGGCGATGCCGTTCCTGGTGATCAGCGTCGAGGGCGCGCTGCGGGCCGCCGACCCTCGGTACGAGGAGGCCGCCGCGACCCTGGGCGCCTCCAGGCTGACCGCGTTCCGCCGGGTCACCCTGCCCCTGATCGCCCCCGGCATCGGTGCCGGCGCCGTACTGGCCTGGGCCCGCGCGCTCGGCGAGTTCGGCGCGACGATCACCTTCGCGGGCAACTTCCCGGGCAAGACCCAGACCATGCCGCTCGCCGTCTACCTCGCCATGGAGTCCGACCCGGAGGCCGCGATCGCGCTCTCGCTGGTGCTGCTGGTGGTCTCCATCGCCGTCCTGGTCGGGCTGCGCGACCGCTGGATGTCGACCCCGTGAGCGCCGCGCCGCCCGCGCCGCGGTGGCGGGCCGGACCACCCGGCCCGCCACCTCGCACACCCGCCCCCGCTCCGGCCCCCGCCCCTTGGACGCCCACCCCATGACGACCGCCCCCGCCGACACCCCGAGCGACCACACACCCGACGACCACACGCCCGACGACCGGGCACCCGACGGCCGGGCGCTCAACGGCCCGGCGCTCGACGCCCGGCTCCGGGTGGAACGCGCCGCCTTCACCCTCGACCTGGCCCTCACCGCCGCCCCCGGCGAGGTGGTCGCCCTGCTCGGACCGAACGGCGCCGGCAAGTCCACCGCGCTGCGCGCCCTCGCCGGGCTGCTCCCGCTCACCGGCGGCCACCTGCGGCTGGACGGCCGCGTCCTGGAGGACCCGGCGCAGCGGCTGCACACCCCCGCCGAGGAGCGTCCGGTCGGCGTGGTGTTCCAGGACTACCTGCTCTTCCCGCACCTCAGCGCCCTCGACAACGTCGCCTTCGGCCCGCGCTGCCAGGGCCGTCCCAAGCGCGAGGCCCGGGCCGAGGCGGCCGGCTGGCTGGAGCGGATGGGCCTGGCCGACCACGCGGGCGCCCGCCCCGGCCGCCTCTCCGGCGGCCAGGCGCAGCGGGTGGCACTCGCCCGGGCGCTGGCCGTACGGCCGCGGCTGCTGCTGCTGGACGAGCCGCTGGCGGCCCTGGACGCCCGCACCCGGCTCGATGTCCGCGCCCAACTCCGGCGCCATCTGGCCGAGTTCGAGGCGGTGGCGGTGCTGGTGACGCACGACCCGCTGGACGCGATGGTGCTGGCCGACCGGCTGGTGGTGATCGAGGGCGGCCGCGAGGTGCAGTCCGGCAGCCCCGCCGAGATCGCCCGGCGTCCGCGCACCGACTACATCGCCCGCCTGGTCGGCCTCAACCTCTACCAGGGCACGGCGGACGGCCACCGGGTGACGCTGGCCGACGGCCCCGTGCTGGCCACCACCGAGGAGCTGACCGGCCCCGCCTTCGTGGCGTTCCCGCCGTCCGCCGTCACGCTGCACCGGGAGCGACCGCAGTCCAGCGCGCGCAACGTCTGGGAGCTCCAGGTCGCGGGCCTGGACCTGCACGGCGACCAGGTCCGCGCCGACCTGGCCGGTGACCTGCCGATGGCCGCCGACCTGACCCCGGCCGCCGCCGCCGAGCTCGATCTCGCCCCCGGCACCACCGTCTGGGCCTCGGTCAAGGCCGCCCAGACCCACGCGTACCCCGCCTGAGCACCCTCATCGGCCACCCGTCACCGGGTACCGGCCAGGCCCGCCGGGTATCGCTTCGGCCCACCGGTTACCGGTCCCGGACGGCGGGGCCGGACGGCGGGTCCGGCGTCTGCCCGTCGGTGGGCCGGCTCCTGCCCTACGGCCGGCTCAACTCCGCGTCGGGTCCGCACGGTTCGGCTGTTCCTCGGACAGCCGGTCCTCGGCCGGCTCCACGAAGCCGGACTCGTACGCGGCGATCACCGCCTGGGTGCGGTCGCGGGCGCCGAGCTTCGCCAGCACACTGCTGACGTGCGTCTTCACCGTCTGCACGCCGAGGAACAGCTGCTCGGCGATCTCGCTGTTGGCGAGGCCCCGGGCCACCAGCCGCAGCACCTCGGCCTCACGCTCGGTCAGGGCGGCACGGGCCATCGTCGCGCGGGCGGCCGCGTTGCCCCGGCCTGCGGCGAGACGACGGATCGCGGCCGGGAAGAGCAGCGACTCGCCCGCCGCGACCAGCCGGACCGCGTGGGCGATCTCGGCCGGGCGGGAGCGCTTCAGCAGAAAGCCGTCGGCACCGGCGCGCAGGGCCTGGTAGACGTAGTCGTCGTTCTCGAAGGTGGTGACGACCAGGATCTTCGGCGGCTGCTCCCCGGTCGCGCCCGACCGGACGAGGGCGCGGGTCGCCGCCAGACCGTCGACCTCCGGCATCCGGACGTCCATCAGCACCACGTGCGGGCGCAGCTCCCGGGCCATGGCCACCGCCTCGCCTCCGTCGGAGGCCTCACCGACCACCCGCAGGTCGCCCTGCGCCTCCAGCACGGCCCGCAGTCCGGCCCGGACCAGTTCCTCGTCGTCGGCCAGCAGAATGTCGATCATCACACGCCCAAGCGTAGGGGCATGCGGACGGCCAGGACCCATTCGCCGGACTCCAGCCCGGCCGAGGCCTCGCCACCGAGCAGCGCGGCCCGCTCCCGGATACCGCGAAGTCCCTTGCCGCCCTTGCGCGGCGCGCTGCGCGCGGACGACGGGCCAGGCCCGCCCGTCGCGTTGGCGCAGCGCAGCTCCAACCGGCCGCCCCGCAGGGCGATCCGGACGCTGATCGGCTCGCCCGGCGCGTACTTGAGGGCGTTGGTGACGCCCTCCTGGAGGATCCGGTAGGACTCGCGGGAGAGCACCCCGGGCAGCTTCCCCGACGGCACGTCGATCCATGCCTCCACCGGGCTGCCGGCGGCCCGCGCGGTGTCGAAGAGCGCGGACAGCTGCTCGATGCCGGGGCGCTCGGTGACGGACCCGTCCGACGCGTCCCGCCGGTCCGAGGCCTCGCGGAGCAGCACGAGTGTGCGCTCCAGGTCGTCCATGGCCTGTCGGCCGGTCTCCTCGATGACTTCGAGCGCCTTGGCGACGAAGGCCGGGTCGCCCACCTCCCGGGCCGCACCGGCCTGAAGGACCGTCACCGTCAGCGCGTGGCCGATGGAGTCGTGCAGCTCGCGGGCCAACCGGTTGCGCTCCAGCAGACGTTCGGCCCGCAGCTCGGCCTCGGCCAGCCGTTCGGCCGGGGACGGTCCCAGCAGCCTTACCGCCATGGCGAGTTGCAGACGCCCCGCCCAGACCACCAGCCAGCCGTAGCCGAACAGCGCCGCGGCCGCCAGCAGCGGGTACCAGAGCAGTCCGTGCTGGTGCGGGAGTTGGATTCCGTGCAGGTTCGGCGCGGAGTCGGCGACCAGCTCGACGGCGCCGGCGGGCACCAGCACGGCGAGGATCCCGACCACCGAGCCGAGAGCCACCCGGCCGATCAGCCAGACGGCGGTGCGTCGGCGGTCGGCCCAGGTACGGGCGGGTTCGGCGGCGATGTCCTGCTCGCGTTCGGGCATCAGCAGCAGCCGCGCCTGCACGCCCTCGGCCCGGCGCATCGCGGGCAGCAGGGCGGCCAGCGTGAGCAGCACGGCATCCAGCAGAACGGCCCTTGCCAGGACCTCGGCGAGGCTGAACCCGTACGTCCCCGGGTAGATCATCAGGACGACGCCGGCGAAGATCCACCCGATCACCAGATGCAGCCACCGCGCGTAGGTGGCGGCGCTCAGCAGGGGCGCGAGGATCCTGGGCATGACGCCATCCTGCCAGGTCAGCGATGTGCCGCGGCTCCCTCCCAAGAGGGAGAGAGCTCCACTCCCCGGCGGGATCCGCCGGAGTGGTCCGCTCCGGTGGAATGGGGCCGTCGGAGCCGGAGAGCCGGGGTCCGGAATCCCGGAGCGGGTCGGAGCGGGTCGGAGTGAATCCGGAGGAGCCCGAAGCGAGTCCGGGGAAGGTCCGGGGAGCACGCGGGAGGGCGTCATGATCGAGGTTCAGGGCCTCACCAAGGAGTACGACGGAAAGCGTGTGGTCGACGACCTCGGCTTCGTCGTCCGGCCCGGGGCGGTGACGGGCTTCCTCGGGCCGAACGGCGCGGGCAAGAGCACCACCATGCGGCTGATCCTCGGCCTCGACCGGCCCACCGCAGGCCACGCCCTGGTCGGCGGTCGCCGGTACGCCGAACTGGCCGACCCGCTGCGGCAGGTCGGCGCCCTGCTGGACGCCCAGGCCGTGCACGGCGGCCGCACCGCGCGCGGCCAGCTGCGCTGGCTGGCCGCCAGCAACGGGCTGCCGAACCGCCGGGTGGACGAGGTGCTCGCGCAGGTCGGCCTGACCGAGGCGGCGGGCCGCCGGATCCGCGGGTTCTCGCTCGGCATGCGCCAGCGGCTCGGCGTGGCCGCCGCGCTGCTCGGCGACCCGCCGGTGCTGCTGCTGGACGAGCCGGTGAACGGCCTCGACCCCGAGGGCATCCGCTGGATCCGCACCCTGCTGCGCGATCTGGCCGCCGAGGGCCGGGCCGTGCTGGTCTCCTCCCACCTCATGACGGAGATGGCGCTCACCGCCGACCATCTGGTCGTCATCGGCCGGGGCCGGCTGCTGGCGGACGACGCCACCACGGAATTCCTTCAACGCCACGGCCGCACCCGGATCCGGGTCCGCGCGGTGGACCGGACGAAGCTGGCCGCCCTGCTCGGCGGCGACCTCGGGAGTCTCGGTTCGGGAACGGTGACCGCCGAGCCGGTGGACGGCGACGCCTGGGAGGTGAGCGGGGCCGAGCCGGAGCGGATCGCGGCGCTGGCGGCGGCGAACGGCGTGGTGCTGTACGAGATCGCCGTCCAGCAGGACTCGCTGGAAGAGGCGTTCATGCGGATGACCGCCGACAGCGTCGAGTACCGGGCGGCGGCGGCATGAGCACCGTTCCGTCCGTACCGGCCCCGGCCCCGGCCACGTCCACGTCCACGTCCACGTCCACGTCCACGTCCACGTCCACGTCCACGTCCACCGCACTGAACCTGCTGCGGTCCGAGGGGATCAAGCTCGCCACCCTCCGCTCGCTCTGGTTCACCCCGGTCCTCGCCGCCCTGCTCACCGTCGGCCTGACCACCGCCGTCGGCGCCGCCCTCGGCGGCAAGGACCACAGCCTCACCGACGACCCCGGTGTCGGCCTCTACTACGGCCTCAACTTCGGCCAGGCCGCGCTGGTCTGCTTCGGCGTCCTGCTGATCGGCCAGGAGTTCAACACCCGCATGATCACCGTCTCGCTCACCGCCGTCCCCCGCCGAGGCCTGCTCTACGGCGGCAAACTCGCCGTCGGCGCACTCGTCGCCCTCGCCGTCGGCCTGATCGGGACGGCCGGCTCCTTCGCCGGATACGCCGCCACCACACCCGGTGCATGGGACGGCCCGGCCCTCGCCCGCAGCGCCACCGCCGGAGTGCTGTACCCCGTCCTGCTGGTGGTGTTCTGCATCGGCGCGACCGCTCTGCTCGGCAACCTCACGGCCGCGATGGGCCTGCTGGTGCCGACCGTCTTCCTGCTCTCCCCGCTGCTCAGCGGCGTACCCGGGGCGCGTTCCGTGGTGCAGTTCCTCCCGGACCGGGCCGGCCAGTACGCGCTGCACTACGCCGACAACCCGCAGGTCGTGTACGGGCACTGGACCGGTCTGCTGATCATGGCCGGCTGGGCGGCAGCCGCGGCGTACGGCGGCCTGCGCGCCCTGCGGCGAGCCGAGTTCTGAGTCCTGCGCCGAGGCCCGGGGCCTGCGCCTGCCTCCGCGACCGGCGGCGGGGTGCCTCCACCGCGAGCCGCTCCGCCCGCACCTCGCCCACTCCCTGTCAGCCTCTTCCGAGACCGTTGGGAACGACACCTCGATGACCACGTCCATGACCGGCGCTCCGACCGCCCTGAACGTCCTGCGCTCCGAGCGCGTCAAGTTCACCACCCTTCCCTCCCAGTGGCTCGCCCCGCTCGTCGCCGTCGTTCTGACCGTCGGTGTCGCCGCCGCCGTCAACGCCGCGTACGGGGAGGCGGACCACACCCCGGGCGAGGACCCGAGCAACGGGATCTTCTACGGCCTGCTGTTCGGCCATGTCGCCGTGGCCTGCCATGGCGTCCTGCTGATCGGCCAGGAGTTCAACACCCGCATGATCTCGGTCTCACTCACCGCCGTCCCCCGCCGAGGCCTGCTCTACGGCGGCAAGCTCGCCCTCGGCATCGGGCTGGGGCTGCTGATGGGGCTGGCCTCCACGGCCGGCTCGTTCCTCGTCGTCGCCGCCACCACCGGCCTGGACTTCTCCACCCCTGGTCTGGCCCGGGCCTTCACGGCCGGGGTGCTCTACCACCCGCTGCTGGTGGTGCTCTGCCTCGGCCTGACGGCCATGCTGCGCAACTTCAGCGCCGCGCTCGGCCTGCTCGTCCCGATGGTCTTCCTCGGCACCACCTGGCTGGCGGCGATCCCCGGTGTGCGCGAGGCCGGCCAGTTCCTGCCCGACCGGGCCGGGCTGTACGCCACGCGCACCCAGCCGGACCCGGGGATCCATTACGGCCACTGGTCCGGCCTGCTGATCATGGCCCTCTGGGCGGCCGTGGCGGCGTACGGCGGCCTGCGCGCGATGCGCCGCTACACCGTCTGAGGCGCCCGGCCCGGCGGGCAGGTGGTGAGCCGGCCGTCGGCGATCTCCCAGGTGCCGCCGTCGGCGCTCGCGCCGCGCAGGCCGTCCAGCGCCCCCTGACCGGCGAGGGCGACGGCACGCGGTTCGGCGGGCGGGGCGAGCGAGGCGAAACCGAAGGTGTGCCACGCCCGCCAGCCCGGCTCCCGGCCGAGGCGGCGGGCCAGTTGCGCCCAGCCGAGTGGTGCGGCGGCGAGGACCCAGGCGTCCGGCGCCGGGGCGGTCAGTCGGCGGGCGGGCCGCAGCCAGGAGGCGGCCTGCTCCGGCCAGTCGACGACGGCGAGCACCGACCGTCCCGGCAGGTCCAGCCAGGCTTCGGTGAAGGCCCTCGCGGCGGCGCGGGAGGCGTCGTCGCGGCTGTGGCCGACGGTCACGGTGTGGAGGCGGGCCCGGCCGCCGGTGAGCAGACGGAGCAGTGCGGCGAGTTCGGCCGCGGTGTGCGGGCCGGGCGCGGGCAGGCGACCGTAGGCGGCGATCGCGGCGGGGCCGATCAGCGGCGAGCGGGCGGGGGTGGCGGAGGTCATCACGGAACCGTTCAGGCCTCGTGGAAGACGAGGCCGAGCGCGTGGCGGTGGCCGGAACGGACCGTGCTCACGCCATGCCGGACGGGGCCGGCGGACCACCCCCGGGCCGACTTCACCGGGCGCTCCCGGGTGGTGAACACCAGGCCGTGGCCCTGGGCGAGGACGGTGCTGGTGCCCCGGGACTGCGCGCGGGGCCGCTGCTCGACGAGCAGGAACTCGCCGCCCGTGTAGTCCCTGCCCGGCTCGTCGAGGCCGATGACGACCTGGAGGGGGAAGACCATCTCGCCGAACACGTCGCGGTGCAGCGCGTTCCAGTCGCCCTGTCCGTAGCGCAGCAGGATCTGGGCGGACTTCGACTGGCCGGCCCGGTGGCACAGCTCCAGCCACTCGTCCAGCGTGTCCGGCCAGGGGGCTGGCCGGCCGAGCCGCCCGGCCCAGGTGCGGGCGATCGCGAGCAGGTGCGGGTAGAGCGCGGCCCGCAGGTCCCGGACGGGCCCGGGGAGGCCGTCGTGCGTGAAGTAGCGGTACTGGCCGGAGCCGAAGCGGTGGCGGGCCATGTCCACCGTGGTGCGGAACAGCTCCGCCCGGTCGTACCGGGCCGCCAGCTCCCGGCACTCGGCCGGGGAGAGGAGCCGGGGCGTGAGCGCGCAGCCGTGGGCGTCCAGTTCGTCGGCGACGGCGGCCCAGTCGGCGGCCGCCACCCGGGCGGCGGGCTCGGTGGTCACGGGGGTGTCCTTCCGGAGTCTCGGGCGGGTCGGGCCCGGCTGCGGACGGCACGGGGGCCAACCCCTTCGTCACCGATACTCACCGACCCGCCGCCCTGGATGCTGGCGGCATTCGGACACGGCGACGGGAGACCTGGAACGGATGACAGTTTTCAGGGGACGGATCACAGATAACAGCTTTCAGATTCTGTTATCCGAAAGCTGTTATCCGTCCGCTGTTCCCTGTCACTCGCCGCCGCCCGCCACCCGTCACCCGCGCAGCGCCGGGTGCTCCGCGACCACCGTGCAGCTCCCCGGCGCGATCTCGGTGAAGCCCGCGTCCTGGACCAGCGGCAGGCCGCTCACCAGCAGCTCCGCCCAGGCCTCCGGCGTCGCCGTGCGGACGGCGAGGGCGAAACCGGCCTCGGCCCACTCCTTGCGCTGCGTCTCGTCCAGCCGCCACCAGGCGACCTGGGCGGCATGGCCGGTCTGCGCCATCGTCTTGCCCGCGCTCATCTCCAGCTCCGGATTGAGCCACAGCACCGGCAGGCCGGGCTCGGCGGCGGCGACCGGGCCGGTCTCCTCCAGATCGGTGCCGGAGACCTGGAGCTTGGCGAGCTCCTTCGGCCAGCCGTCCAGCGGAACGGGCGGGAACACTCGCACCTCCGCCTCCCGCCCGGTGACCGTGATCCCCGGCAGTTCGCCGGCCCGGCGCCACTCCCCGCCCCGGGCCCGCCGGACCACCTTGCGGATCCGGGCGTCCTCCCAGGCGGCGACCCGTTCCGCCCACTCCCCGTCCGGCTCGGTGACGCGCGAGTCCGCGAGCAGCGTCAGCACGGCCCGCGCCGAGGTCTCCAGCGCGTCGGTCCGCCCGGGCGGGGTGGCCCGCTCCATCCGGACGAGGAGCGGCAGGACGTACTGCGGCCGGGCGTCCCGGTCCTCGGCGGCCGGCACGGACTCCGGAGCGGAGGACGGAACGGAAACGGCGGGAACGGAAGCGGCGGCAGGGGCGGGGACGGCGGCGTCGAACGGAGAAGTCACCCGTCAAGCATGCCAGCCCCCACCTCGCCGCGATCACGATAGGTAGTCCTCCAGCCCGCCGTCCCGCCGGATGTCCAGGGTCACGCAGTGGAAACCGCCGCCGAGCACCCGCGAGTGGCGCAGCCGGTGCGGCAGGACGGTGATGCCGGCGTGTTCCAGCTGCTTGATCAGGCTCCACTGGTCCGACTCGACGATCGCCGTGTCGGGGCTGACCATCAGCAGATTCATGCTGATCCAGCTCTCGCTCAGCGAGTGCTCGGGCTCGGGCTCGGTCGAGTCGGCGGACGGCTCGGCCGGCGGGCACCACAGGATGTCCCAGCCCCGCAGCGGCTCGGGCACCGTCTCGGGGCTGATCCGCTCGGGGTTGAGCAGCACCAGGCCCGGCCTCAGCAGCGCGATGGTGCTGTCGATGTGGGTGTATCCGTAGATGTCGCGCAGCGGGTGCAGGCGCAGGTCACCGAGCAGGCCAAGGGTGGACTCCAGCCACCGCAGCCCGAGTTCGTTGCCACTGCGGGAGACCTGGTAGAAGACGTCGCGGCCGAGCCGCAGCACGTTGGCGGCGTCGAAGACCGGCTCGGCCTCGCCGAGCAGCGGCAGCCCGTCGGCGTCGAACTCGAAGAGCTCGTCGTTCAGTTGCGGGCGGGGTGCGGCCAACCATCGGGCACCGCCGCGCAGATACTCCTGGAAGAGGCCGCGCAGGCCGAACACCTCGAAGTAGCGGGCGCGCATCGGGCTCGCCACCTCGATCACGGTCTCACCGACCACCAGGGTGAGGTCCCGCGGGCAGTAGGAGTGGAAGCCGCCGTCGGCCTTCCAGTGCGGGGCGGCGAACTCGGCGGCGTGGTCGACCACTTCGGGCTGGTGGACGGTGACGCCGAGGCCGCGCAGGGTGGCGACCAGGGCGTCCAGGTCCTCCTCGGTCTCCTCGACGACCTGCTGCGAGTAGGCGCCGACCGGGATCGAGCCGAGGTCGGCGGCCCTGGTCTTCGGAAAGCAGGACAGCCAGGACGAAGGGTCGGACTGCCCGGGCAGCCGGGCGCCGACGGCGGTACCGACCACCACCTCGCGCAGCGTGGTGAACTCGTCCCAGCTGTGCACCGGACTGGCCGCTTGAACCGGACGGGCCGGGTGGACCGGGTGGACCGGACGGGCCGAATTGGACATGACTCCCCCTTGACGCGGATTCGGGAAATGGCTGGGCCGGAGGCTGGGAAAAGTCGGATCGAGGTGAACCGGATACCGAACCGGCCGGGACGGCACCGGAATCAGCTCGCGAGAAATCCGTCGGCCGGCTCCGGGCCGGCCACGACGGAGGGGAAATCCCGATCCTGGAAGGTGAATCAACGAACTGCGGGAGCCGGGATCGACCGCCAAGCTACCCGGCCCGCCGACGGCCGCGCAAGGACGTGATCGACATTCCGAGGCGCGCCCCGATCGCCCGTTGATTGAACAGGGCGATGTTCAACTCCCTGGCCCCGGGGCTGATCAATCCCGCCGCGCCCGCAGAATCCGGCTCCCCCCGGCCAGGGTGATCAGCGCGCCGCCGGCCGCCGCGAGCCCGGCCACGGCGAGGCTCTGCCGACGGGACCGGCGCCGGTCTGCGGCGGCCGCGTGCACGGCCGCCGCCAGGAACGCCCGCTCGACTCCGGCCGGGGTCAGCTCTCCGGCCGCCACCCGCCGCCGAACGAGTTCCAGCCGGGCTCCCCGGTAGAGCAGTTCAGGGTCCCGGTCGGCGGCGGCCCAGCTGCGGGCGACCTCGGTGAGCCGCCGATGGTCGCCGAGCGTGTCCCGACTCTCGGCCAGCCAGTCCCGCAGCCGGGGCCAGACCTGCGGCAGCGCGCCGTGGGCGAGTTCGACGGTGTCCCGGTCCAGCACCACCAGCCGGGCCCGGACCAGCCGTTCCAGCACGGCCGGCACCCCGGGGCCGTCGAACTCGCCGATCCCGACGGGGATCCGCACGCTCTCACCGCCGAGCCGCAGGAAAACCGCCCGGGCCAGCTCGCGGTCCAGCGCGCCCAGCCCGTCGAACAACACCTCGGCGGTCCGGGCCAGCGCCCCCTCGAAGCCGCCGGTGGCCTGGAACCCGGCCAGGGTGAGCGCGTTGCCGCTGCGCCGCCGCCAGGTCTCCAACAGGGCCGCCGACACCAGCGGCAGGGCGCCCGGCTGCTGGGCGGCGGTGGAGATCAGGACGGCGAGCAGCGCACCCTCGACGGTGCAACCGGCCCGCAGCGCGGGTTCGGTGATCGCGCGGCGCAGTTCGTCGGGCGCCGGGCGGCCGACCGCCAGCACGGCGTCCTGGCAGGCCGCGGCCAGCGCGGGATGTTCGGCGAGCAGCGCGGCACACTGGTCGGACCGCAGCACCAGAACCACCCGGCACCGAGCGGTTCCGGCGCCGCTCCCGCCCATGGCGGCCGCCCGCTCGGAGACCGCGTCCTCGGCGCACGCCACCAACGAGTCCAGGAACCGGGTGCGCTCGGCGGCGTCACGGCAGCGGGTGCCCAGTTCCTCGCCCTGGTCCACCACCAGCACCGGATCGGCCGCCCACTCCCCCTCGGCCGTCCGGTTGCCACGCCCGGCCCGCGCCTCGCCACTCCCCCCGCCCCGGGTCCGCGCGGACCCGACCCGCGCGGGCCCGACCTGCGCCTCTGCGGCCCGCGCGCTCCCGGCCTGGGCTCGCGTGGCCCGTCCATCCCCGGCCCGCTGCCCGAGCCGGGCCAGGGCCAGCGTGTACGCCTCCATCGGCCGCTCCCCCGGGGTGAGCAGCGCCACCGGCCCGCCGAGCCGCGCCAGCAGACCGGCCCTGACCAGCGAGGACTTCCCCACCCCGGAGGGCCCGGTGACCACCACCAGGCGCCGTTCGGCGAGCAGCCCCACCAACTGGTCCAGCAGCGCCTCCCGTCCGAAGAAGCGCTCGGCGTCCACCGCCTCGAAGGCCGCCGCACCCGGGTACGGGGCCCGCCCGGCGTCCTGGGCGCGCCGGCGGGCGGCGGTGTCCGCGGCCAGTTCCGCAGCGAGCAACTGCCAGCGGTGCTGCCACTCCCGCACGTCCCCTCCGCACGCCTGTACATAGGCGAGGGTGACGGCGAGGCTCGGCAGCTGCCGGCCGCCCGCCGCCACCGAGAGGCTGGCGGCCGAGCAGTGTGCCCGGAGGGCGAGCTGCCGGTACGGCGGGGTGCCCGCCCGCTCCCTGAGCGCCCGTAAGTCGCCCGCGAACCGCAGCAGCGGCCCGTCGCCCTGGTCCAGTGGACTCTCCCGACGCGGCACAGTAGCCCCCTTCTTCGTTGAAGCGGTGCCCGGTGATCCGGAGCCCGATGATCCGAGGCCCCGTCGACGCGGTCTCCCGTGGACGGAAAACCCAAGGGCGGAAGGCCCGAGCGCGGATAACCCGACGGCAGGGGGCCGACGCCAGGAGAACCTGACGGCTGGCGGTCCTGACGGCCGGAGGTCCTGACGCCTGGGCGGTGTCCATCCTTCGAGATTCATCATGCACAGGACAGTTGGCGTCAAACAATGGGTCGCACGGGGCGGTTGTTCCGAGTTGATGTTCAATGTCCAGCCGCACGGCGCCGAACAATGCCGGTGGGATAGAACCAGGAGCCGCAGACTTCGCTGACTTCGGAGATTTCCATGAAGTTCACGCGGTACTGCCGTTCCCTGCTGTCCACACCCGCGATGGCGGTGGAGCGGTACGCCAAGAGCCACCAGTCCGGGGCCGATATCGCCATGGTCGACCTGGAGGACTCGGTCCCACCCGCTCGAAAGGAGGAGGCCCGCCACCTCGCCGAGGAGTTCTTCGACCTGCCGTCCACCAAGCTCGCCCGCAGCGCGGTGCGCATCAACACCCTTGCCGGGCCCGACGGGTTGCGCGATCTGATCGCCATCACCCGGTACCGCGTCAAGCCCGACATCGTGCTGATCCCGATGGCGCAGTCCCCCCGGGACATCGAGATCGCCGCCGGAGCGCTCGGACCGGACTGCCCGGAGACGGAGTTCCTCGCCGTCGTGGAGACGCCCCTGGGCATCGAGCACGCACCCGCCATCGCGGCCGCCGGGCACCGCCTGCGCGGACTGGTCTTCGGCTCCGCCGACTACGCGTTCGCGGTCGGCGCCCGGCTCTCCTGGGAAGCCCTGGCACACGCCCGGGGCCGAGTGGTCAACAGCGCCCGGGCCGCGGGGGTGGAGGCGATGGACGCGCCGTTCTTCGAAGTCACCGATCTGGACGGGCTGTGCCGGGAGGCCGCGCTCGCCCGGGACTTCGGGTTCAGTGGCAAGATCGCCGTGCACCCCCGCCAACTTCCCCTGATCAACGAGGCGTTCAGCCCCGACGAGCATCTGCTGGAACAGGCCCTGCGAGTGGTCGAGGCGGGCCGGGAGAACGGCCGCTCGGTCACCGTCGTGGACGGGGTGATGGTCGGCATGCCCTTCTTCGAGGCCTCGCAGCGTCTGATCGAGCAGTTCGGCCCGCCGGGCCAGGCCGACCAGCCCACGCGGGCCGTACCGCCGGTACCGCCCGCACGGCCCGTACCCCCCGTACGGCCCGCAGCCCCCCGGAACGACACGGAGGAGAAGTGACGATGACCGAAGAATCCATCCAGGGCCCGCGCCGCTACCGCAACGCCGAGGCCATGCTCGCCACCGCCGACCCGGTCTGGCAGGCGGCCGGCGCCAACGGGCTGATCGGCATCAAGGTGGACTCGGAGTCCAACAACCGGCTGATCGTCCGCGAGACCGGCCACGAGTTCGCCAACATGGTCTCCTGCGCGTACCTCGGGCTGAACAACCACCCGCAGGTCGCGGCCGGAGCGGTGGACGCGCTCACGGAGTCCAAGAGCACCTGGCTGGTCACCTCCACCACCCGGATCCGGCACAACCTGCTGGTGCGGCTGGAGGAGGAGCTGGGCGAACTGTTCGGCGCGCACATCCTGCCCGGCGCGTCCTGCACCGCGCTCACCGCCGGCATCCTGCCGCTGGTCGCCTCCGGTCACCTCGACGGCACCTGCGAGCGCGGCGGCGGGCCCCGCGTGATGGTCTTCGACCGGTTCTGCCACTTCTGCATGGCGTATGTGAAGCCGATCTGCGCGGACGAGTCGCTGGTGCTCAACTGCCCGCACAACGACCTGAACTATCTGGAGGACATCTGCCGCAAGTACCCGCGGGTCGCCTACGTCGCCGACGGAGCGTACTCGATGGGCGGCGCGGCGGCCCTCGACGGGCTGCTCGAACTCCAGGACCGCTACGGGCTGTTCCTCTACATCGACGACTCCCACTCGCTGTCCATCATGGGCGAGCGCGGCGAGGGCTTCGTCCGCTCGCGGCTGGAGATGAACCCGTTGACGGTCATCGTCGCCAGCCTCGGCAAGGGCTTCGGCACCGGCGGCGGCATCGCCATGCTCGGCAACCGCGAGCAGTTCGAGTTCCTGCACCGGCACGCCGGTCCGGTCGGCTGGTCGCAGAACGTGGCACTGCCGCTGGTCGGCGCCTCGCTGGGCAGCGCGGCCGTCCACCGGTCCGCCGAACTCACCGAACTCCAGGCGAAGCTGAACCGCAACATCGACCTCTTCGACAAGCTGCTGCCGACCACCTTCGCGGGCAACGGCCTGCCGGTTCGGCGGGTGGATGTCGGGGACGCCGAGCGTGCGGTCAAGCTCTCCGCCCAGCTCTTCGAACGCGGCTTCTACAGCTCGGCGGTGTTCTTCCCGATCGTTCCCAAGGGCGAGGCGGGTCTGCGGCTGATGATGCGCGCCGACATGGACGAGCGGCTGATCACCGAGTTCGCCGGCCACGTCAGGGAGCTCACCTCCGACCTCTGATCCCTGCCTCCTGACACCAGACGCCAGACGCCAGGCACCTGACGCCAGACACCTGATCGCCCACCGCCGGACTCCGACCCCTGGGGAGCAACGCGCCATGCCCGAAGCCGAATCCGCGTCCGCGCTCACGCCCGACCCCGAACCCGCCGGCTACCGGCGGATCGGCGAGCGGCACTACCGCGAGGTGGTCGGCCGCTACTACGAGGAGTTCACCGTCGGCGATGTCATCGAGCACCGCCCGGGGCGGACCGTCACCGAGCTGGACAACGTGCTGATGAGCATGCTGAGCATGAACGACGCCCCGCTGCACATCGACGCCGCGTACAGCCAACACACCCCCTGGGGGCGGCCGATCGTCTCCAGCCTGGTGACGCTCAGCATCGTCGGCGGGATGACGGCCCGCTCCACCAGCGGGCGGACCATCGCCAACCTCGGCTGGGAGAACATCCGGATGACCCACCCGGTGTTCACGGGCGACACCCTGTACGCACAGACCGAGACGCTCGCCAAGCGGCTCTCCAAGAGCCGTACCGGACAGGGCATCGTCACGTGCCGAACCACCGGGACGAAGTCCACCGGCGAGGTCGTGGTGGTCTTCGAGCGCAGCTTCCTCGTCCCGCTGCGCGGCCACGGGCTGGACGACGCCGCCGGGTACTGAACCCGCTTGCCGAACCCGGTTGCCGAGCAACGGAAACCGGACGCCGGACATCAGCCATCGGGCCCCGGGCGCTGCTGCGCTCGGGGCCGATGCCTCAGCCCTCCCGGTGGACGTCGATCAGCACCTTTCCCATCGTCTGCCGTGCGGCCAGGGCCCGGTGCGCGCCCCCCACGCCGGAGAGCGGGACGATCCGGTCGATCCGCGCCGTCAGCCGGCCCCGCCCGGCCAGCCGGAACAGCTGCTCGACGACGCCCGAGAAGAGCACCCGGTCGTCCAGCACATGCTGCAGCCAGAAGCCGAGCACGCCCGCCGAGCGCTCCGCCAGCTCGTCCACCGCGAAGGCCTCCTCCGGTCCGCCTCGGGCGCCGACGCAGAGCAGCCGGCCGAACGGCGCCAGCGCCGCCAGCCCGTCCCGCAGCCCCCGGCCGCCCGCCGAGTCCACGAACAGGTCGACTCCGCCCGACTCGGCCAGCAGCTCGGCCAGTTCGGGTGCGGCGGGGTCGAACACCGCGTCCGCTCCCAGCGAGCGGACGAACTCCCGCTTGGCCGGTGTCGAGGCCAGCCCCAGCACGCGTCCGGCCCCCAGCTCCCGGGCCAGCTGCACCGCCAGGTGCCCGACACCGCCCGCCGCCGCCGTCACCGCGACACACTCACCCGGCCGCAGCCGCCCGAGCAGGGCCAGGGCGGCGTACGCCGTCGCGCCCTGCTCCAGCAGCGCCAGCGCCTGCTCGTCGCCGACCTCGTCCGGCACCTCCACGGTGAACGACCGCTCCGCGCACGCCACCTGGGCATAGCCGCCGCCGGTCCGGAGCAGTGCGGCGACCCGCCGTCCGTCGCCGCGGCGGCGCCCGATCACGTCCGCGCCGAGCACCGCGGGCAACGGGAACCTCGCGTACTCGCCCGTACGGCAGTGCAGGTCCGCGTAGTTGACCCCGGCCAGGGCGACGTCGATCAGCACCTGGCCGGGCCCGGCCGCCGGTTCGGGTACGGTCTCGGCACGGAACTCCTCCGGCCCGCCGTACCTCCGGATCACCGCCGCCCGGATGCCCGACGGCCCGAGGCCCGAAGGCCCGGCGCCCAAAGGCCCGTCCGGGGCCTCCGTCACCGCGGGAAGAGTTCGGTCAGCCGGCGTTCCGCGGCCCGGGCCGCCTCGGCGTCCTCGGCGATCACGCAGTACATCACCGAGCCGTCGGCCGGGGCGAAGTCGCAGCTGAACACCACGCCGGTCCGGGTCTGCGGATCGAAGGCCAGCCCGGCCCGCTCCAGCGCCTCGACCGCCTCCGGGAACGACGGCACCCGCAGGCCCGCGAGCTCCAGGATCACCCGGGCGGAGCGGTGATCGGCGCCGACCAGGCGGGCGAACAACGCGTCGTGCAGATGCGTCGAACCGGTGAGACGCCCATTGGTCTCGCTGAAGTACAACTCGCCCTTGGGGGTCAGGATCGCGTCCGCACTGACCGTGCCCCGGTAGCCGAGCACCCGCAGCGACTCGCACAACCGGGAGGCCTGGTGGACGAGTTCGGCCCGCACCCCGGCGTCAGGGGTGACCGGCGGGGTGATCTCGCCGACCACCACCGGGTCCATCACCATCTCGCCGCACCCGGACAGCACCGACCCGTGGTCCCCGATCACGAACTCCGCGTACACCGGCACCGCGTCCGTGAAGTACCGCTCCACCACGACCCGTTGGCCACGCCCGCCGGTCAGCCAGGTCCAGCGCTCGGCGACGTACGCGGCGACGGCGGCGCGGTCCGCCAGCGACACGACCCGCTGGGCGCCCAGCGGGGTGACGTCCTCGTCCCGGGCGAGGACCTCATTGCCGAACCCGCCGGCCTGGTACTCGACCTTCATCATCACGCTGTGGCCCTGCTCCAGCAGGCCGTTGACCGCCGCCTCCACCTGCTGCGGCGAGGTGGCGACCGTCCCCGGCGGGATCGGCACCCCGGCCCCGGCGGCCAGCGCCCGGAACACCGCCTTGCTGTTGACCAGCGCGTTGCCGCCCTGCGCGGCGAAGGCGTGGCCCGGGACGGCGTGCTCGGCCCCGAGCGCGGCCGCCAGGTCCACCACGGCCGCGTTGGGCGAGATCGCCAGCACCCGCTCCACCGGCCGGCCGGCCAGCGCCCGGCGCAGCTCCTCGCGGAAGCCCGGCTCGGCCAGCCGGTCCGGGGTGATGATGTCCGCGCCCTCCACGCCCGGCGGCGGTACCACGAAGGTCAGGCTCTCGGCCCGGGTACCGGTCAGCCCGGTGACATACCCGAGGTAGACCGGGTCGGGCCCCCAGGGCAGCACCAGGACGTCGCCGTCCTCGGCGAACCAGAGCATGCGCTGGGCCCCGCAGCCGGCGAACAGCCGCTCCAGCGGCGTCATCCCGGTGAGGTCCCCGACCATCTCCTCGGTGCGGTTGTTTCCGATACAGAGCGTCGTCATCTGCTGAACTCTCCCGGCGTTCGACGGAACCGCGGCACCGATGACGCGACACCGGTGGCACGGAACCCGTGAGGCGGAACTGGTGAGGCGTGCGCTTCAGATGTAGCGCACCGGGGTTGTTCGGGTTCGGCGCTCGGTCATTGAACAAAAACGCTGAACAACCCGGTGGGGGCACTCACCCGTCACCGCTCCCTCAGCGCCGGTAGCCGCGCTGCGGATCCCGCTCCTCCGCGTCCTCGTACGACAGGAACCAGCCCTCCGGATGCGTCGCCGCCAGCAGCAGCTCGGTGCGCTGCTCGGCGTTCAGCTCCGGATCGCCGTCGTCCGGGCCGAAGACACCGAACAGCTCGTCGTGGCAGCCCTCCCAGTCGTAGTCGTACAGGTCGGCCGGCAGGTCGCCCATCATGTCGGCGACCGACTCGGGCTGTGCGCCGAGCAGCGCGCGGGCGTCCACCAGGGCCATCCGCAGCGCGATCTCCTCGGCCAGGCAGCGCGGCAGCGGCCACTCGCCGAGCGCGAGGTCGTCGGCGAGGTCGTCGAAGGCCCGGGCCATCGCCCGGCGCCAGCCCCGGTGGAGGCGCCAGGTGCGCTGCGGCAGACGGCCGAAGACCGTCCAGTCGGCCTCGTCGCCATCGGTGACCGGTTCGTCCTCGTGCTCGTCGAGGTCGTCGTAGGCGGCGTCCGCCAGTCCCAGCAGTTGGGCGTGGAGCAGGCAGGCCGTCCGAGGGGTGAGCGTCCAGTCCCCCGCCCCGCCGCCACCGTCCTCCTCGTCGCCGTCCAGCGGGAACAGTTCGGCGAAGTCCGGCGCGAAGTCCTCGGTGACGCTGATCTCCAGCGTGCCGCCGAGCGCCTCGACGCCCGGGATCGCGGCCACCAGCCGGTCCGGGTGCAGCAGCGCGCCGAGCGCCGCGTTGGCGTCCTCGGCCACCTCGCGCAGCAGTTCGCGGCGCTGGCCGGCCGGGTCGATGCCGTCGAAGTCCAGTTCCTCCACGGCCGCGATCGCGGCCGCGCGCAGCGCCGGCCAGTCGGTGATCCGCAGGCCCAGCACCACCGTCGCCTCGATCTCCGGCGCGCCGGAGTCCTCCGCCGCGCCCGGCCCCTGTGGATGATCGCTTCGCTCGCCCATGGGGCTACGGTACGGCCTTTCGGCCGCCCGATCACCGGTCCGTCCCAGCTTCTCGACGCCTTCTCCGCCGGATTCGGGCCGGGCCTCTGTCGTCCGGCCGTGTGCGGACCGGCAGGATGGGCCCATGGCAAACATCGACGAATACGGCGGCGGGCAGGGCCCGAACGCCCAGGTCCTGGTAGTGACCACCAATGACATTCCCGGATACCGGGTCGATCATGTGATCGGCGAGGTCTTCGGACTGACCGTGCGCAGCCGGCACATCGGCAGCCAGATCGGCGCCTCGCTGAAGTCGCTGGTCGGCGGCGAGCTGAAGGGTCTGACCAAAACCCTGGTGGAGAGCCGCAACGAGGCGATGCAGCGACTGGTCGAGCAGACCAAGGCGCGCGGCGGCAACGCGGTGCTGATGATGCGATTCGACGTCACCGAGGCCGCGGACATCGGTACCGAGATCTGCGCGTACGGCACCGCCGTGGTGATCTCGCCCGCCGCCTGAGCCGGGCGCGGAACCCCGCCGGGAACACCTGCCGCACCGTCGATGTTTCACCGGCGTGACTGTTTACGGTGCAACATCTCGGGCCGCTGACGGTGAACACCCGGAGCGGCTCACGGCCGTCGACCGAGAGGTGGGCACCGACCTGCGGGTGGACGTCGTGGTGGTGGGCGCCGGGCAGGCGGGCCTGTCCGCCGCCTACCACCTGGGCCGCCGCGGCTTCGCCCCCTACCGGGCGGACGCCGACGGCGGCTTCGTCGTGCTCGACGCCGACGCCGCACCCGGCGGGGCCTGGGCGCACCGCTCCCCGTCCCTGCGGATGGCCACCGTGCACGGTTTCCACGACCTCCCGGACTTCGAACTGCCCGTGCCCGATCCGGACGCCCCCGCCCGTGAGGTGGTGCCGGGGTACTTCGCGGCGTACGAGGCCAGGCACGCGCTCCCCGTGGTGCGCCCGGTCACCGTACGGGCGGTGCGCTCGGAGTCCGAGCGGCCGGACTCCCGGCTGCTCGTCGAGACCGACTCCGGCACCTGGTCCACCCGGGCTCTGATCAACGCCACCGGCACCTGGACCCGTCCGTTCCTGCCGCACTACCCGGGCCACTTCGCCGGCCGCCAGCTGCACTACGCCGAGTACCGGGGCCCGGAGGAGTTCGCCGGCCGGCGCGTCCTGGTGGTCGGCGGCGGCGCGTCCGCGATCCAGGTGCTGTCGGAGGTCGCGGCGGTCGGCGAGACGGTCTGGGTCACCCGGACCCCGCCGGTCTACCACGACGGCCCGTTCACCCCGGAGTTCGGCCGGGCGGTGGTCGCCCAGGTCGAGGAGCGGGTCCGCCAGGGCCTGCCGGTGCGCAGCGTGGTGAGCGTGACCGGCCTCGGCCCGTCGGTGGCCTACCGCCGTGCCGAGGCGCTGGGCGCGCTGCACCGCCGCCCGATGTTCGACCGCCTCACCGAGCACGGTGTCGCCTGGGGCGACGAGGAACTCCCGGTGGACGCCGTCATCTGGGCCACCGGTTTCCGCCCCGAGGTCGGCCACCTCGCCCCGCTCGGGCTGCGCTCCCCCGGCGGCGGGATCGCCCTCACCGGGACCCGCGCCACCGCCGACGCCCGCGTCCACCTCGTCGGCTACGGCCCCTCCGCGAGCACCATCGGCGCCAACCGGGCCGGGCGCTCCGCCGTCAACGACCTCGTCCGGCTGCTCGGCGAACCGGCGGCCGTCCTGGTCTGACGGGGCGGCGGCAGCCGCGCGCTGATGCCGACCGGCCGGCATCAGCGCGCCCGCCACCGGAGGCCTCGCAGCACCCCCAGCGCCCAGCCCGCGGTCCGCGCCGCCCTGCCCGCCCTGCCGCCCCTACCGGTCGTAGTCGACCGTCACCCGGTCGGTCAGCGGGCGGGCCTGGCAGGTCAGGACATAGCCCGCCGCCAGTTCCTTCTCCTCCAGCGCGAAGTTGCGCCGCATCGCCACCTCTCCCTCGGTGACCAGAGCCCGGCAGGTGCCGCAGACCCCGCCCTTGCAGGCGAACGGCAGGTCGGGGCGCGTACGCTGGGCGCCGTCCAGGATGGACCGGTCCCGCGGGAGGGAGAGCGTGCTGCCGCGCCCGTCGAGCACGACGGTGACCTCGCTGTGCGCGCCACCGCCCGCCGGTGCCTCCTCGACGCGCTCGGCGACCGGCTCGTCCTCGGCGTGGAACAGCTCCTGGTGCACCTGCCCGGTGGGCACCCCCAGCCCGGCCAGCAGGTCCTTCGCCCCGGCGACCATCCCGAACGGGCCGCAGAGCCACCAGTGGCCCACCGTCTCGACGTCCACCAGCGCCTTCAGCAGCGCCTCGACCCGCTCCGGGTCCAGCCGGCCGCTGAGCAGCTCGGCGTCCCTGCTCTCCCGGGAGAGCACGTGCACCAGCTGGAACCGGCCGAGGTGGCGGTCCTTCAGATCGGCCAGCTCGTCGGCGAACATCACGGTGTCGCTGCGCCGGTTTCCGTAGAACAGGGTGACGGTGGAGACGCGGTCGGCGGCCAGCACGGAGGCGGCGATGGAGAGCATCGGCGTGATACCGGAGCCGGCCGCCAGCAGGACATGGTCGGCGGGGACGCCCAGCTCCGGGGTGAAGAGCCCGGTCGGCGTCAGCACCTCGACCTCCTCGCCCGGCCGGGCCTCCCGCACCAGCCACTGGGAGAACAGCCCGCCGGGCACCTCGCGCACGGCGATCCGCAGCGGGCCGCCGACGGGGGCGCAGATCGAGTACGAGCGGCGCTCGTCGACGCCGTCCACCTCCCGGCGCAGCGTCAGCGTCTGCCCCGGCCGGAACGCGAACTCCTCGGCGAGCCCGTGCGGCACCGCGAAGGTCACGGCGACGGCGTCCTCGCAGAGCCGCTCCACCAGGGCGATCCGCAGCCGGTGGAAGGTCGGGCGACGGGCGGGACGGGCGGCCATTCAGATCTCCTTGACGCGTTCGAAGGGCTCCCGGCAGCCGCGGCAGCGCCAGAGCGCCTTGCAGGCGGTGGAACCGAAGCGGGACAGCTCCTCGGTGTCGGCGCAGCCGCAGAGCGGGCAGGTGACAGCGGGCACGGGCGGGGCGGCCGGCCTGGCCTCGTGACCGCCGCGATCCCCGTGATCCTCACGATCCCCGTGACCGCCATGGCCGCCGGATGCGACGGGGGCGCCGGGACCGCTGTCCAGGAACCGGGTCGGGCCGAGGCCCAGCAGCCCCGGGGCGGCGGGGCCGGGCGGGGCGATGCCCGCCTCCGCCAGCTTGCGGCGGCCCTCGGCGGTGATCAGGTCGGTGGACCACGGCGGGTCCAGCCGGAGCCGGACCCGGACGTCCGGATAGCCGGCCGCGCGCAGCCGCCGGTCCACGTCGGCGGCCATTTCGGCGACGGCCGGACAACCCGAGTAGGTCGGGGTCAGCCAGGCGGTCACCGCGCCGCCCTCCTCGGCGACCTCGACCTCGGCCAGCACACCGAGGTCGGCGAGGGTGAGCATGGGCAGCTCCGGGTCCGGGACGGCCGCCGCGACCTCCCAGGCGCCGGTGCGCGCGGTCGTCACCATGTCGCCCCCGGGTGCGCGCGGGCCACCACCTGGAACTCGGCCAGCAGGGGGCCCAGCGCCTCGGTGTGCACACCGTCCCGGCCGGCCCGGCCACCGACCGTGGCCAGCGCCGGCACCTCCGGCACGGTCAGCCCGGCCTCGGCGAGCACGGCGGCGAGCGAGCCCAGCACCGGCTCGCGCAGCAGCGCCGGGTCCACCCCGGCCCGCAGCTCCACCGGGTGGGCGGTGAACAGCTCCTCCACCAGCGGCCAGACGGCGTCCAGACCGGCCTGCATCCGGGCCGACGAGTACGGCGTGCCGTCGCCGAGCCGCAGCGTCCACGCGGTGGCGTACTCGCGGTGGTAGGCCAGCTCCTTGACGCTCCGGGCGGCGACCGCCGCCAGTACCGGATCGGCGTGCCCGGCCAGCGCCTCGTACAGCGCGCCGCGCGCGGTGGCGAAGACCAGCAGCCGGGCGATCGAGTACGCGAAGTCCCCGTTCGGCGCCTCGACCAGGCGGACGTTGCGGAACTCGTGCTCCTCGCGCCAGTACGCCAGGTCGTCCTCGGTGCGCCCGGTGCCGTCGGCCTGGCCGGCCCGGGTGAGCAACTGGCGGGCCTGGCCGAGCAGATCGAGGCCGAGGTTGGCGAGCGCCACCTCCTCCTCCAGCTCGGGCGCCCGGGTGCACCACTCGATCAGCCGCTGGGCGAGCACCAGGGCGTCGTCGCCGAGCATCAGGCAGTAGGCGGCGAGGTCGGCACCGTCCAGGCCGGCCGGTACGGCGGTGTCCACGCCGAGCAGCGGGTCGGCGAAGCCCGTCCCGTACGCCCAGCGGCCCTCGCCCTCGGGCTCGGGGGACGCCTCGGCGAGGCTCAGGTAGACGTGGTCGTCGGTCATCGTGCGTGCTCCCCGTCAGATGTGCGGGACATCCTCGGGGATGTCGTAGAAGGTCGGGTGGCGGTAGACCTTGTCGCCGCTGGGGTCGAAGAAGGCGTCGCGCTCGTCCGGGGTGGAGGCGGTGATCGCGTCCGAGCGGACCACCCAGAGGCTGACGCCCTCGTTGCGGCGGGTGTAGAGGTCGCGGGCGGCGAGCAGCGCCATCCGCTCGTCGGAGGCGTGCAGCGAGCCGACGTGGACGTGGTTCAGGCCGCGCCGGGGGCGCACGAACACCTCGTACAGGGGCCAGCCGGCCTTGGACTCGGTCACTTTCCGTTCTCCTGTTCCGCTTCGGCTTGCGCCTGGTTCGCCTGCTGTTCGGGGCGACGGCCTTCGGATCCGTCGGCTGCGGATCTCGGGTGCCCCGCGGATCGGTCCTCCGCAGGTCGGCCCTCGGCCGATCGGTGCTCCGCCCGTCGCTTCTCCGCGTAGGCGACCGCCGCCTCCCGGACCCAGGCGCCGTCCTCGTGGGCGGCCCGGCGGCGGTCGATCCGCTGGGCGTTGCACGGGCCCTGGCCCTGGATGACCCGGGTCAGCTCCGACCAGTCCGGCTCACCGAAGTCCCAGCCGCCGCGCTGCTCGTTCCAGCTCAGCGCGGGGTCGGGGAGGGTGACCCCGAGGTGCTGCGCCTGCGGGACGGTCATGTCGACGAAGCGCTGACGCAACTCGTCGTTGGTGTGCCGCTTGATCCGCCAGGCCATCGAGCGGGCGGTGTTCGGCGAGTCCGCGTCCGGGGGCCCGAACATCATCAGCGACGGCCACCACCAGCGGTCCACCGCGTCCTGGACCATCCGCCGCTGGGCGTCGGTGCCGCGCATCAGGGTCATCAGCAGCTCGTAACCCTGGCGCTGGTGGAACGACTCCTCCTTGCAGACCCTGACCATGGCCCGCGCGTACGGCCCGTAGCTGCAACGGCAGAGCGGCACCTGGTTGCAGATCGCGGCGCCGTCGACCAGCCAGCCGATCACCCCGACGTCGGCGAAGGTGAGGGTCGGGTAGTTGAAGATCGAGGAGTACTTCTGGCGGCCCGAGACCAGCTTCTCGGTCAGCTCGGCCCGATCCACGCCGAGGGTCTCCGCGGCGGCGTAGAGGTAGAGGCCGTGGCCGGCCTCGTCCTGCGCCTTGGCCAGCAGGATGGCCTTGCGACGCAGCGACGGGGCACGGGTGAGCCAGTTGCCCTCCGGCTGCATGCCGATGATCTCGGAGTGCGCGTGCTGGGCGATCTGGCGGATCAGGGTCGCCCGGTAGGCATCGGGCATCCAGTCCCGGGGCTCGATCCGCTGCTCGGCGGCGATCACCGCCTCGAACCGGTCCTCCTGTGTCCGCGCGGAGACCGGTTCGGCCACCTCTGCTGTCATCACGGTCCCCTCTCGCGTGCACACGTCGGCTGTCGCGGGGCCTCACGGTTCCCGGGCCCGGCCACCGACTGACCGTTCGGTCGGTTCCATTGTGCGCGGCGAGGCGGCGGCCTGACAAGGGAGCCGGGCCGTCCGCGCCTCACGGGCGCGAACGCCGACGGTCGCGCCGGGGCGCGCGGCGCTGCTCAGGGGCGGCACCGGGCGGCGTCACCACTCGCGCCCCGGCCCTTCCGGTGCGGCTAGCGCAGGCCTTCCAGCCGCTCGGCGCGGGCGGCGCGCTTGGCGAAGACCTTCTCCTTGCGGTCCTCCACCTCACCCCCGACGAACTCGCCGACCTCGGCGCCGCCGTCCGCCCCCTGCTCGCCCCGCACCGACAGCGCGACGCCCGGCCCGGCACCCGTCCGGTGGCCGCCGTCACCCGCCTGTTTCCGCTCCTCGACGACCGGACCGGCGACGACCAGGCAGGCGACGACCAGGCAGGCGACGACCGGGTAGGCGACGACCGGGTAGGCGACGACCGAATCGGCGCTGGGCGCGACGGCGATGCCCCGGCGGACGGTGAGCGGTCCGCCGAGGACGGGCCCCGATAGGCCCCGGACGAAGGGGGCCCGCCGCCCGGCCGAAGCCGAGGGGCGGGCCCCCTCCCGCCGCACGAAGCCGCTCAGCCCTCCGAGCGGTCCCGCAGGCGCGGCAGCGGAACCGCGAGGAGCGCCGTCAGCAGCGCGATCCGGGGAGCCAGCTGATCGATCCGGATGTGCTCGTGCCGGGCATGCGCCCCCGCGCCGACCGCACCGAACCCGTCCAGCGTCGGCAGACCGCGCGAACCGGGCAGGTTGGTGTCGCCCGCCCCGCCCGCCGGAGCGCCGTCGAGCTGCTGGCCGAGCACCGCCGCGAGCGAACGGACGTGCCGCAGCAGCGGATTGCCGGAGCGTTCGGGCCAGGCCGGCCGGCTGGACAGCACCTCCGTCCGGACCTTGGCCCCCGGGCG
Organism: Kitasatospora sp. NPDC092286; assembly: GCF_044755565.1. Taxonomy (NCBI): domain Bacteria; kingdom Bacillati; phylum Actinomycetota; class Actinomycetes; order Kitasatosporales; family Streptomycetaceae; genus Kitasatospora; species Kitasatospora sp. NPDC092286. The sequence goes on along the minus strand of NZ_JBIVRD010000002.1, from coordinate 63,319 downwards.
CTGGGCGGTCAGCCGGGCCAGGTTGTCGAGCGTGCGGCGCTGTGCCTCCATGGTGGCGAAGCGCAGGCCGAGTTCGGCCTCGGCCCGGCCGGCGATGACGTTCGCCCGGGTGCCGCCGCTGATCCGGCCGGCGTTCAGCTCGGTGCCGGGCTGACAGACGAGCCCGCGGACCGCGACGAGCTGGTCCACGAGTTCGTCCACCGCGGAGACGCCGTCGGCCGCGTCGTTCCCGGCGTGCGCCTCGCGACCGGTGACGGTGAGGCGCACCCGGGTGCTGCCCCGGCGGGCGGTCTTGAGCCGACCGTCCGGGTGGGGCGGTTCGAGCCCCAGGACGGCGGCCGCACCACGCAGTTGGCGTTCGACCAGGCGCTTGCCGTCCGGGCTGCCGACCTCCTCGTCGGAGACCACCACCAGGCGGACGGTGCGGTGCGGGCGCTGGCCGAGGTCGGCGAGCAGGGCGAACGCGCCTTCCAGAATGGCGAGTCCACCCTTCATGTCGACCACGCCGGGGCCGCTGAGCACGCCGTCCTGCTCGGTGACGGGCCAGTCGGCCAGGATGCCGGCCGGCCAGACGGTGTCATGGTGGCCGACCACGAGGAGGTGCGGCAGGCTTTCGTCCTGCCCGTCCCACTGCAGCACCAGGTGGTCCCCGGCGGGGCCGGACTCGCGGCGGGCGGTGGCGCCGGTGGACCGGAAGCCTGCGGACAACTCTTCGGCGAGGGCGTCGAGTCGGGGCGCGTCGCCACTGGGGGACTCGATCCGGGCGAGGTCCGCGCAGCGTCGGCGGACGGCTCCGGCCAGCGTGCGGGCGCGTGAGCTGATGGCCTGCGGAAGGCCCGGGAGGGCGGTGGTGAGGGCGGGTTGGGTGTCACCGTCGGTGGTCGCCGATGCGACAGCCGACGTGACAGCCGAGGTGGTCGCCGTGGCGGACGTTGCTCCGGTCAGCAGTGCTGCTGATGGCGGCGCGGTGGGTGGTGCGGTGGGTAGTGCGACGGCCGGCGCGGTGGCCGGTGCGGTGGCCGTCGCCGCCGATGGTGCGACTGCCGGACGGGAGACCGGACGAACGGCCTCCGTGGCAACTGCGGTGAGGGTGGCGGTAACAGCGGCGGCGGCGGCCATGGTGCCGGGGGCGGACGCGGGTGCGGGGTCGGTGGTCACGGTCGGCGCGCCGGGCGGCCGAACGGCTTGGGGACTCAACGCTCGCCTCCGCGGCCGCCGCCGGTATTCAGTGGCCGAACCGGCCGGCCGGACCAGCCCGGGTGCCCGGACCAGCCCGGTCGCACGGCCCCGGTCAGACGCACGGTCCGCCAGGACGGCCCGTCTGGCCCAAGTACGGTGGAACGGCTGGGCGGCATGCTTGGCATTGCGTCCTCCTCGCTCGATCCGGGGGCCCTGGTTGGCCCGGAGCCCCCGTGGACGGCGGCTTCGAAGCGGCGGGCGCAGCGACCGCACCGCCACAGGGAAGCCGAGATGTGAGCCTAGAAGAACCGTTCGGCTTCCTGCGAGGTGGCCCTGCTCCCAGCACGCCGGGGGCCTGGCCCCGCCTCGGGCGCCCGTCGGAGAACGGCGGCAGGCGCACGGCGCGCGGGCCTGGATCGGCGCGCGAGCGCGGTCGCCGGATCGCGCCCATCTCCACCATGGACCCGGCGCCCGGGTTCGGCAGCACAAATCGCCAAGGCACGGCTTTTCCACGCCGGATGGGTGACAGCCGCTCAGCATTCGGTACCAGGCGGCGGTCCGTCGCCAGCCCCTCGGCGGGGGCGGAGGAAGGCGTGCTCGTGGTCCCTCCGGCGCCTGTGCCAGGGGTGGCGCGCGAACGGTCGGGCCCACCACCGTCACACCGGTCGCCGTCGGGGGCGGGCGGCGTCGGGGCGGTCACCGTCGGGTCAGTCGGCGCCGGATCAGTCGGCGCCCTCGACGAGCCCGGCGTCGCGGGCGAGCAGTGCGGCCTGGACACGGTTGCCGACGCCGAGCGCGGTGAGGATCCGGCTGATGTGGGCTTTGACGGTGCTCTCGCGCATTCCGAGCACGGAGGCGATCTCCGCGTTGGAGAGCCCGCAGGCGAGTTCGCCCAGCACCTCGGTCTCGCGCGGGGTGAGCGCGGCGACACGGCCGCGGGCGGCGACCGATCGTGGCGCACCGGCACGGTGGTAGCGGTCTATGAGGCGGCGAGCGGCGGCCGGGTGCAGCATGCCCTGGCCGTCGGCCACGATGTGGACCGCCCGGACGATCTCGGCGGGCGGGGTGTCCTTGAGCAGGAAGCCGTCGGCACCGGCGGCGAGCGCCTGGTACACGTACTCGTCGAGGTCGAAGGTGGTGAGCGCGATGACGCGCGGGCCCTCGGGCAGCTCGCGCAGTCGGCGGGTGGCGGCGATGCCGTCGAGTCTGGGCATCCGGATGTCCATCAGCGCGACGTCGATGCGTTGGCGGCGGGCCAACTCGACGGCCTGCAGCCCGTCGGCGGCCTCGGCGACCACGGTGAGTACCGGGTCCTGGGTGAGCAGATCGACGAGGCCGAGCCGGACCAGCGCGTCGTCGTCGACCACCATGGTGCGGATCATGCGGGTTCCCTCGGTGGCTGCGGGTGCGACGTGACGTGCGGGTAGGGCGTGGGCTGCGGGTAGGGCACGGCTTGCGGGTACGGGGGCGGTGCCGGCTTCCGGACGGATGCGGGCGGGCGCCTCGGTGACGGAAGTTGGGCGGCGAGGCGGAAGCCACCGTGGCCGTCGGGGCCCGCATCGAGGTATCCGCCCAGCGCGCCGACCCGTTCGGTGAGCCCGACCAGCCCGTATCCACCGCCGGTACAGGCTCCCGACGGTGCCGGTTCGCCCGGGCCGTTGCGCACCTCGACGCTGGTCGCCGGGGCACCGTACCGGACGCGGACCGTCACTGGTGCGGCGTGTGCGTACTTGCGGGCGTTGGTCAGTGCCTCCTGCACCACTCGGTGAACGGCCAGGCGGTGGGTGGTGGGGATGCTCTCGGGATCGCCGACGAGGGCGAGTTCGACCGTCTGTCCGGCCTCCCTGGCCTCGCCGACGAGTTCGGTGAGGTCGCGCAGCGCCGGTGCCGGTACGCGGACGGGTCGTGGCCCCCCGGCCTCGCCAGGGCCCACGGGCGGGGACGCGGAGAGCGACGGGGACGGGCGAGGGGACACAGGTCGCACGGCGACGACCGCCGAGACCCAGTCGCCCGTACGATCCCCCGCGTCCCCGGTGCCCCCGGTGTCGTGGACGTCTCCGGCGTACTTGGGGTACTCGGTGTCTCCGGGGCCGGCCGGGGACCGCGGTTCGGCCCGGAGCGCACCGAGGACGTCACGCAGGTCGTCGAGCGAGCGGGCGGCCGTCGTCCGCAGGAGTTCCAGCCGGTGCGCGAGCCGGGCGGGGTCGTCGGCGACCGTCCCGGCCTGGGCCTGGTCCCGGAGGACCCCGGCATGCAGCACGAGCAGACTGAGGCGGTGCGCCAGTACGTCGTGCATCTCCCGTGCGATCCGGGATCGTTCCGCGGACCGGGCCTGTTCGGCGCGGAGCTCGCGTTCACGGCGCAGCACGTCGACCTGGTCGTGCAAGGTCTGGATCAGGACGCGGCGGCCGTGCAGCCAGAGACCGAGGGAGAGGGCGGCGGCCTCGACGAGAAGTTGTGAGCCGGTGGTGCCCACCCAGTCGATGACCGAGTCGGCGCGGGCGGCGCTGACCAGGGCGATGACGACGCCGCCCACCATGGCGAGGCCGAAGCGGCCGGTGGAGGCGAGGTTGTAGACGCTGAACAGGCCGGGGAGGGCGCGATTGAGCACACCTGCGGTGAGGATGGGGAGGACCGCGGAGGCGACTGGGTAACGGCGGACGAGGAGGAGGGAGAGGGAGGCGAGGGCGGCTACGACGGTACGCAGGAAGCGGTAGGAGTCCTCGGTGCTCGTCCAGTGGACGACGGTTTCTTCGGCGGTCAGGGTGAGGACGGCCAGCAGGAACAGCGTCTCGATCCACCAACGGTGGCCGGGTGCGTACCAGCCGAGCAGAGCGCGGCGCACGAACGACCGTTCATCCGGGTCACGCGGGACGGGCACGTGGCCCGGGTATGCCTGGCGCGGCGTTTGCGGCTGATACGGCGGTTGGCCCGGGTGGTCCGGGTGGTCCGCTCGGCCTGTGCTCAATCGGTCTCCTCCCTTCGGTCTAGCCCGATGCTACGGTCGGTTCCCAAGGCGGTGCCCCCTACCTTCGGCCAGCGGTGTCCTCGACTTTCGTCGGGGGTCGTCGCCACTCGTCGGCCGATTCGCGTGGGGCCAGGCGCTTCTAGCTTCGATGGTATGACGACAGATCAGCCCCGCCCCGCCCCGTACGCCCGCTCTTCGTTCGCCGCCCCGGGTCGGACCGGCGGCGACCTTCTGCTCTTCCTCCGCGAGGCGCTGCGCACGTTCCACAGCACGGGCGCGCTGGCGCCGAGCGGGGCGGACCTGGTGAACGCCCTGGTGGTCCCGGTGACCAGCCGCCCCGATCGGCCGCTCTCGGTGCTGGAGGTCGGCGCCGGGACGGGGGTCGTGACCCGGCGGCTGGCCGAAGTGCTGCGCCCGGGCGACCGGCTGCACGTCGTCGAGGCGAACCCCCGCTTCGCCGAGCGGCTGCGGGAGGATCCGGAGCTGGTCCGGCGGGGGCCGGGGATCGACCTGCGGCTGTCCGCCTGCCGGGTGGAGGAACTGCCGGAGTGCCGGCCGCCGGCGCCGGACGGGGGCGGGCCCGCGGGTGAGCGGTACGACGTGATCGTCTCGGGGCTGCCGTTCACCAACTTCGAGCCGGCGCAGGTGCGGCACGTGCTGGACCTCTATCTGCGGCTGCTGGTGCCCGGCGGCGAGCTGACGTACTTCGGGTATCTGGGTACCACTACGGCCCGGACGCTGACCTCCGGGCCTCGGCGCGGGGCGCGGCACCGGGCGGTGGTGCGGCTGCTGCGGCGGTTCGAGGAGGTGTACGGACTGGGGAACCGGACGGCCTGGCGCAACCTGCCGCCGGCCCGGGCCCATCTGCTGCGGGCGCCGGGCGGCGAGCGGCGGATGTCAGACGACAGGTGACGGGCGGCGGGTGATGGGCGGCGGGTCACTGACGGCGGGTAACAGATGACAGAAAACAGAAAACGGATAACAGATATTGAAATCTGTTACCTGTCGTGCCACAGTTGAACCCAGCCCGCCATCCCCGCCCTACGCGCCACCGACCCGCGGGAGCACCCGATGTCCGCCATTTCCCGAATCCCCCGGCGCACCCTCGGCACCACCGGCCCCAGCACGTCCGCCATCGGCCTGGGCTGCATGGGCATGTCAGGCCTCTACGGCCCGGCCGACGAGAGCGAAAGCGTCGCCACCATCCACGCCGCACTCGACGCGGGCGTCACCCTGCTCGACACGAGTGACTTCTACGGCATGGGCCACAACGAGCTGCTGATCCACGACGCGCTGCGCGGCCGCGACCGTGAGGGCGTCCAGATCAGCGTGAAGTTCGGCGCCCAGCGCGGCCCCGACGGCCAGTGGCTCGGCTACGACGCCAGCCCGGCCGCCGCCAAGACCGCCCTCGCCTACACCCTGCGCCGCCTGCGCACCGACTACGTCGACGTCTACCGCCCGGCCCGACTGGACCCGAACGTTCCCGTCGAGGAAACCGTCGGCGCGATCGCCGACCTGGTGAAGGCCGGCTACGTCCGCCACATCGGGCTCTCCGAGGTCGGCGCCGACACCCTGCGCCGCGCCGCCGCCGTCCACCCGATCAGCGATCTGCAGATCGAGTACTCGCTGCTCTCGCGCACCATCGAGGCCGAGATCCTGCCCGCCGCCCGCGAGTTGGGCATCGGCGTCACCGCGTACGGTGTGCTCTCGCGCGGCCTGCTCAGCGGCCACTGGAACAACGACCGCGTCCTGGCCGGCACCGACTTCCGCGGCCACAGCCCGCGCTTCCAGGGCGACAACCTCGCCCACAACCTCGCGCTGGTCGAGGCCCTGCGGGCGGTCGCCACCGAGAAGGGCGCCGGCGTGGCACAGGTCGCGATCGCGTGGGTCGCCTCGCGCGGCGAGGACATCGTCCCGCTGGTCGGCGCCCGCAGCCGCGACCGCCTCACCGAGGCACTCGGCGCACTGGACATCACCCTCACCGCCGCCGACCTCGCCGCCATCGAGGCCGCGGTGCCCGCCGGATCCGCCGCCGGGGACAGGTACGCTGCCGCTCAGATGGCCCATCTCGACAGCGAGCGCTGACCGGCGTCCCCGCCGCTACCGGTTCGCCGCCGAGCCCGGGCCGTCCGACCGCCTTTGCCCGCCAGCCAGCAGCACCGTCCGCCGCCCCGATGGCGGACGCACCACCCGTAAGGACGTACCTCCCGTGACCACGGACAGCGCACTCACCCCCGAGCAGATCCTGAGCGCGACGGAGGACGTCCTCAGGCGGTTCGGCTCGGCCAAGGCCACCGTCTCGGACGTCGCCCGTGCCCTCGGCGTCAGCCACAGCAGCGTCTACCGCCATTTCCCGAGCAAGGCGGCGCTGCGAGAGGCTGTCACCCAGCGCTGGCTCGACCAGGCGCACAACAACCTCTCGTCCATCGCCATCGAGCCCGGCCCTGCCGCCGAGCGCCTGCACCGCTGGCTGGCAACGCTGTTCGCCACCAAGCGGAAGAAGGCGGTCGACGACCCGGAGCTGTTCGCCACCTACATGAAGCGGTCCGCCGAGACCAGCGACACCGTCGAGGCCCACATCGAGACCCTGGTCGGCCAGATCGCCCAGATCGTCCAGGACGGCATCGAGACCAAGGAGTTCAGGCTCACCCACGTCGGGTCGGTCTCGCGGGCCGTCTTCGATGCGACCGCGCACTTCCACGACCCCGCGTACGCCGCCGAGTGGTCCGACCCGAAGGCCCAGGAGCGCTTCGAGGCCCTCTGGGCCCTGCTCCTCGCCGGCCTCCTCGCCAAGCGCTGACCGTATGGGCCCCCGTCACGACGGGGGCCCATACCCGACCGCGGGCGCACAACCGCCCTCCCGTCACTCCCGCACGCGATTCGACCTCCTCGACGGCACGCGCGAGGCGCCCCCGTCGGCCCCGTCCAGGAAATTCGCTCGCCCGTCCGCGCCGCGGCCCGGCAGACTGCGGCACTCGGTCGATCTCACCTGGAGGATGACATGCGTGCCACCGGCCCCGCCCTGGACAGTCTGCAGGGGCTCGCGCTCGGCGATGCCTTCGGTGACCGCTGGTTCTCCGTGCCCGTCAGCGAGGCGCCCGCCGCGCTGGCCGCCCGGCTGACCCGCCCGGGCCCCTGGCACTGGACGGACGACACCGCGATGGCGCTCGTCGTGCTCCGCCACCTGATCGCGTACGGCGAGATCCAGCAGGACGCTCTGGCAGGGGAGTTCGCCGAGGAGTACGTCACCGCTTACAACCGCAAGTACGGCCCGTCGATGCACCGTGTGCTGCGCGAGATCGACCTCGGCGGCGACTGGCGGGCCGTGACCTCCCGGCAGTTCGATGGCCAGGGGTCTTACGGGAACGGCGCGGCGATGCGGGTCGCCCCGCTCGGCGCCTGGTTCGCCGACGACCTCGACGCCGTCGCGCACCAGGCCGAACTCCAGGCGCTCACCACACACTTCCACCCGGAGGCGGTGACCGGCGCGGTCGCCGTCGCGCTGGCGGCGGCGTTCGCCACCCGCAGCCGCGGCCAGGACCCGCCCGGCCGGGCCGAATTGCTGGTGGAGGTCGCCGGCCGACTGCCCGACAGCGACATCCGCTCCGGCCTGCGGATCGCCGCCCGCCTCCCCGAGCACAGCTCCGTCCGGCACGCGGCGAACGTCCTCGGCTCGGGCTTCCGCATCTCCGCCCCGGACACCGTGCCGTTCGCCCTCTGGTCCGCCGCAGGGCAGTTGGACTCACTGCCCGAGGCCATCTGGCGGACGCTGGAGGGCTGGGGCGACATGGACACCACCTCCGCCATCGCCGCCGGGGTGGTCGCCGCCCGCACCGGACTCGCCGAGGTCCCCGCCGAGTGGCTGGCCACCCGCGAGGACCTGCCCGCGTGGGTCACCGAGGCCTCGCCGACAGCCTGAGCGGCGGCCCGGGCGGCGGAGCCGGAAGCGGGAACAGGCCCCGCGGCCGGCCCCGTTCCCGGTCAGCGGCGGGAGTTGCCGAAGATGAGGCGGTAGGCGATCAGCAGTACCAGCGCGCCGCCGATCGCCGAGACCCAGGTGGCCAGGTCGAAGAACTGCGCGGTCACCGACCGGTGCAGGAACCGCGAGGAGATCCAGCCCCCGACGAAGGACCCGGCGATGCCGATCAAGGTGGTCACCACCAGGCCGCCCGGGTCCTTCCCCGGCAGCAGCAACTTGGCCAGAGCCCCGGCCACCAGGCCCAGCACGATCCACGCGACGATGCCCATGTGTCCTCCCATCCTCCAGTACGGCGGCCCCAACCGGGCCGCCCTGCCTCGAAGGACGCCCCCGACCACCCCTCCGGTTCCACCCCCGGAGGCGTGGCACTCCGGGCCGCCCCACCCTTCCCCGCCATACTGCCGCCATGCACATCCTGATCGCCACCGCCGGTTCCCGGGGCGACGCGGCCCCCTTCACCGGGCTCGGCGCCCGCCTCCACGCGGCCGGCCATCAGGTGGCCGTCGCCACCCACACGGCCTTCGCCGACTCCGTACGGGCGGCCGGCCTGGAGTTCCGCCCGCTCCCGATCGACCCGCGCGCCGTCCTCGCCTCCGCCGGGGGCCGACGCCTCCTCCAGGCCGGCGCGGGCCCCCTCGCACTCATCCAACTCCTGCGCCTGAGTCGCTCGTTCATGCCAGTCCTCGGGGAGGGAATCGCCGAGGCCACCACCCAGGGCGCCGATCTCCTGCTCACCACCGGCACCACGGCCGCCCTCGGCCAGGTCGCCGCCGAGGCCGCCGGCATTCCCTGCATCGCCCTCCGCCTCCAGCCCCTCTCCCCCACCCGGGAGTTCGCACCGTCCGTCACCGGTACCCGCTCACTCGGCCGCACCGGGAACCTGCTCGCCGGCCACGCCGTCCAGGCCGCCACCGACCGCCTCTTCGCTCCCGCCGTCCGCCATCTGCGCCGCCGGCTCGGCCTGCCCCGCCACGGCACCGCGCGCACCCAGCACACCCAGCCCGTCCTGCACGGCTTCTCACCCGCCGTCATTCCCCGGCCCGCCGACTGGCACCCCGGCCTCGACGTCGGCGGCTACTGGTGGCCCCACCCCGACCCCACGTGGCAACCCCCGCCCCGCCTGGCCGACTTCCTCGCCGCCGACCCGCCGCCGGTCTTCGTCGGCTTCGGCAGCCTGGTCGTCCCCGATCCCGACCGCCTCACCGCCACCGTCCTGGCCGCCCTGCGTGCCGCCCGGGGTCCGGGCCGTCGTCCAGTCCGGCTGGAGCGGCCTCACCGCATCCGACAGCGACGACGTCCTCACCATCGACGACACCCCGCACCACTGGCTCTTCCCCCGCACGGCCGCCGTCATCCACCACGCCGGCGCCGGCACCACCACCGCCGCCGCCCTCCTCGCCGGCACCCCCACCATCCCCGTCCCCGCCCAACTCGACGCCCCCTTCTGGTCCGCCCGCCTCACCCGCCTCGGCGTCACCCCCGGCCCCGTCCGTCTCGCCGCCGCCATCCGCCAGACCCTCGACACCCCGCAGTACCGCCAGCACGCCCAGGCCATCGCCACCACCCTGGCCAAGGAGGACGGCACCACCAAGGTCCTCGCCACCATCGACCGCTTGGCCGACTGACCTCTGACGCCCACCACCATCCGCTCGATTGACACCCTTTCACCGACTATGACCCTAATGCCCAGTTCCCAACAAGTTGCAGAAAACCGCCCCACCCCCCGATAAACTCGCACGTCACGAAGTCTGCTCCCCGCCCGCGCGGGGCTGGTCCCGCCTCCAAACCGACCTGCTGGCCGATGTTGTCCTGCTCCCCGCCCGCGCGGGGCTGGTCCCAAGACCACCACCACGGTCACCGGCATCGAGATCTGCTCCCCGCCCGCGCGGGGCTGGTCCCATCTGGTTCATCGGGTCCGTCGTCAAGCTCCCCTGCTCCCCGCCCGCGCGGGGCTGGTCCCGACAGCACGCGGAAGTCCGCACCCGGGGCTGGGCTCCCTGCTCCCCGCCCGCGCGGGGCTGGTCCCGGGATGGCACCCGGATCCGGCTCAACCCGTAACTGCTCCCCGCCCACGCGGGGCTGGTCCCACCGGCTGGTTCCCCCAACGGTACGTCGGCTGCTGCTCCCCGCCCGCGCGGGGCTGGTCCCGGTGCGATCTCCGAGCGGATCGATGCCACTCACCCGCACGGGCCGACCCCGGGGCGCGGGCGGTGTACCCGTAGGCGTCGGCGCCGGGCGTCCGGAGTCTCCAAGTACTGGTGGCGTAGCAGGAGATCAGACCGACGGCCCGGATCGGACAGATATCGATACCCGTAGCCATTGCCGAAACCCCAGCGAGCCTCAACCAGTCAATTTCTGTCAGCTCCGGACTTCAAACCACGTCCTCCAACGTCGTCTGCGTTCAATCATCCCGTGATCGAACGGGCCTCCGGACTGCCCCTCGTCGGCGCGCGGCTCTCGCCTGCGGCGCGGCTGGTGTGGGCGAAGCACGACGAGAAGACGCAGGCGTGGCTGCCGTTGTGGCGGCATCTGGCGGACAGTGCGGCGGTCACGCGGCTGCTGTGGGACGAGTGGGTGCCCGCGAATGTACGGGGGCTGTTGGCGGAGGCAGTCGGGGGGAAGGACGAGGACGCCCGGGCGCTGGCCGTGTGGCTGGCGGCGACGCACGACATCGGGAAGGCGACGCCCGCGTTCGCCTGCCAGGTGGTCGGCCTGGCCGATCGTATGCGGGACGCAGGCCTGGCCATGCCCACCGCGAAGCAGTTCGGGGACGACCGGCGGATGGCGCCGCACGGGCTCGCCGGTCAGCTCCTCATCCAGGAGTGGCTGGAGGAAGCCCACGGGTGGCCGCCGCGGGCTGCCGGGCAGTTCGCGGTCGTGGCCGGGGGACATCACGGGGTGCCGCCGGGGTTCTCGCAGATCCATGATCTCGACCTCAGGGCCGACCTGCTCCGAACGCCCGGAGAGAGTGAAGCCCTCTGGCGCTCGGTCCAGTTCGAACTGCTCGACGTATGGACGGCGGAGTGCGGAATGGACGGCGCCCTGGCCGTTCTCCGTACGGTCAGGCTGCCGCAGCCGGCCCAGGTACTGCTGACCGGCCTCGTCATCATGGCCGACTGGATCGCCAGCAATCCCGAGCTGTTCCCCTACTTCCCCGAGGAGCGTCCACGTTCCGAGGCGGAGCGGGTCACCGCCGCCTGGCGTGGGCTCCAGCTGCCACCCCTTTGGGAACCCTCCGAACCGCAGGGCACCGCCGCCGGGTTGCTGCTGTCCCGGTTCGACCTCCCGCCCACCGCAAGGCCCCGGCCGGTCCAGGAGCAGGCGGTCGCGCTCGCCCGCGAACTGCCTTCCCCAGGGCTGATGGTGATCGAGGCCCCGATGGGTGAGGGGAAGACCGAGGCGGCCCTGGCCGTCGCCGAGATCTTCGCCGCCCGACGTGGGGCGGGCGGGTGTTTCGTGGCGCTGCCGACCCGGGCCACCAGCAACGCGATGTTCTCCAGGCTGACCACCTGGCTCGACCACCTCCCCGGGAACGGCGAGCGGGCGGTGTTCCTGGCCCACGCCAAGGCCTCGCTCCACGACGAGTACGCCGGGCTCATGCGGGCCGGACGGCGACAGATCGAGGCGGTGGACGTCGACGGACCCCACCACAGCCGCGAAGGCAGCCACGAGGACGGCAACGGGGACGGCGACAAGGACGGCCGCACCCGGCAGCGACCGGGCGGAGGCCGACACCCGCAGAGCCGGAACGCCGGGCTGATCGCCCACCAGTGGCTGCGCGGCCGCAAGAAGGGGATGCTGTCCTCCTTCACGGTCGGGACGATCGACCAGCTGTTGTTCGCAGGACTCAAGAGCCGCCACCTCGCGCTGCGGCACCTGGCCCTGGCCGGCAAGGTCGTCGTGATCGACGAAGTCCACGCGTACGACGCCTACATGAACACCTACCTGGAGCGCGTCCTCGCCTGGCTGGGGGCGTACCGGGTACCGGTCGTGATGCTGTCCGCGACGCTCCCCGTCCCCACCCGCCAGGCCCTGATCAACGCCTACACCGGCGATGGGAACGACCACAACACGGCCCGAAACACGACCGGTTACCCGCTGCTGACGGCCGTCACCCCCGGCTCCCCTCCGCTGGTCCGCACGCCGGAGGCCGACGCCGACCGCGGTACCGACGTCCGGCTGGAGGCGCTGAACGACGACTTCGGCGCCCTGGCCGACCGGCTCGCGCAGGAGCTCGACGGCGGCGGCTGCGCACTCGTGGTACGCAACACCGTGGACCGGGTGCTGGAGACCGCCGAGCGACTGCGCGTGCGGTTCGGCACCGAGCAGGTCACCGTGGCGCACTCCCGTTTCCTCGACCTCGACCGGGCCCGCAAGGACGACGACCTGCTCGTCCGGTTCGGCCCACGGGGCACGCGGCCCGCGCGGGCACACATCGTGGTCGCCAGCCAGGTCGCGGAGCAGTCCCTCGACGTCGACTTCGATCTGCTCGTCACCGACCTCTGCCCGGTCGACCTGCTACTCCAGCGCATGGGCCGGCTGCACCGTCACCGCCGCGGCGAGGGGCAAAGCGAACGGCCCGCCCGGCTGCGCACCGCCCGCTGTCTCGTCACCGGCGTCGACTGGGGGCACGGCCAGGACGGTCCGCCGAAGCCCGTCGAAGGCTCGGTCTCGGTGTACGGTCTTCACCAACTCCTGCGCGCTGCAGCCGTTCTGCGCCCCCACCTGCACCCCTCTCCGGAAAACGCCGACGACCGGGACGCCCGGCCGCTGCGACTACTGCGGCTCCCCTCCGACATCAGCCCGCTCGTCCAACGCGCCTACGGCGACGCCCCCGAGGGTCCGCCCGACTGGGCGGAGGCGATGTCCGATGCGGCCGAGCGGCACCGTGTCGCCTGCGCCCAACAGACCGCCCGGGCCGAGGTGTTCCGCCTCGACGAGGTCCGCACTCCGGGCCGCTCGCTGGTCGGCTGGATCGACGCCGGAGTCGGTGACGCGGATGACAGCCGGGCCGGGAAGGCACAGGTCCGCGACGGTGCGGAGAGCATCGAGGTCCTGGTGGTCAGGCGCCGGGCGGACGGCACGCTCACCACCCTCCCCTGGCTGGACCGGGGTATGGGCGGGCTGGACCTGCCGGTGGATGCGGTGCCGCCGCCCAGGGCTCTGCGCGCGTTGACGGCCAGCACCCTCCGCCTGCCCCACCACTTCTCCAAACCGTGGGTCATCGACCGGGCGATCGCCGAACTGGAGGAACAACTCCTCGTCCAGGCCTGGCAGGTGAAGGAGTGCCCGCAGCTCGCGGGCGAGCTGGTGCTGGCGCTGGACGAGGACCTTCGCGCCCAGCTGGCGGGCCACGAACTGCACTACAGCATCACCGACGGCCTGCTGGTCACCCGGCCCGAGGAACGAAACGGCGCGACCAGCACGACCCCCACCACAACCACGTCGGCGACCGCGACCACCACACGAACCGCAACCACCGCGGGAACCGCGGTGCCGGCCACCGCACGAACCGCGGCGCCGACCACCACCCCGGTGTCGATGAAGGCAGCCACCACCACGCCGCCCTCGTTCGACCTCCTCGCCCAGCCCTGGCTGCCCGCACAATGGCTCGACGGCACGACGGCGGAACTGTCACTGCACGAGGTCTTCGACGAGGCCGCCCGGCTGCGCCGACTCGTCGGGGACGTCCCTCCGCAGGAGTTTGCGCTGATGCGGCTGCTGCTGGCGATCCTGCACGACGCCGTGGAAGGACCGAAGGACCTGGACGCCTGGCACCAACTCTGGCTCGACCAGGAGTCGTTCGCCGCCGTCCACCCCTACCTCGACCAGCACCGCGCCCGCTTCGACCTGCTCCACCCCCGTACGCCGTTCTACCAGGTGCCCGACCTGCGTACCGAGAAGGACGAGGTGGCCGGCCTCGACCGGATCGTCGCCGATGTGCCGAACGGCGAGCCCTTCTTCACCATGCGCCTGCCGAAGGTCGAACGGATCGGCTTCGCGGAGGCCGCGCGCTGGCTGGTGCACGCCCATGCCTTCGACACCTCGGGGATCAAGACCGGCGCGGTGGGCGACCCACGGCTGAAAGGCGGCAAGGTCTATCCGCAGGGCGTCGGCTGGGCCGGCAACCTCGGCGGCGTCCTGGCCGAGGGCGACAACCTCCGCGAGACACTGCTGCTCAACCTCGTCGCGGCCGACTCCACCGGGCCGCGGATCGCCAAGGACGACCTCCCGGCCTGGCGTCGCGGACAGAACGGCCCGGCACCGGACCCGGGGGCCGCCGACCCGGCCGCCCGTCGGCCCTCCGGGCCGCGAGACGTGTACACCTGGCAGTCCCGCCGCATCCGGCTGCACCACGACGGGCACGCCGTGCACGGGGTGGTGCTCTCCTACGGCGACCCGCTCGCCCCGCACAACCGGCACCACATCGAGCCACTGACCGGTTGGCGCCGCAGCCGGGCGCAGGAGAAGAAGCAGGGCGAGCACCTGGTCTACATGCCACGCCAGCACGACCCGGCGCGCACCGCCTGGCGGGGGCTGGCGAGTCTGCTGGAGTCGCACGACGGTTCCGCCGGAACGCAGACCGGACAGCCTGCGGACTCGTTGCGGCCCCGGGTGCTCGACTGGGTGTCCCGCCTGTCGGGCGAAAGGGTCCTGGACCGGCACCGGCTGATCCGGGCCCGGATCATCGGCGCGGTCTACGGCACCCAGCAGTCGGTGATCGACGAGGTGGTGGACGACAGCCTCACGCTGCCCGTCGTCGTGCTCCACGAACACGACCACCGGTACGGCCGGACCGCCGTCCGCGCGGTGCAGGAGGCCGAGGAGGCCGTGCAGGCGCTCGGTCGGCTCGCTGCCGATCTCGCCGAGGCCGCGGGCGGCCGGACGGACGGTCCGCGCGACACCGCCGAGGACCTGGGATACGGCGCTCTGGACGGCCCGTACCGGCTCTGGCTCGAGGAACTGGCCGAACAGCCGGCCCCCGAGGAGGCGCGCGACGAGTGGCGGCGCCGGGCGCACCGGATCATCGTCCGGCTCGGTGACCGGCTGATGGACACCGCCCCGCGGGCCGCCCGCGAGGGGCTGGTGGTCCCGACCAGGAAGGGCGGCCGGATCTGGCTCAACGCCGACTACGCCCACCACCGGTTCATGCGTGGGCTCGGCCGGGCGCTGCCCCACCCGGACGCCGCGACCGACAGGCCCCACGAGCCCGGCAACCCCGCCGATCCCGGCAGTGCCACCGATCCCGGCAGTGCCACCGACACCGGTAGCGCCACCGACCCCAGCGACTCCGCCACGCCCGCCGAAACGGACCGGTCCGACTCCCCGGAGGCCGACGAATGACCACGTACCGCCCTCCCGTCGCCCGACGGCTCCGCGACCTGGGCCGGGCGGGTGATGCCGCGCATCACCGCATCGCCGAACTCCAGCACGGCTACCGCGCCGACCGCGCCGACGCGGTGGCGGCCGTGGCTCGGATCCGCCGCGGGGCCGGGAAGCCTGCCGACGGTCTGCCCGAACTCTGGGGCCTCACCGGTCTGGAGAGGCTCTACCCGGACGGGCGGACCGGGCCGTCCGACACCGCGGCGGAGAACGCGGTGCACGCGGCAGTGACCCTCTGGTCCCTGCATCAGCAGGCGCATCGCGAAGCCGGCATGCACCACCCGAGGGGTCTTGAACTCGGAGCTGCGGTACGCCGTTTGATGCCGGCCGATGACATCGACGAACCACTTCGCAAACGCTTCGTGCGGGCCGGGAGTGCGATCTCCTTCGACATCCTCGCCCAGCGCTTGCGTGAGATCGTCCTGCTGCTTCGCCGCGAGGCCGTCCCGCTCGACTACGGCCTGCTGGCCGACCGGCTGCACCTCTGGCAACTTCCCACCCGCCGCGGCGAGGTGAACCGGGCCTGGGGCCGCAGCTTCCACTCCTACCGCCCGCCGCGCGACCCGGCGAACGACCCGACGGACGCCGCGGCGACAAACGAGCAGCCGCTCACCGACCCGACCGACACCACCATGGACAAGGGCAAGGACTGATCGTGAGCCGCACCATCCTGGACGTCCACATTCTGCAGACCGTGCCGCCCAGCAACCTGAACCGCGACGACACCGGCTCGCCCAAGACGGCGGTGTACGGCGGGGTGCTCCGCTCCCGAGTCTCCAGCCAGGCATGGAAGCGCGCCACCCGGGAGGCGTTCGGGAATCTGCTGCACCCGAACGAACTCGGCGTCCGTACCAAGAAGGTGGCAGAGCTGCTGGCCGGGCGGATCATCGCGCTGGACAGCGTCTCCCTCAAGGAGTCCGAGGCGCTGACCGCGGCCGCCGAGACCATCACCGCCGCCACCGGGGCGAGGATCGAGCCGCCGAAGCGCAAGACGGCCAACCCGGCCGGTTCGGGTGCGGAAGGCCCGGCGCCCGAGTCCTCGTACCTGATGTTCCTGAGCGCGCGTCAACTCGACGCTCTCGCAGAACTCGCCGCCGAGGGGCTGGCGGGTTCCGGTGGACTGAAGGCGTTCTTCAAGGACAAGGAGAACAGGGCGCGGGCCAAGGAGGCCGCCAACTCCCGCCACTCCGTCGACATCGCGCTGTTCGGCCGGATGGTGGCCGACGCGTCCGACATCAACGTGGACGCGGCGGCCCAGGTCGCCCACGCGATCAGTGTGCACGCGGTGGAGAACGAGTCGGACTACTACACGGCCGTCGACGACAGGAACACGGACAGCGAGCCGGGCGCCGGAATGATCGGCACGGTCGACTTCAACTCCGCGACGCTGTACCGCTACGCGGCCGTCGACGTCGACCGGCTGCACCACAACCTCGGGTCCGGTCTGCGCGCCGACCAGCCCGGCACGGAGCCGGTGCGGCGTGCCGTGCAGGCGTTCGTCGAGGGGTTTGTCACGTCGATCCCGAGCGGGAAGATGAACACCTTCGCCAATCAGACCCTCCCGGACGCAGTCGTCGTCAAGCTCCGTACCGCCCGCCCGATCAGCTTCGTCGGCGCCTTCGAGGACCCGGTGCCGCTGGGCGGGCGGCACCGGTCGGGCGGTCATGTCGCGGGCGCCTGCGAGAAGCTGGCCGATCATGTGCCCGGCGTGGAGCGGGCGTTCGGCGCGGAGAGCGGCACCAGCACCTGGGTCGTGCGGGTGGGCGACCGGACGGCGGCGCTGGCCGGGCTGGGCACCGAGGTGGGCCTCGGCGAACTCGTCGAAGCCGTGGGCGAGGCAGTCGTGAGCCGGCTGGAGCCTCGTGGATGAACGTCCTTCTCCTGCGGCTGGCCGGGCCGCTGCAGTCATGGGGCGCCTCGGCCCGGTTCACCCGCCGGACCACCGAGCCGGCACCGACCAAGAGCGGGGTGATCGGCCTGCTGGCCGCCGCACAGGGGCGCGCGCGGGATGCCGACCTGTCCGATCTCGCCGCGTTGCGGTTCGGCGTCCGGATCGACCAGCCCGGCACCCGGATCAAAGACCTCCAGACGGCCCACCACGGCGACACCGGCAAGGCGATGCCGCTGTCGGACCGCTTCTATCTCGCGGACGCCGTATTCGTCGCGGCCCTCCAGGGCGACGACGAACTGCTCGACGCGCTGCTGTCGGCCGTCCGCGCCCCCGTCCACCTCCCCTACCTCGGACGCCGTTCCTGCCCGCCGAGCGAGCCGGTGGACCTGGGTGTCCGCCGGGGCGTTCCGCTCAAGACCGCCCTGACGAAGGAACCATGGCAGGCCGGCGCCTGGCACCGGGCCCGGCACACCCACCCACACGTTCGGCTTTCGGTGTTCATCGACGCCGAGCCGGGCGAGCAGGCAAGAGCCGACGCCCTGCGGGACCACCCGCTCAGCTTCGACCCGCGACACCGCCGGTACGCGCTGCGCGCCGTGACGGCCACCACCGTGGACGTCCCCACGCTGAACCCCGACCATGACCCGACGGCCCACCTGGATCCGGCCTGACATGTTTCTCACCCGCTTTCGCATCAACACCGCCCGTACGGGCGCCCGTCGGCTGCTCTCCTCGCCGCAGATGCTGCACGGCGCCGTGATGGCCTCCTTCGCCGAACCCCCGGCGGCCGAACCCCCGGCGGCCGAACCGCCCGCGGCCGGGACGCCCGCCCCACCACCCCGGGCCGACGCACCCACCACGCCACCACCCACCGCCCAGCCGCGCGTGCTCTGGCGAGTGGACCACAACTCCCGCTCCGAGGTACTCCTCTACCTCGTCAGCCCGAGCCGCCCGGACCTCACCCACCTGGTCGAGCAAGCGGGCTGGCCCACCACCGGCGGCTGGCAGACGTACGACTACGGGCGGTTCCTGGCGGGCCTGACAGCCGGTTCCACCTGGGCGTTCCGGCTCACCGCCAATCCCGTACACAGCATTCGCCGCGACAAGGCCGAACCCACCAAGCGCACCGCTCATGTGACGCACGGCCACCAGACCGGCTGGCTGATCAAGCAGCAACACCGGGCCGGTTTCGCCATCGTCGAGAAGGCGCCGGACCGGCGTCTACTGCCTGTGGGTGATGAGCACGAGCTGATCGTCCATCATCAGCGCAGCCTCGACTTCGGCAAGGCCGACCGGGTCACCGGTAGCAGGCAGCGGGTCACCATCGGCACGGCGACCTACGACGGGCGGCTGACGGTCACCGATCCGGACGCCCTGCGCGCGGCCCTCACCTCCGGCCTCGGCAAGGCCAAGGCGTACGGCTGCGGCCTCATGACGCTCGCCCCGGTGCGGTGACGCCGATGGCTGCCGCCCCCGCCACCCGCCGCACGTCCACGCCCCGCGAACTCGCCCGGGTCGGTGACCGGTTGTCGTTCCTGTATCTGGAGCGGTGTGTCATCAGCCGGGACGCCAACGCGATCACGACGACGGACGACGCGGGCGTGACGCACATCCCGTCCGCGACCATCGGGGCGCTGCTGCTCGGGCCAGGTACCAAGATCAGCCACCAGGCGATCAGCGTGCTGGGCGAGTCCGGCGCGGGTGTGGTCTGGGTTGGCGAGCACGGCGTCCGCTACTACGCGGGCGGGCGGGCGCTGACCCGGTCCGCCGCGCTCGCCGAGGCGCAGGCGGTGGCCTGGGCCAACCGCCGCAGCCGGCTGGAGGTGGCCCGCGCCATGTACCGGCTGCGGTTCCCCGCCGAGGATCCGGCGGGCCTGAGCAGACGGGAGCTGCTCGGCAACGAGGGTGCCCATCTCAAGCGCACCTACCACCGCGAGGCCGCCCGTACCGGGGTCCGCTGGAACGGACGGCACTTCACCCCGGGCGATTTCGGCTCCGGCGACGCGCCGAACCAGGCGGTGACGGCCGCCGCCCAGTGCATGTACGGCGTCACACAGGCCGTGGTCTCGGCGCTCGGCTGCATCCCGTCGCTGGGGTTCGTCCATTCGGGGCACGAGCTCTCCTTCGTCCTCGACGTGGCCGACTTCTACAAGACGGACCTCGCCATTCCCGCGGCCTTCGACGCGGCCGCGGAGGGCCCGGAGGACGTCGCGTCCCGCACCCGTCGGCTGCTGCGCGAGCGGATCCGCGAACGCGGCCTCCTGGACCGCTGCGTCGACGACATCAAGGCCCTGCTGGCTCCGTACGCGCAGCGGCCGGGCCCCGGGGGCCGGGCGGCCGACGGAGCAGCGGTCGGGGCGGAGGACGGAGAGGAGGACACCGTCCTGCTCCAGACGGACCGGGACGACATGGTGGCATCCGGCCGCAACTACGGCGAGGGGATCATCTGGTGATCACCATCGTCCTGACCGACTGCCCGGTCGGCCTGCGCGGTCTGCTGACCAGGTGGCTGCTGGAGATCTCTCCCGGCGTCTTCATCGGCAATCCGTCGGCCCGGATCCGCGAGGTGCTCTGGGACGAGGTCAGGAAGTACACCGGCAAGGGCCGTGCGCTGCTGGCGTACACCACCGACAACGAGCAGGGGTACGCCTTCGCGACGCACGACCACAAGTGGCACCCCGTCGATCACGAGGGCCTGACGCTGATCCATCGCCCGGCCGATCGCGCCCCGGTCCGGGCACCCGGCCGGACAGCACCCGACCAGGCGGCACCCGGCCAGGCGGCACCTGGTCAGGCAGCATCCAGCCGGACAACCCCTGGCCAGGCCCCCGACGAGCAGTCCGCGAGAGGCTGGAGCAAGGCCTCCAAGCGCCGCCGCTTCGGCTCGCGGTAGCCGGCCGCCGGCCCGGCCCCCACAAGGCCCGCCGACAGGGTCATCGAAGCCGGCGCCGGGCGCCGAGGCTGAGCCCGCTGTACAGCAGCAGCGAGGCCGCGAAGCCGATCGCCCAGCCGTAGTCGGCGAGCGGCTTCAGCTGCGGCACCAGGCCGTCCACCGGGAACGGTCCGCCGTAGGCGCCGCCGACGGCGAGCAGTCCGCCGACCAGGAAGGCGGTGACGGACCGCCAGTTCCAGCCGCCGGTGTACCAGTACGCGCCGTGCGGGCGGTAGAGGTCGGCGAGGCGGAGCCGGGTGCGCCGCAGGAGCCAGTAGTCGGCGATGAGAACGCCGGCGACGGTGCCGAGCAGGCCGCCGACGAAGCCGAGCCAGCTGAAGATGTAGACGTGCGGGTCGGAGATCAGCTTCCAGGGGAATATGGCGATCCCGATGACGCCCGTGATCAGCGCGCCGGTGCGGAAGTTGACCAGGCGGGGCAGCAGATTGGCGAGGTCGTAGGCGGGTGAGACGACGTTGGCGGCGATGTTGACGGAGAGCGTGGCGACCAGGACGGTGAGCAGGGCGAACAGGATGCCGACCGGGTTCTCCATCTTGGCCGCGAGTTCGATCGGGTCCCAGACGGGCGCGCCGTAGACGGCCTGGGAGCCGGAGGTGACCAGGACGGACAGCAGCGCGAAGAGGGTCATGGTGGTGGGCAGACCGAGGGCCTGGCCGCGGATCTGGGCGCGCTGGCTGCCGCCGAAGCGGGTGAAGTCGGGGATGTTGAGCGAGAGGGTGGACCAGAACCCGATCATGCCCATGAGGGAGGGGAAGAAGACCTTCCAGAATTCGCCGCCCCAGCCGAGTTCGGACGGCCGGTCGAGCAGCGGTCCGAGGCCGCCGGCCTTGACGGTGATCCACGCCAGCAGGGCGAACGCGCCGACGAGGACGAAGGGCGCGGCCCAGTTCTCGAAGCGGCGCAGGGTGTCCATGCCGCGGGCGATGACGGCCATCTCGACCGCCCAGAAGATCAGGAAGGAGAGCCACTGCGTCCACGGGTGGCCGCCGAACTCCCCTGCGGTGCGCCAGGATTCGCCGAGGAGTTTGCCGGCGAGCAGGAAGATGCCCTCGCCGCCGATCCAGGTCTGGATGCCGAACCAGGCACAGGCGACGGCGGCCCGGACGAGGGCGGGCAGGTTGGCGCCGCGCAGTCCGAAGGAGGCCCGGGCGAAGACCGGGAAGGGGATGCCGTACTTGGTCCCGGCGTGGCCGGTGAGCAGCATCGGGACGAGCACGATGAGGTTGGCGAGGGAGATGGTGAGGACGGCCTGTTTCCAGTCCATGCCGAAGGCGATGAGGCCGGAGGCGAGGGTCCAGGAGGGGATGTTGTGGGCCATGCCGACCCAGAGGGCGAGGAAGTTGTAGGTGGTCCAGGTCCGCCGGGCGACGGGGACGGGCCGCAGGTCGTCGTTGGTGAAGGCGTTGTCGGGGAGCGGAACGGCCGGGTCGGGTTCGACCCGGCCGTCGGGGTGTTCGGTCTGGCCCGGGGATATGGCGGTGGCGGATCCGCCGTCCCCGGGTTCTCCGGTCGCGGGGGTGGCGGTCATCCGCTCGTCTCCTGCCCGGGTCGCCCGCCGGACGGTCGCTCACCGGTCGGCCGTCCGCCGGCGAGGTGCGGGATGACGTCGGTGCCGTAGGCGTCGATGGTCGCCTCGACGGCATCGTGCATGGCGTAGACGGCGAACTGGTCGACGCCGAGGGCCCGGAGCTGTTCGAGGCGGGCCAGTTGGGCGTCCGGCGGGCCGATGAGGCAGAAGCGGTCGACGATCTCGTCGGGGACGAAGGCGGTGTCGGGGTTTCCGGCCCGGCCGTGGTGGCTGTAGTCGTAGCCCTGGCGGCCCTTGATGTAGTCGGTGAGGGCGTCGGGGACGAGGGCGGAGTGTTCGCCGTAGTGGGTGACGAGGTCGGCGACGTGGTTGCCGACCATCCCGCCGAACCAGCGGCACTGTTCGCGGGCGTGGGCGAGGGCGGCCGGGGAGTCGTCGGCGGTGACGTAGGCGGGGGCGGCGACGCAGATGGTGAGGGTGTCGGGGTCGCGGCCGGCCTCGGCGGCGGCGTTGCGGACGGCCTTGACCATGTACTCGGTGAGGTAGGGGTCGGCGAGCTGGAGGATGAAGCCGTCGGCCTGGCGGCCGGTCAGGGCGAGGGCCTTGGGTCCGTAGGCGCCCATCCAGACCGGGAGGGCGGCGCCTTCGCGGACCCAGGGCAGGTGCATCTCGGTGCCGTCGACCTCGACGGTGCGGCCTTCGGCGAGTTCCTTGATGGCGTGCATGGCCTCGGAGAGCCGGGCGAGGGTGGCGGGGTGGCGGCCGGCGACGCGCATCGCGGAGTCGCCGCGGCCGATGCCGCAGACGGTGCGGTTGCCGTACATGTCGTTGAGGGTGGCGAAGAGGGAGGCGGTGACCTCCCAGGTGCGGGTGGAGGGGTTGGTGACCATCGGTCCGACGGTCAGCCGCCGGGTCTCGGCGAGGATCCGGCTGTAGATGACGAAGGGCTCCTGCCAGAGCACGCAGGAGTCGAAGGTCCAGCCGTGGCTGAAGCCGGCCTGTTCGGCGCGGATCATGCGGTCGATGAGCAGGCGGGCGGGCGGGTCGGTCTGCAGGACGAGGCCGATGTCCATGGGTGCTCCTGAAAACGGGTGTGGCCGCCCGGGGCCGGGCCACGGCCCCGGGCGGTGGTGAGGGGAGACGGACGGATCCGAAGAGTCCGGTCGGATCAGGTCGGATACAGCTCAGGTACTGGCGGCTCAGGTCAGGTACTGGCAGGTGTCGCGGCGCAGGAAGGTGCCGTGGCCGGTGCGGCCGAGCCAGTCGCCGTCGTCGAGGACGACGGTGCCGCGGGAGAGCACCGTGCGGGCACGGCCGGTGAGGCGGCGGCCCTCGTAGGCGGAGTAGTCGACGTTCATGTGGTGGGTGGCGGCGGAGACGGTCTGGACGGCGGTGGGGTCGTAGACGACCAGGTCGGCGTCGGCGCCGGGGGCGACGGTGCCCTTGCGCGGGTGCAGGCCGAACATCCGGGCGGGGGTGGTGCAGGCGATCTCGACCCAGCGGCGGCGGGTGAGGTGCCCGTCGACGACGGCCTGGTGGAGGAGGTCCATGCGGTTCTCCACGCCGGGCAGGCCGTTGGGGATCCTGGAGAAGTCGCCGCGGCCGAGCTCCTTCTGGCCCACGTAGCAGAACGGGCAGTGGTCGGTGGAGACCACCTGGAGGTCGTTGGTGCGCAGGCCGCGCCAGAGCGCTTCCTGGTGCTCGCGCGGGCGCAGCGGCGTGCTGCACACGTACTTGGCGCCCTCGAAGCCGTCGATGCCGGTCTCGGCGAGGTTGTCGGTGGAGAGGAAGAGGTACTGGGGGCAGGTCTCGCCGAAGACGTTGAGGCCGGTGTCGCGGGCCTGGGCGATTTCGTGGAGTGCCGAGGCGGCGGAGACGTGGACGACGTAGAGGGGGCTGCCGGCGACCTGGGCGAGCTTGATGGCCCGGTGGGTGGCCTCGGCTTCGAGGAGTTCGTGGCGGACCTCCCCGTGGTGGCGGGGGCCGGTTCTCCCGGCGGCGACGGCCTGTTCGACGAGGACGTCGATGGCGATGCCGTTCTCGGCGTGCATCATGATCAGTCCGCCGTTGGCGGCGCCGCGCTGCATGGCGCGCAGGATGCGGCCGTCGTCGCTGTAGAAGACGCCGGGGTAGGCCATGAAGAGTTTGAAGGAGGTGGACTCGCCGGAGTCGACGAGGGCGTCCATCTCCTTGAGGACGCCGTCGTTGACGTCGGAGACGATGGTGTGGAAGGCGTAGTCGATGGCGCAGTTGCCGTCGGCCTTGGCGTGCCAGGTGTCGAGGCCTTCGCGCAGGGAGCCGCCGACGGGCTGGACGGCGAAGTCGACGATGGTGGTGGTGCCGCCCCAGGCGGCGGCGCGGGTGCCGGTCTCGAAGGTGTCGGAGGCGGCGGTGCCGCCGAAGGGGAGTTCCATGTGGGTGTGGGCGTCGACGCCGCCGGGGATGACGTAGTGGCCGGTGGCGTCGATGACGGTGTCGGCGGTCCAGGCCTGGGCGGTGTCGCTGCCGGTGGTGGCGAGGGCGGCGATGCGTTCGCCCTCGATCAGGACGTCGGCGTGGAGTTCGTCGGTGGCGGTGATGACGAGGCCGCCGCGGATGACGGTGCGGGTGGTCATGGCCGGTGTCCTCCTCACGCCTCGGTGAGCGGTCCGTAGGCCTCGGGTCGGCGGTCGCGGTAGAACGCCCACTGCCGGCGGACCTCGCCGATCAGGTCGAGGTCGAGGTCGCGGACGACGAGTTCCTCCTCCTTGTCGGAGGCGACGTCACCGACGAACTGGCCGCGCGGGTCGACGAAGTAGGAGGTGCCGTAGAAGTCGTTGTCGCCGTACTCCTCGGTGCCGACGCGGTTGATGGCGGCGACGAAGTACTCGTTGGCGACGGCGGCGGCGGGCTGTTCGAGCTGCCAGAGGTAGGCGGAGAGGCCGCGGCTGGTGGCGGAGGGGTTGTAGACGATCTGGGCGCCGGCCAGGCCGAGGGCGCGCCAGCCCTCGGGGAAGTGGCGGTCGTAGCAGATGTAGACGCCGACCCTGCCGACGGCGGTGTCGAAGACGGGCCAGCCGAGGTTGCCGGGCTTGAAGTAGTACTTCTCCCAGAATCCCTTGACCTGGGGGATGTGGTGCTTGCGGTACTTGCCGAGGTAGCTGCCGTCGGCGTCGATCACGGCGGCGGTGTTGTAGTAGACGCCGGGCTGCTCCTCCTCGTAGACCGGGACGACGACGACCAGGCCGAGTTCGCGGGCGAGGGCCTGCATCCGGACGACGGTGGGACCGTCGGGGACGGGCTCGGCCCAGCGGTAGTGCTCGGGTTCCTGGACCTGACAGAAGTACGGGGCGTTGAAGACTTCCTGAAATCCGATGATCTTTGCGCCTTGGGCGGCGGCCTCGCGGGCGTACCGCTCGTGGAGGGCGATCATCGTCTCCTGATCACCGGTCCACCGGGTCTGGACGAGGGCGGCGCGGACGATCTGCGACATGGGTACCTCCGCAACTTCGCGGCCCGACTGCGGGGTTGGGCCTGCGGTCTGAGGGTTGACGGGGCGGATCTGCCTGTGGGTCCACGGTCGTTCCCCCCGCCGCCGTCCCGGTCCTGGCAATGGACGACCACAGGGGCCCACACGGTGTCTACGTGCGTAGACCGTGGTGCGTAGACCGTAGGCCCGGCCTCGGTGGCCTGACAATACGTCGGACGGAACGCGGCCGGGGTGATCCTGTTGCGCGGACACGCGGGCACCCCTGGATGGGATGAAACGCTCATCTACCCCGCAGCCAACTTCCTTACTCATTCGGGTGAATCCAGGCGCGCGGTGTGCGGGGTCTCGCGCGTCGGGGTAAGACGCGCCATGATGCTGCTCCGATCCGTCACCGATCGGCGGCGGACAGTGACTTCGGCCGCCCGTCCGACCGGCCTGACGGCTCGGTCCCGACTCTGTTCACGGGGGAGGTGGAGATGACGGCCGCACCCGACGCGCCCGGTTCCCGGGTGGCCGCGCCCGCTCGGCCGGAGCACACCCTCGGCCGGCTGCCGTCCTGGATCGGCCGGGCCGAGGAGGCCGACCGGCCGGCCCCGGTCCCGGCCTGGGCCGGTCTGCTGCTCGGTCTCGGCACGCTGCTGCCACTCGCGCTGGGCTGCCTGCTGTTCGGCCGCTGGGCGCCCGCCGTGCAGGACGTGCGCCTGCAGCTGGCCGGCTCCCGGGCGGCCGCCGAGGCCGTGGTCACCGGGCGGATCGGGGAGTACCGCGCCGCGCTGCGGGCCGACTACTGGCTCCTCGGCGGCTACTCCCTGACCCTGGCCGCCGTCGGCCTGCTCGGCGCGTACGTCCTCGGCCGGCCGCGCCAGCGGCTGGTCGCGCTCGCCGCCGGCGGCGCCGGGCTGCTCGCGGGCGCCTGCGACCTCGCCGAGGACGTGCTGCTCGCCGCCGGGCTGGGGCGGCTGGGCCCCGGCCGGGCCGGCTCCGACGCGCCGTTCACCGCCGCGACGGCCCTCTCCACCGTCAAATGGCTGCTGCTGCTCCCCGCGGGGGCGATCGCCCTGACCATCCTCGCCGTCACCCTCTCCCGCGCCCTGCGCGCCACCCTGCCGGGCCTCCGGCGGCGCCCGCGCCCGAAGGGCGGCGGCGTTCCACCCGAACGGGGCGACGACACCGACCGGGCCACCGGCCCCCGACCGGACGGCGACACCCGGCCGGACGGCGACACCGCCGGCCCCGAGCTGATCCCGCCCTGGCCGGTCGCCACCGCCCATGACGGCCGCTGGCCGTCCGGCCCCCGCGCGCACGGACCGCTGGACCACCAGGCCCGCTGGCGCAACGGCACCCAGGTGCCGCCGGGGCGGGAGCACGCCCGGCTCGGCTTCTGCGTCTCCGGCGGCGGCATCCGCTCGGCCTGCGTCACCCTCGGCGCGCTCCAGGCCCTGCGGCCCTGGCTGAAGCAGGCCCGCTACCTGGTCTCCGTCTCCGGCGGCGGCTACACCGTCGGCGCGCTGCAACTGGCGCTCAGCGACTCCGCCCCCGGCTGCCCGGTGCACGCCGTCTCCGGTCTGACGGCGGACAACGTGATGGAGCCCGGCTCCCCGGAGGAGGACCACCTCCGCCGCCACGGCCGGTACCTCGCCGACGGCGCCGGCCAGTGGCTGGTCGCCCTCGGGACGCTGCTGCGCGGCCTGGTCGCGGCGCTCACCCTGCTGCTGGCGGCCGTCCTGGTGCTCGGCCTCGGGCTCAGCCGCTTCTACCAGTTGGTCCCGCTGACCGACCTGGACGGCCTGGCCGCCGTCGGCCTGCGAACCGGCGGCGCCCACCCCGGCGCCCTCGGCGTCCGCCCGGCCGCCCTGTACGCGCTCCTCGGGCTGCTCGTGGCCGCCGCCGTCTGCTGGCTGCTCTGGCTGCTGGCCTTCTCGCTGCTCGGCTGGAACACCCTGCTGCCACGCGTGCTGCGCCGGACTTCCTACGCCGCGCTGGCCCTGGCCGCGCTGCTGGTCGTCGGCGTGCT
Source organism: Kitasatospora sp. NPDC092286 (assembly GCF_044755565.1). Classification (NCBI taxonomy): domain Bacteria; kingdom Bacillati; phylum Actinomycetota; class Actinomycetes; order Kitasatosporales; family Streptomycetaceae; genus Kitasatospora; species Kitasatospora sp. NPDC092286. The sequence goes on along the minus strand of NZ_JBIVRD010000002.1, from coordinate 35,955 downwards.
GGCGGTGCCGGGGCTCGCCTGGGGCGCGGTCCGGCTGCAGGACGAGCTGGCGATCGGCGCGCGGCAGACCGGCGCGGGCCTCAGCCTCACCGTCCTGCTCAGCTATCTGGCGCTGCTGCTCGGCATACTGTGGCGCGGGCGCCGGGCGATCGAGCACGGCGCGGCCGCGATCGGCGGCCTGCTGCACGGGGCCCGCCGGCTCGGCGGCGGGCTCACCGGTGGAATCGCCCAGTACCTGGTGGTCTGGGCGGCCCTGGCCGCGCTCTCGACGGGCGCGCTGCTCGCCCTCGGCTGGGCGGTCGCCACCGGCCACGCCTGGCCCGCCGCCGCCCAGGTGCTGCTGCCCCTCGTCCTCGCCACCGTCGGGCTCAACCTCGACCAGACCTGGATGAGCCTGCACCCGTTCTACCGGCGCCGGCTCGCCTCCGCCTTCGCCGTGCGCCGATCCACCGAGGGCGGCGAGGTGCTGGCCCGGCCGTACCACTTCTTCCGGGAGCAGACCCGGCTCACCCACTACGGGGCCCGGCACCCCGACTTCCCCCAGGTGATCTTCGCGGCGGCGGCCAACCTGTCCGGCAGCTCCCGCACCCCGCCCGGGCGCCGGGCGGTCTCGTTCACCTTCTCGCACGACTACGTGGGTGGCCCGGACGTCGGCTACGCGCGGACCGACCTGCTGGAGCGGCGCACCCGGCGGCACATCGCCCGGGACCTCACCGTGCAGTCCGCGATGGCCGTCTCCGGCGCCGCGTTCTCCTCCGCGATGGGCCGTCAGTCCCGGGTGTACCAGGGGCTGTTCGCCGTCACCAACGCCCGGCTCGGCACCTGGCTGCCCAACCCCGCCGCGCTCGGTCCGCTCTGGACGGCCGCCCCGGACTGGCGCCGCGCGCCACAGCCCGCCGTCCGCCGGCTGCAGTACCAGCTGCGCGAGCTGTCCGGACGCTTCCCGATGGACGACCGCTTCCTGCTCACCACCGACGGCGGCCACTACGAGAACCTCGGTCTGGTCGAGCTGCTGCGACACGGCGTCCGCACCGCGGTCTGCGTCGACGCCAGCGGGGACACCGCCTACGCCGCCACCCTGGCGGCGGCGATCACCCTCGCCCGCGAGGAGCTGGGCATCGTCATCACCCTGCACGAGCCGGAGCTGCTGATCCCCGGCAGCGCCGCCCGGCTCCCGTCCCCCTCCGGCACCCGCCGGGGGGACCGGGCGGACGGCAGCGCCGACCCCGACAACCCCGACGACCCGAACCGCCCGGCCGACCCGACCGGCACACAGGGCGCGGACCGGCAGCCGCCGTTGCGCGGCCTCGCGGCGCAGCTGGCCGACCGGCTCTCCGCCCGGGCGGTCGTGACCGGGGACATCCGCTATCCGGCACCGCTCGACTTCGGGGACGGCGGCGGTGGATCCCACGGCACGCTGATCGTCGCCCAGGCGGTGCTCACCCCGGGCATGCCGTACGAGCTGCACTCCTACGCGGTGGCCAACCCGGCCTTCCCGAACGACAGCACCAGCGACCAGTGGTTCGACCACCGGCAGTTCGACGCGTACCAGACGCTCGGCCGCTACCTGGGTGAGCAGGCCGTGCCTGCGGTCAAGGCGGCGCTGGCCGGGCACAAGCCGGCTCCGGTGCCCGCCCAGCCGTCCCCCCAGCCGTCCGCCCAGGCCTCCAGCCAGGTCTCCGCCCGGCCTTCTCCCCCGCCCTCCGCCCCGTCGGGGGGGCGGGCGGCCCGGGCCCCCCCCGCGGGGGCCCCCGCCCCGCCCCCCCCCCGGGCCGCCCCCCGGGGGGGGGGGGGCGGGCGTGAGGGGCGCCAGTGCCGTAGGGGAAGATGCGGCA
>NZ_JBIVRD010000002.1:25579-34111 GCF_044755565.1 Kitasatospora sp. NPDC092286 | reverse complement strand
CCCCCGCCCCCCCCCCGCCGGCCCCCCCGGCCCCCCGGCCTGTCCCCGGCGGGCGGCCCCCCCCCCCCCCCCCCCGGGGGGGGGGCGGCCCCCCCGCCCCCCCCCACGGCGGGCGCCCCGGCGCCGCCGCCACCACGGCGCGCCCCGCAGGAGTGACGGGCCTCGCTTGACTCGCACCTGTCCCGTCGGGAAAGATCCGGCACATGGACTCCGGCGCCACTCTGGTCTGCCGCCTGCACGTCGATCTGCGACGCCAGGCGAGTTCCATCTGTGCCTGTTGACCTTGCCTTTCCTCGCCGGTCCCACCCTGTGACGTCTCCCAGGGCCCGCGCCGCGCACCCGCTCCCGTCTTCCTGACGCGCCCCGCCCCACGCATCGTGCCGCCCCGTCGGCAGGTCCGCGCCCCGGCCCGGCCGCGTCCCGCCCTTCACCTCCTTCGCCTTCTCCCTTCCCCGAGGACGCCCACATGAGCCTGGACCTCGCTCCCGACAACCCTGCCACCACGGCCGCCACCGGTCACCGCACCCGCACCCGCACGGCCACCACCGAGGAGACCCGCGCCCCGCTCTCCCCGAACGCCCTGCGCAAGATCGTCCGGGAGCTGGCCGAACGGCCCGACCAGTGGATCCACCAGGTGCGGCTCTCCACCGACGAGCGCTGGTACCGCCGGCTGGCGGCCGACGACGACCACGAGGTCTGGCTGATCAGCTGGCTGCCCGGCCAGTCCACCGGCTTCCACGACCACGGCGGCTCGCGCGGCGCGTTCACCGTCGCGCTCGGCGAGCTGGAGGAGCTGTCGCTCGGCGGGCCTGACCAGGGCCTGCTGATCCGCCGCATCCCGGCCGGCACCGCCCGCGCCTTCGGCCCCGAGTACGTGCACGATGTGCGCAACACGGCCTCCGGACCGGCCGTCACGCTGCACGCCTACTCGCCGCCGCTGAGTTCCATGGCGCACTACGACCTGCGGGCCGGCGGGCTCGTCCGCACCTCGGAGGAAGGACCGGAGCAGTGGTGACCACGATCGACGACCTGGTGGAGCGCGCCCGTGAGGGCGTCCACCGGCCACGGGCCCGGGAGGCCTACCAGGCTCAGCTGGACGGCGCGCTGCTGGTGGACATCCGGCCCGCGGCGCAGCGGGCGGCCGAGGGGGAGATCCCCGGCACGCTGATCATCGAGCGCAATGTGCTGGAGTGGCGGCTCGATCCGACGGGCAGTCACCGCATCCCGGAGGCGACGGGGTACGACGTGGAGGTGATCGTGGTCTGCTCGGAGGGTTACGCCTCCAGTCTGGCCGCCGCCTCGCTGCGCGAACTGGGGCTGCGCCGGGCGACGGACCTGGACGGCGGTTTCGTCGGCTGGGCCGCCGCCGGGCTGCCGACGCGCCGGGGCGGCTGACCGGCCGTCCGCTCACGGCAGGCCGCAGCGCGGGCCAGGACAGCGGATCAGGGCCGCGGATCAGGCGGCGGATCAGGACGCCGGAAGAGGACACCTGAGCACCCGTCGGGCGGTTAATCACGGACAGGAGATGATCGAGGTCATAGTCTGATCAGAGTTTCCGCCGGTCCAAAGCTGGGCAGCCACGCGGGCGGAAGAACGCCCGGGCGGTTGATACGACGGGACGGCGGTGTCACCCACGCCGCTCCTTCGTTGACAAACCGCCACCGACCGACAGACCGACACGATCGGCGCCGCCATCCAGGGGCACCGAGACGAGGAAACTCCCCGTGATCAGATTCGACGGCGCCGGAAAGCGCCACCCCGACGGCACCATCGCCGTCGGGGGTCTCGACCTGGACGTCCCGACCGGTCGGATAACCGTCCTGGTCGGGCCCTCCGGCTGCGGCAAGACCACCCTGCTGCGCATGGTCAACCGGATGGTCGAGCCGACGTCGGGCCGGGTGCTGCTGGACGGCACGGACGTCGCCGAGCTGGAGCCCGCCAGGCTGCGCCGCGGCATCGGGTACGTGATCCAGCAGGCCGGGCTCTTCCCGCACCGCAAGGTGATCGACAACGTCGCCACCGTCCCCTACCTGCTCGGCTGGGACCGCAAGAAGGCCCGGGCCCGGGCCGCCGAGCTGCTGGAACTGGTCGGGCTCGCGCCCGAGACCGCCAAGCGGTACCCGTTCCAGCTCTCCGGCGGTCAGCAGCAGCGCGTCGGCGTGGCGCGGGCGCTGGCGGCCGACCCGCCGGTGCTGCTGATGGACGAGCCGTTCAGCGCCGTCGACCCGGTGGTCCGCGCCGGGTTGCAGGACGAACTGCTGCGCCTCCAGTCCGAGCTGCACAAGACGGTGCTGTTCGTCACCCATGACATCGAGGAGGCCGTCCGGCTGGGCGACCAGGTCGTGGTGCTGCGCGAACAGGGCCGGATCGCCCAGCTCGCCGACCCGCACACCCTGCTGACCTCCCCGGCCGACGACGGCGTGGCCGCCTTCCTCGGCCGCGACCGCGGCCTGCGCGGCCTCGGCCTGCGCCCCGCCACCGGCGTCGCCGTCCGCCCGGTCGCCGACGGGCTGCGCTACGGCGGCTGGGAGCTGGCGCTGGATGACGAGCGCCGCCCGATCGGCTGGATCGACCGGGACGCCGCCACCACCGTCCTGCACCCGGCGGCCGGCTACCGGCCCGAGGCCGACACCCTGCGCACCGCGCTGGACGCCGCCGTCCTCTCCCCCGCCGGGGTCGCCGTCGCGCTGGACGCCGACGGCCGGGCCCGCGGTACGGCGAGCCGCGAGGCCGTCCTCGCCGCCCTCGCCGGGGCGGGCGCGCCGGCACCGGAGCCCGCGCCAACGCCTGCGCCGACGCCCGCACCCACGAAGACCCCGGAGGCGGACGGAGCCACCGGTGGACGATGAACCGATCGTCCGCTGGTACTGGATCGGCGACCATCTCGGCTATCTGGGCCACCTGCTGGCCGACCACGCCCTGATCGCCCTGCTCCCGGTGCTCATCGGCCTGCTGCTGGCCGTCCCGCTGGGCCTGGCCTGCACCCGCTATCCCCGGCTCTACCAGCCGCTCGCCGCGGTCTTCAACGTCGTCTACGCGCTGCCCTCGCTGGCCGTCTTCGTGGTGCTCATCCCGTACACCGGGCTGGCCACCCAGGCCACCGTGATGATCCCGCTCACCTTCTACGCGCTCGCCGTGCTGCTGCCGACCACGGTGGACGGGCTGCGCGCCGTCCCGGAGGCCGTCCGCCAGGCGGCGACCGCGATGGGGTACGGGCCGTGGCACCGGCTGGCCGCCGTCGAGCTGCCCGCCGCCGTGCCGTACCTGCTGGCCGGGCTGCGGGTCGCGGCGGTGTCCAGCATCTCGCTGGCGAGCGTCGGCGCGCTGGTCGGGCGCGGCGGGCTCGGCTATCTGTTCATCGACGGCTTCCAGCGCACCTTCCCGACCCCGATCGTGGCCGGCATCGTGCTGATCGCCGCGCTCGCGCTGGTCGTGGACCTGCTGCTGGTCGGCACCCGGCGGCTGCTCGCACCGTGGGCCGTCCGGGAGAAGGGGGCGGCCCGGTGAACTGGCTCTCCTGGCTGGGCGACTTCTTCTCCGCCCCGGACCACCGCAGCGGCCCCGACTCGATCGTGCACCGGGTCACCGAGCACCTGCTGCTCTCCGGTGAGGCGCTGCTGTACGCGGCGCTGCTCGCCGTCCCGCTCGGCCTGCTGATCGGCTACACCGGCCGCGGCGCCACCGCCGTGACCTCGCTGGCCGGCGCCGCCCGCGCGCTGCCCACCCTCGGGCTGGTGACGCTGGCGGTGCTGCTCGCCGGCGTCGGCGACACGGCCGTGCTGATCCCGCTGGTCGCGCTCGCCGCGCCGCCGTTGCTGGTGGCCGCCGTCGAGGGGGTCCGCAGCACCGACCCGGACGTCCGGGACGCGGCCCGCGGGGTCGGGCTGACGCACCCGCAGGTGCTCTGGCAGGTCTGCCTGCCGTCCGCGCTGCCGACCCTGCTGGCGGGCTTCCGCACCGCGACCGTGCAGGTGATCGCGACCGCCACGGTGGCCGCGTACGTCGGCCTCGGCGGCCTCGGCCGCTACGTCATCGACGGGCTGGCCACCCGGAAGTACGCGGTGACGGTGGGCGGCGCGCTGCTGGTGGTGCTGCTCGCGGTCGGCGCCCAGCTGTTCTTCTCCCTGCTCGCCCGGTACGCGCTCCCGCCCGGGCTGCGCGCCCAGCGCCAGGCCCGCTGAACCTCCCACCCCTCCCGAAAGGACACGTATCACCATGTCGACATCCGCACGCCGCAGAAGCGGTCACCGGGCTCTCGTCCTCGGCGCCCTCGCCGCGCTCGCCCTCGGCGCCACCGCCTGCGGCTCCTCGGGCGGCGACCCGCTGAGCGGCTCCTCGTCGGCGCCCGCCGGCTCGGGCGGCTCCGGCTCGACCGTGGTGGTCGGCTCGGCGAACTTCCCCGAGAACGTGCTGCTCGGCTCGATCTACTCGCAGGCGCTCAAGGCCAAGGGTGTCAAGGTCGAGGAGAAGTTCAACATCGGCAGCCGCGAGGTGCTCTACGGCCAGATCCAGAACGGCAGCCTGACCGTGCTGCCCGAGTACAACGGCTCGCTGCTCGCCTACCTGGACGCCAAGTCGACCGCCGCCACCAAGGACGACGTCAACGCGGCGCTGGCGAAGGCCCTGCCGGCCGCGCTGGGAATCCTGGACTCCTCGCCGGCCGAGGACAAGGACTCGCTCAGCGTCAGCCAGGAGACCGCCGACAAGTACGGCCTGAAGAGCATCGCCGACCTGTCGGCGAAGGCCGGCGAGCTCACCATCGGGGGCCCGCCGGAGTTCAAGTCCCGCCGCGAGCAGGAGCTCAAGGACGTCTACGGGCTGACCTTCAAGGAGTGGAAGCCGACCGGCGACACCACGGCCAACGCGGTGAAGGACGGCTCCGTCCAGGTCGGCAACGTCTTCACCACCGACCCGAAGATCGTCCAGCTGAAGCTCGTGCCGCTGACCGACCCGAAGGACATCTTCGGGGCGCAGAACGTCACTCCGCTGGTCAACAAGGCGGGTGTGGACGCCACGGCGACGGCCGCGCTCAACGCGGTGTCGGCCAAGCTGGACACGGCGGGCCTGACGGCGCTGATGAAGCGGGTCGCCATCGACAAGGAGGACCCGTCGACGGTGGCCAAGGACTGGCTCAAGGCCAACGGCCTCGGCTGAGCCCGGGCGACGGCTCGGGGGCGGCTCGGGGGGAGGTCTCCCGGGTCGCCGCCGGTTCTCCCGGGGGATCTTCCCCTGAGCGCCGCGGACATGACAGTGTGGCGGAATGCGCACTCGTCTTCTCGCCGCCACCCTCACGGCATTCGCCGCGGTGAGCCTAGCCGCCTGCTCCAGCTCCGGCTCCGACACCACCTCGGCCGGACCACCCTCCGGACCGACCCCCGCCGCGTCGACCACCCCCGACGCATCCGCACCCACGTCCGCACCCGCCGGCGACGCCACCACCCCGCCGCCGCCCGCACCTGCCACCGGCTCGCCCGACACGCCCGCCACGGACGCCGCCTCACCCCCGCCCCCCGGCACGCCCGACGCCCCCGCGGCGTCCAAGCCCGCGCCGCCGGCCGACGCCGGACTGCCCACCAAACCGGACGCGGGCCTCACCACCAGGCTGGTCGCCGCCCTGGACGCGATCGACCCGGCGATCGTCGGCGGAAAGCCCGAGCAGGCCGTCGACCGGGCCCGCAACCAGTGCCAGTCGATGTACCAGTTCCCCAAGGACCGGGCCAAGTTGGTCGAACTGGTCAACCAGCGCTTCACCGCGCCGGACCACCCGCAGGGCTTCGGCGGCGAGAAGGCCGAGAAGATCCTCGACGCGCTGCGCACCACCCTCTGCCCGCCGGCCTGAGCCCGGCCGTCCGCCCACCACCCCGAGCAGCCCGGCGTCCTGAGCGCCGGGCGACCGTGGCCGCGTGCTCCGACCGGGCACGCGGCCACGGCATGGCCTGATCCGACTGCCGTTCGCCAACGGCCCCGAGGTCCCGCCCGATCCTGGTGATCGGGCGGGACCTCGACGTTTCGGCGCGCCCGATGACGCGCGGTACGTCAGCGGCGGGCGCGGAAGGTACGGCGGACGTCGGCAATCCGGACGTCGGCCGGATCGGCCCCGGTCAGGCCGCCAGGGCCGCCGGCCCGTCGACGGTGCTCCGGCGGCGCCGCAGAGCGGCCTGCGGAACGACCTGCGGAGCGGCCTGCGCGGTGGTCCGGACGGTGACCCGCGCGGCGGCCCGGGAAGCGGTCAAGTCGGCGGCACGGCAGTCGAGTTCAGCCAGCAGGGCGCGCAGGTTACGGGCGTCGGCGAAGGTCCAGGCGGTGTCGGACAAGGTCGTCACAGAGGTCTCCTCCAAGAGAAAAGGGACAGGCGTGGGCGTTCTCGGGTCAGATGCACGGACGGGCGGCGTACGGCGACGGCCGGGGCGCCGACAGGCGCGCCGACACGTGCGGATGCGGCAGCGAGTGCGGATCGGGATGTGAATGCGGATCGGGCGTGAATACGGATGCGGCCGCCGTTTCCGGCGACGGGTGGCACGGGCCGGCCGCCGTTGGGCGGCGGATGGGGCTCACCTGCTCGGGCGGTGGCCGCCCTTCCTGTGGAGATCGCGCATGTGACCGATCATGTCCGAACGGCGTCGGCCGTCGCAAGCGGATTTACCGCCGGTCACCGGCGGCTTCGGGGGTACGGCAACGGCCCCGCGGCGGCCGATCAGCTCTGTTGACGAACTGTTAGGAGTCTTGACAGACGACTGGTCTAGTCCAACCATAAGCATGTCGATCCGACCGGGATGCACTGTGGGGGTGTGACCACCGGCGGCTGAGGCACTGCCCTGCCTTGTTCCGCTCCGCCCCCGACCCGCACGGCCTACGTGCGTCTTCGCACCGCCGTCGCTCCGCGAGTACGTGGGCTTCAGCACGTCCGCATGTCCACGCGCCCGTCCGCCCGCACACCCGTCCGTCGACAGCTCCACCCCTACACGCCCGCACGACTCCCCACCCGCGCGGGCGGCGGTTCCGTACCACAGAGGTTCCGCAGCACCGTTCAATATTTCACCAACGTCCTGCCCCACCAAGTCTGTTGGAGAATCCATGCGTCTACGCAGAACGATCCAGGCCGCCCTGACAGCCTGTGCCACGCTGGCCGCGTCGGCCGGGCTGGTCGCCGTCGGGACGGCCTCCGCCGAGGCCGCCACCCCGCTGCCGACCCGGGTCTTCGCGCCGTACTTCGAGTCCTGGACCGGCCAGAGCCCGGCCACGCTGGCCGCGCAGTCCGGTGCCAAGCACCTGACCATGGCGTTCCTGCAGGCCGCCACCAAGGGCTCGTGCACGCCGTACTGGAACGGCGACACCTCGCTGCCGGTCTCCTCGTCCTCCTTCGGCGCCGACATCGCCACCATCCGCGCCAACGGCGGCGACGTCATCCCGTCCTTCGGCGGCTACACGGCCGACAACACCGGGACCGAGATCGCCGACAGCTGCACCGATGTCAACCAGATCGCGGCGGCCTTCGAGAACGTCATCACCACGTACGACGTCAGCCGGATCGACCTCGACATCGAGGACAACTCGCTGACCAACACGGCCGGTATCGACCGCCGCAACAAGGCGATCAAGCTCGTGCAGGACTGGGCCGCCGCCAACGGCCGCTCGATCCAGTTCTCGTACACGCTGCCGACCACGACCAGCGGCCTGGCCTCCAGCGGCCTGGCGGTGCTGAAGAACGCGGTCAGCAACAACGCCCGGATCGATGTCGTCAACCTGATGACCTTCGACTACTACGACGGCGCCGCCCACGACATGGCCGCCGACACCCAGACCGCCACGACCGGTCTCTACAACCAGCTGGCCAAGCTCTACCCGACCAAGACCCCGGCGCAGCTGTGGGGTTCCATCGGCATCATCGAGATGGTCGGCATCGACGACTACGGCCCGGCCGAGACCTTCACCGTCGCCAACGCGACCACGGTCTACAACTGGGCGGTCTCGAAGGGCATCAACACGCTCTCCTTCTGGGCCCTGCAGCGCGACAACGGTGGCTGCCCGGGCACGGCGGGCAACGACTACTGCTCCGGGATCAACCAGAACACCTGGGACTTCACCCACATCTTCGCGCCGTTCACCAGCGGCACGACGGTGGGCAACGACTTCTCGGTGGCCGTCAACCCGGGTTCGGGCTCGGTGGTGGCCGGTTCGTCCACCAGCGCGACCGTCTCCACCGCGGTGACCACCGGTTCGGCGCAGAGCGTCAACCTCTCCGTCACCGGCGCCCCGGCCGGCGTGACCGCCACCGTCACCCCCGGCAGCGTCACCGCCGGCGGCACCGCCACGCTCTCCGTCGCCACCACCGCGACCGCCACACCGGGCACCTACCCGCTCACCATCACCGGCAACGCCGCCTCCGGCAGCCACACCAGCACGTACACCCTGACCGTGACGGGCACTCAGCCGGGTAACGACTTCTCGGTGGCCGTCAACCCGGGTTCGGGCTCGGTGGTGGCCGGTTCGTCCACCAGCGCGACCGTCTCCACCGCGGTGACCACCGGTTCG